>JAFRZE010000073.1 GCA_017442735.1 Bacillota bacterium
AGGAAGACGCACTGCTCGCGGCGGAGGAATTCAAGGCCCAGTACGTGACCGCGGACATGGAAAAGAATGTCCACTATATGGAATCGATCACGCTCACGGAAGAACCGCAGTATTCCCTGACTGTTATCGATCAGCATACCGGTTATATCGTGGGCATGGCCGGCGGACGCGGCAAGAAGACTACGAACCTGGCCCTGAACCGCGCGATGGACTCCACAAGACAGCCCGGTTCGACCTTTAAGATCCTGGCCTCCTATTCCGCGGCACTGGATGTCGGCGGATTCGGATGCGGAAGCTCCATGGACGATGCGCCGCTGCAGTGGGGCGACTGGTCGCCGAACAACTACTACGGATCCTTCCACGGAAAGGACACGGCCCGAATCGGTATTTACAACTCTGAAAACGTGGTCGCGGCCCGGTTCATGCGGGCGGTCGGTATTGAAACGAACTTCGAATACTGCGAACGCTACGGTATCACGACCCTTCGCCGGGAAGCCGATGAAGACGGTCTGACCGACATGGTCCCGTCCCTCTGCCTTGGTTCCGGTTCCGTCAAGAACGTGGAACTGTGCGCGGCTTACGCGGCCATCGCGAACGAAGGCGTCTATATCCATCCGACCCTGTACTCAAAGATCGAGGACGCGGAAGGCAATCTCTTCTATGAGAAGAAGCAGGAGACCCACAGGGTCATCCGTGAGACGACCGCATGGATGCTGACAGACATGCTCAAAGACGTAGTTAAGTACTACGGTACTTCTCCGGTCTGTAACTTTGATGAAGAAATGGCGATCGCCGGCAAGTCCGGTACGACCGACGACTCGAATGACTACGCGTTCGTTGGCTACACCCCGTACTATACCTGCTGTATCCAGGCCGGTTTCGACTATGTGGCTTATCCGGAGATCTACTATGAATCGCTGGGAACGACCAGTCTGAACCCGGATGGCTCTATCAGCACCTACGACGATTACGGCGATGAATGGATCTACTGGAACGGCCACAAGGAGCTTTGGGCAGCTGTCATGGGCAAGATCCATGAAAATCTGCCGAAGATCGATAACTTCGGCGAACCGCCGGAGGGCATCACCGAGGTCAGCCTGTGCCGTGATTCCGGTCTGCTGGCAGGCCCCTACTGCAGTCAGGATCCCCGCGGAAGCCGTATCACATATGACTGGATCCATGTGGAAGATATTCCCACCCGGGTCTGTCCGAACCACATCCAGCTTTCTGTCTGCTCGGAGACCGGCCGTATCGCGACGAAGTACTGTCCGACGACAGAGACCAAAGTCTTTATGACCAGAACAGAGGATGAGATCAGTGATATTTCGGCCAGCGGTCTGACAAGGATCAGCGACTTCAAATATGCGGCCTATCCGTATAAATACGCGGACTGGATCGTCGGATCCGACGCCTATAAGAGCATGATGGGCGATACGAACTTCTCGACGCCGCTGGTCGATGACATCGCTTCCTATGAACCGGAATGGTGCGGCGAATGTCAGAAACACCTGCACAAGGCTCCGGAGGAATCTTCCGAAATCGTACCGCTGGAATCCTCCACCGTCCCGACCGCCACGCTGAACGACGGCCAGCCCCCGTCAGCGATGGGCGGCACCCTCGGCCGAAACCTGAACGATGAAGAAACATCATGGACGATCGACGCCCTCCCGATGGAGGACAAAGTCCAATCGGCATATGTCCCCTTAACGAAAAAAACAAAATACAAAAATAGAAGATAATTACAGAGGACCTGTAGCAAAATTTGTTACGGGTCCTTTTGTTTAGCTGTAAGTTTGTTTTCTGTTCCGGAATGCCGCCAGCGGCAGATGAACCCTTTGCCTGGCTTAATTAAAAAATGCCACAAGTTTTCTGTCTGTCAAGGCTGCACCTTCGGTGCACCGCCATGCGGCCACGGCCTTGACAGAGCAGAAAGATCTTGTGGCAAACGATCATTAAGCCAGGCAAAGGATTTCCAGGTTTCTTTGAAACCGTTCTCATGAAAAATACCTGATAAAAATCTGAAGAAAAACCTTCGAAAGATGATTCTTAGAAGCTTTTGGGGTATTTAACTATTTTTCTTGTTCCGCCGCCCAGAATTTCCTGTGATTTTTGGATAAGATATTTACTTGATAAGTTATCTTATCCAGTGATTGGAAAGGATAGTTCATCAGAAAAGATTCTCACCCAAACGAGTCGTCTGTTCATCATTTTTTCTGGATAAGATAACTTCCGATCGGCTCTTCTCGCCCAGGATTTAGATAAGATAGCTCGTCAAATTGATGCGCCGCCCAAAAAACTCAAAAAGTTCTGGGCGGCGAGGCTTAAGATTCGACTATCCGCCCCAATGATAGGGGCGTCTCCAAAAGGGTTGGGGCGGATAAGAAAAATCATGAGAATAAGCCCAATTTCTTCAAATGATGCCATATCATTTTGCTACAGCCCCTTTTTCTGCTTGATTTTATTAGTTAAAGGGCTATATAATGGAGTTAAGCACTACGTGAATATGAATGCCCTAAAGGAGGACCCTGATGGACACACAATTTAAGAAAGAATTTCTGGATCGATACCTTCGGCACGAAGAGGAGCTCAAATGGTTGTATTTGGAGCTGTATCAGGCGGATGAGAAGGCGTATGATTATTTTGTCTCCATGCTGTACCGTATGTGGGAAGGCCGAGGCGAAGCGCTGAAAGAGATCGACCGGAAAAGAGAGAAGGATCCCGACTGGTATAAAGGCCATGATCTGGTTGGTATGCTGATGTATGTGAACGCTTTTGCCGGCAATTTGAAAGGTGTTCGTGAGAAACTGGACTACCTGACGGAAGCGAACGTGAATTACCTGCATCTGATGCCGCTTTTGGAAAGCCCGGAGGGCAGATCGGACGGCGGCTACGCGGTCTCGGATTTTCGCAAGGTACAGCCGGAACTCGGCACCATGGAAGATCTGGCGGCGCTGGCCGCGGACTGCCACGACCGCGGGATCGCCATGTGCCTGGATTTCGTCATGAACCATACCAGCGAGGATCACGAATGGGCAAAAAGAGCCCGCGCCGGTGAAAAGGAGTACCAGGACCGCTATTTCTTCTATGATAACTGGGATATCCCGAATCAGTATGAGAAAACGGTTCCGCAGGTCTTCCCCACGACCGCGCCGGGCAACTTCAGCTGGTGCGAGGAAGCGAAGAAGGTGGTCATGACGACCTTCTACCCCTATCAGTGGGACCTGAACTACGCGAACCCGGTCGTCTTCAACGACATGACCGAAAACATGCTCTTCCTTTGCAACCAGGGTATCGATATCATCCGTCTGGACGCGGTGCCCTATATCTGGAAAGAGCTCGGCACGAACTGCCGGAACCTTCCCAAAGTGCACACGCTCGTCCGGCTGATGAGAATGGCCTGCGAGATCGTCTGTCCGTCCGCGCTGCTGCTCGGCGAGGTCGTTATGGAGCCCAGCAAGGTCGTTCCGTACTTCGGCACGGTCGAGAAACCGGAATGCCATCTGCTCTATAACGTGACCACCATGGCCAGCACCTGGAATACGGTCGCGACAAAGAATGTCCATCTGCTGAAGCATCAGCTCGGACAGGTCTTCGCGCTGCCGAAGGAATATACCTTCCTGAATTATCTCCGGTGTCATGATGATATCGGCTGGGGACTGGACTATGATTATCTAGAGAATTTCGGGATGTACCAGGTCCCGCACAAGAAATACCTGAATGATTATCTGACGGGCAAATGGCCGGGATCTCCCTCAAGAGGCGAGCTCTACAACGATGATCCGAGACTCGGCGACGCGAGGCTCTGCGGTACGACCGCTTCGCTCGTCGGGGTAGAGGCGGCCCGCTACGAGATGGACGATGTGAAGCTCGACTGGGCGCTGCGCGAAGACATCATGCTTCACGCATATATGTTCACGCTCTCGGGCGTACCGGTACTGTACTCCGGCGATGAGATCGCGCAGGAGAATGACTATTCCTATCACAAGAATCCGTTGAAGGCCGCGGACTCCCGGTATCTCCACCGCGGGGATATGAACTGGAAAGCGGCGGAGCTCAGGCACGACGTTTCCAAGCCGGAAGGCCGGGTGTTCCAGGCGCTTCGGGAGATCGAAAAGATCCGGGCCGAGCACAGAGTTTTCTCCGGGCTCGCGGATACCTGGATCGTGGAGACCCGCGACGAGGCGGTGCTTGGCATCGGCCGGTACTATCAGGGCGAAAAGCTCATCGGCGTGTTCAATTTCGCCGCGGAGCCGAAGAGGTTCGGCGTGGATGAACTGGGCGAGTTCAAGGATGTTCTGACCGGTGAGGATGTGAACAAGTACGATATGATCCTGCCGCCCGGCGGCTTCTACTGGCTGATCTGTGAATTCTGAAAGGATACGGTGATATGAACAAAAAACTGATTTTTCTGGACATCGACGGTACGCTGACCCCGGCCGGCAGCAACATTCCCCCCGCAAGCGCCATGCGCGTGATTCGGGAGGCACAGGCAGCCGGACATGTCGTCGTCCTCTGTACCGGCCGCAACCTGGATATGCTGGCCCCGGTCCTGGCCCTTGGTTTTGACGGCGCGGTCGCGAGCGCCGGCGGACTGGTGGTCCTGCATGATGAGATCCTGTATGACTGCCCCATGACGGATGATCAGCGGGACGTGGCTATGAAACTTCTGAAGGAGCAGGGCGTGTTCCGTACGATCGAGGCGAAAGACGCGACCTACGGCGATGAGGATCTGGGCGATTTCCTGGCGAACGCGGGAGAAGGCAACTCGGAACTGATCCGCTGGAGAAAGGCTCTCGCGGAGGATCTGAACATCCAGCCCATGAGCCGGTATGACGGCCGGCCGATTTATAAAGTCGTTTTCATGTGCACCCGCGCGGAGCAGCTGCAGCCGGCAAGAGATGCACTGGAGAAGGACTTCAACTTTGTCGTCCAGGATGTCGCGGCGCATAACTGCCTGAACGGCGAGCTGATCAACCGTCAGTTTGATAAGGGGACCGGCGTCAAATGCATGGCAGAGAAGCTCGGGATCGCGATCGAGGATACGATCGGATTCGGCGACAGCATGAACGATAAGGAAATGATCGAGACCGTCGGTTACAGCGTGGTCATGGACAACGGATCGCCCACATTGAAGGCGATGGCGGACATGGTCGCGCCGGCGGTGGAAGAGGACGGACTGGAGAAGGCCTTCCTCGATCTGGGATTAGTCGAAAACAACAAAATCCCGTCCTGATTTTTGGCTCTTTTGACAGAGAAATTTCGTTTACACTGTCTTGAAAGTAAGGTATGATAGTTTTACGACTCTGTGATTGCATCTACGATCACAAATACTCACAAGGAGAGTTTATTATGGCACTCGATTATCGTAAGTGTGCTGAGGAGATCTATTCCCATCTTGGTGGAAAAGAGAACATCATCAGCGCCGCCCACTGCGCCACTCGTCTGCGTCTGGTCATTGCTGACAACAGCAAGCTGGATGTCAAGGCACTCGAAGAAGTCGAAGGCGTAAAGGGCCTGTTCGATTCCAACGGTCAGCTTCAGCTGATCATCGGTACCGGCACCGTCAACAAGGTATATGACGAATTCCTTGCCGTGACCGGCCTGTCCGCTGCATCCAAGGCAGATGTCAAAGCCGCTGCCGCATCCCGTATGCCGCTTTGGAAGAAGATCCTGAAGACCCCCGGTGACGTGTTCGTTCCGATCCTGCCCGCCATCGTTGCTTCCGGTCTTATGATGGGTCTTGTCGAGGCCATTCCCAAGTTCGCTCCGGCCTTCGGCCAGAGCGACTGGTACAGCTTCCTCGACCTCGTCGCGAACACCGCGTTCGCTTTGCTGCCTGTTCTGGTAGCGGTCTCCGCTGCCCGCGTCTTCGGCGGTAATATCTTCCTCGGCGCCGTCATCGGTCTGATGATGGTCCACCCCGCTCTGATCAATGCCTGGACGGTAGGTAACTACGCCGCGGGCGAAATACCCACGTGGCACCTGTTCTTCTTCAATGTCCAGCAGGTGGGTTATCAGGGCCACGTCATACCGGTCATACTGGCGGTACTCCTGATGTCAACCATTGAAAAATGGCTGCATAAGGTGGTGCCGGAGATGATCGACCTGTTCGTCACGCCTCTGTGCACCGTTCTTGTGACCGCTTTCGTTACCTTCACCATCATCGGCCCCATCTTCTCCGTTCTGGAGAACTGGGTGCTGGCCGGAGCAAAATGGCTCGCCGGTTCCCTGCTTGGTTCGCTGGTCATGGGCGCGATCTACCCCTGGACGGTCGTCATGGGTCTGCACCACATGTACAACGTTATCGAAGCCGGCATGATCGCGCAGACAGGTCTGAATACCTGGATGCCTATCGCTTCCGCCGCGAACTTCGCTCAGTTCGGCGCCTGCTTGGCTGTCGCGCTGAAAGTCCACAATCAGAAGACCAAATCCGTGGCGCTGCCGTCTTCCCTTTCCGCTTCTCTGGGTATCACGGAGCCCGCGATCTTCGGTATCAACTTCCGCTTCATGAAACCGTTCCTTTGCGGTATGGCCGGCGGTGCTGTCGGTGCTCTGTTCGGCGCTCTGTTCGGACTGGGTGCTCCGGTTTACGGTGTTACCGGTATCCCGGCGATCCCCGCTGTCAACAATGTTCCGCTGTACCTGGTAGAGCTTCTGATCGCGGCTGGTATCGCGTTCGGCCTGACCTGGTTCATCTGGAAAGAGGATGAAGAAAGCAAGAAGAAAGCAGACGCTCCCGCTCCCGAGGCTGCCGCTGAAGAACTGAAACCCGGCGCTTCCGTCATCCGCTCCGCGGCTGGCGAAGTCCTGCAGCCGGTTCCCGGAAAGGTCATCCCGCTGGAAGAGATCCCGGATGATACTTTCGCGGCAGGTATCCTGGGCCAGGGCATCGGTGTTGAACCCACGGAAGATGTCGTGGTCGCTCCCTTCGACGGAACAGTGACCATGGTCTTCGATACCAAACATGCCGTGACGCTGGAAGGCAGCGGTATGGAAATGCTGATCCACGTCGGTATTGATACCGTCGGAATGAACGGTGACGGCTTCGAGGCTTTCGTCAAGGAAGGCGATGAAGTCAAGGCCGGACAGAAACTGCTGACCTTCAGCTCTGATAAGATCAAAGCTGCCGGACACAGCAACACCGTCGCGGTCATCCTGACCAACGCCGATGATCTGGAAGGTCTGGAGTTCGGACTGAAAGAGTAATCCTGATACTATTTCAATCTCATTTATCATAAGGAGGAATTTTCAATGAAATCATTCGAGTATGTCATTACGGATCCGGTTGGTATCCATGCTCGTCCCGCAGGCATTATGGTCAAAGAGATCAAGAACCTGATCGGCACGACCGTTACGATCGCAAAAGGTGAGAAATCCGCGAACGCGCTGAGACTGATGGCTGTTATGCAGCTTGGCATCAAACAGGGCGACACCGTTAAAGTTACGGTTGAAGGCGGAGACGAAGCCGCTGCGGCTGCTACGCTGGAGAAATTCTTCAAGGAGCACTTCTGATCGAAATCCGGAAACGGCTGCCCGATACGGCAGCCGTTTCTTTCCAACGATAGATACTTTTTGAGAGGGAAAAGAATATGATTACGATTCAAGGTAAAGGCGTCTCTACCGGCGTCGCCGCCGGCCCGCTGTATTTCTACAGAAGAGCGAAAGGCACGATCACCCGTTTCACGGTCGAAGACCGCGATGCGGAGTGGCAGAGATTCAAAGACGCCCAGGCAAAGGCCATTGAACAACTCGGCGAGCTGGCTGAAAAAGCCAGAGTCGAAGCCGGTGACGAAGCCGCGATGCTCTTTGAGACCCACCAGATGATGGCGGAAGATCTCGATTACGAAGAGACCATCCAGGGTCTGATCCTGGATGAAGGCCAGAACGCGGAAGCGGTCGTTACCGATGTCGGCGCTCAGTTCGCGGATATGTTCGCGACGATGGACGATGACTATATGAAAGCCCGCGCGGCTGACGTCAAAGACGTTTCCGGCCGTATCGTGGGGATCCTTCTGGGCATCGTACAGGGCGGTATCGATTCCGATGTACCGGTCGTTCTGGCGTCGGATGACCTGGCTCCGTCCGAGACGGTCCAGCTGGATAAATCCAAGATCCTCGGCTTTGTTACCTCCGGCGGTTCCGGCTCCTCCCATACGGCGATCCTGGCCCGTACCATGGGCATCCCGGCGATCATCGGCGTGGGCGACCAGCTGAAGGAAGAGTATGAAGGCCGCGAAGTCATCATCGATGGCGGTACCGGCATCGTCGCGGTGGATCCCGATGAGGATACCCGCGTCCATTTGATGAAGAAACGGGAAGAGCAGCTGAAGAGACTGGCGCTTCTGAACCAGCTCAAAGGTCAGCCGAACGAGACCAAAGATGGTCAGAAGATCAAGATCTTCTGCAATATCGGCGATCCGTCGGACGTAGCGGCTGTGCTGGAGAACGACGGCGGCGGCGTCGGCCTGTTCCGCAGCGAGTTCCTGTATCTGAACTGCGATGATTATCCCACCGAGGATTATCAGTTTGAAGCCTACAAGAAAGTTCTTTCCGACCTGGACGGCAAGGAAGTCGTCATCCGTACCCTGGATATCGGCGCGGACAAGCAGATCGCGTATTTCGATATGCCCAAGGAAGAGAACCCGGCGCTCGGCAACCGCGCGCTTCGTATCTGCCTGAACCGCCCGGAGATCTTCCGGACGCAGCTTCGCGCGCTGTTCCGCGCCTCCGCCTTCGGTAAGCTGGGCATCATGTTCCCGATGGTCACTTCTGTCTGGGAAGTCAAGGAAGCAAAGAAAATGTGCGACCAGGTCCGCGCGGAACTGGATGCGGAAGGCATCGCGTACTCCGATGACGTGGAGATCGGTATCATGATCGAAACGCCCGCGGCGGCGGTGATCTCCGACCGTCTGGCGCAGATCGTGGACTTCTTCTCGATCGGTACCAACGACCTGACCCAGTACACCCTGGCCTGCGACCGTCAGAACAACGACCTCGGTCGTTTCTTCAATGCGCATCATCCGGCGGTGCTTCGCCTGATCAAACTCGTGACCGAGAATGCGCACAAACATGGCGCGTGGGTAGGCATCTGCGGCGAGCTCGGCGCGGATCTGGAACTGACCGAGACCTTCCTGTCCATTGGGCTGGATGAGCTTTCCGTCTCTCCGAGAAGCGTCCTGCCGCTTCGCCAGAAAGTACGCGAAACGAACGTCAGCGAAGTCAGAGAACGTCTGATGGACGATCTGATGAGCGACGCGAACACGATCTGATCTAAGCAGATAAAGTAAAGCGGCCGGAGAGTTCATCAGACTCTCCGGTCGTTTTTGATAGAGGATGTATTTATGGAATACGCAGATGTTTATGACGCGCAGGAAAGAAAGACCGGCCGGATCGTACCGAAAGACACCCCGCTGGGAGACGGTGAATACGTCATGTCAGTCGGTATCTGGATCCGCAATGCCGCCGGTCAGATCTTCGCGACCCGCCGGAGCCTCACCAAGCGGTTTATGCCGGGCAAGTGGGAGAACACCGGCGGACATGTCATAGCCGGCGAGACCCCGATCGATGCGGTCATCCGTGAACTTAAGGAAGAAACGGGCATCGATGTCACCGCCGATCAGATCACCTATCTTGGAGAAGCGACACGCGAAGCGCATGGGATCGGGAAAAATTACGGTGTTCAGATGGAAGTGGACCTCGCGAAGCTGTACTTCTCAGACGGCGAAGTCATGGACGCACGCTGGCTGACCCGCGAGGAGTTCGAACGCATGCGGGATGAGGAAGAATTCGCCCCTTCCGTCTTCCGGTTCATGGAAGGTTACAAGGAAGGCTTCCTTCGTTTTATGGGCTGGTGATCAATACGGGAAGCTGAAGGAAGTATTGGCGACAGTGATCATAGTGATCATCAGGGTATTGATGAGGGCTGCCGGCCAGATACTGTTAGTACGGCGGTAGAGCTTCACGCCCAGGAAGGCGGCGATCGCCAGGATCGGGACAAACGGGATCATCAGAATGGGGATCAGCGCCATGGCGGAAGGCAGGAGCGCCAGTACGCCCGTGGCGTTTCCCAGAAGAGCGACCCAGAGCGTTTTCCCGAGGAAAATCGTCGGAACATAGGTGATGATCAGGATGAGCGCCGGAGCCATGATGTTGAACAATGCGCAGACCAGCATCTGCTTGCGTTCGGACCAGCTCTGGAAAGAGGACCGGGAAACGGCCAGCGCGTTGACAATGTAGTAAGCCGCGAAGAAGGGCAGATATTTCACCATGACCCAGACTTTGCCGGCGGAGAACACCCGGATATCGAAGGTCCAGAAGCGAAAATCGGTCTGGTTGATAAAGTCGGCGGCAAAGACCAGCGCGTAGGTGACGGCGCAGACGATCAGGCTGAGCAATATCGTCTTTCCGAATTTCTTCCAGCCGATCCGCACATGCAGCTCTTCGCCGCAGCCTTTCAGCTTCTTTCCAAAGCCGCGGCGTACAGCGATCAGACCGAAGACGCCGCTGATAACGCACCAGAGGCCTACGCCACCGGTGGTATCCTGCGGCCAGACGGGATTGATGAGCAGAAGATAGCCTAAAAGAAGGAAAGGAACAGTCAGCAGTGTGATGCAAATCCCGCTGATCACGTTCGTCCGGACATATTTCTTCATATTCGCAGGCGCCGGGATCAGATCCGGCGTTTTTGCTTTCAGTTCTTCGAAGAACGGAGCAGTCATCAGCAGCTCGGTGAAAGGAACGATGAACAGGAACATACCGATCAGACCGATGAGATTGAAGATCTCCTTAAGCAGCCAGACCTGATTATTCGCGGGGATCGGGTCAGGCGCCGGCATGGAGTGGTCAAAGGCTGTCACGAGATAACCCACGACCTTTGTGGAGAAATGATTCGTCGCGTGGAACTGACTCGGATTGTAAAAGGCGACGCTTCTTCCGGTCTGAGGGTTGGTATAGAATTTACCTTCTTCCGCGGTGCCGCTGAAAGGCTCTCCGGTCTGCAGACGGATGATGGTCTGCGTGGATTCGGAAGAAAGGACTTCCAGACTGGACGAGTAGAAGAATTCATCGAATTTCGCCTCGATGACAGCGAAACTGCAGAGGAAAGGCTGATTCTCGGTGACGATGATCCCGGGATAGTTGCCCACCACCACACCGGTATTGACGAGATTCAGAGCGTGAGCTTCCTCCGGAGATTTTCCTTCCGCCAGGGCCTGCATTTCCAGACCGGTAAAGTAGTGCATGGTCGTGACTGTATAACCGCCGCCCATGGAATGACCGGTCACGCCGATCTCACTGCGATCGACATAGGGAAGAGTGGCCAGATACCGGACAAATTCGATCATACCGCCGGAGGAAACTTCCGGCGTATCTTTATACGCGTCTTTCGCGACATCCGAATCGCCGTGGCCGTAAGCGTTCATGGCTATCACGACATAACCGCGTCTTGCCAGTTCGATATAGTTCAGATCCTGCATTTCCCGGTTATTCAGATAACCGTGGCTGGCAACGACAGCCGGCGCGGGATTCTGCGCGGATGCCGTTTCCGGCCTGAGCAGATATCCGGTCAGTGTTCCGGCCTGGGTCTCCAGCGAGATCTCAGATATTTCCACTTTGCCCCAGCTGGTCTGAATTGCACCGGCAAAGACGATGCTGATCAGACAGAGGATCAGGCTGACGGCGAGCTTAATTTTGCTTTGTTTTTTCATCACGCACCTCCCTTTTTGAACATATTAACACACATGAAAAAGGATGACAATCTACTTTCATGACAAGCTATTGTATCTCTTGGGGCAGATATGTTATGATGCAGATATCATCCCACAAAACCATTCATTCACGAAGAGAAATCCCAGAGGTCTTATGATCACCGCAATCTTTTCCTTTCTTCACTTTATGATCGACGGCATATGCGCAGCCGCCCTGTTCAGCCGGTTTGCTTCGGGTGGGAATGTCCTTCTGCGTTTTCTTGTCTATAATTTCTGCGCGTTTGTTTTGCAGATGCCGTTTGGGGCGATCCTTGATGTCCTGGCAGGAAGAGACAGGAAGAAGGCTTTCCCGTTCGTTTTCGCCGCGGCGGGCGCAGTACTGACACTGGCAGGTGCGATTGTTTCACCGATCCTTCTGGGAATCGGAAACGCGCTCTTCCATGTGGGCGGCGGCGTGGAGACCATCCGGGAGGACCGCCGCAAACAGACACGCGGACGACAGCTCGGCATATTTGTCGCGCCGGGTGCGATGGGGATCTTTGTGGGACGTCTGATCGGGACGGGAAACATATCCCGGGACCTTGTGTTTGGGATCAGCGTCGTCCTGGTCCTGATCGCGCTGTTTCTCCTGTACCGGGCGATCTTTTATTCAGACAGACTGGAAGAAGCCATACCGGATCGAAGATGCGGTTCGGATCTGGGATCCGGTGCGAGTCAAACCGGTCAGGCAGGCGCATCCCGGTATGCGATCTTCTTGCTTGCCGGCTGTTTTCTGGTGGTGATCCTTCGTTCGCTGACCGGTCTCATGGTAGGATTTGCCTGGAAGAATACCGTATGGATGAGTTTGCTGGCCGTGATGGCTGTTGTTCTTGGGAAGATCCTGGGCGGTATATCCGCCGCTTCGCTGGGAAGGCAAAAAACGATCATTTACAGCCTTGCCGGCGCGGCGCTTTGTTACGCGGTTTCGGAAAACCTGGCGGCCGGGCTTATGGCGCTTCTTCTGTTTAATATGACCATGCCGATCACCCTGCAGATGCTGGTGGATCGTTTCTATAGACTGCCCGGGACGATGTTCGGTTTTCTGACGGTCGGGTTGTTTCTTGGTTATCTGCCGGCGCAGTTTGACCTTAGTCTGCCGATCGCAGGAAAATGGCTGGGGGTCTTCGCGAGTGTTTGCTCGCTTCTGGTCCTGATAAGCCAGAGGAGAGAAATGACATGATAATCATTCTTCGCATGTTTCTTCTTTCCCTTGTTCTGACGCTCGTTATCGAGACCGTAGTCGCGTATTTCTGGAAGGTCCGGATGCCGGGAATGATCGTGGTCTGGCTGGTCAACACCCTGACCAACCCGCCGGCTGTTCTCCTGGCGTGGCAGCTTACCAGGCATTTCCCCGGAATTTCTTCTCTCATCATTCAATTGCCGATCGAATGCATCGTTGTTCTCGTCGAAGCGCTGATCTTTCGCGGCTTCGCCGGAAAAGAAAAATGGACGATCCGTCATCCCGTTTTACTCTCTGTCACCGCGAACGCGATCTCCTGGAGTATCGGATTGATGATCCATACATTATCATAAATTATGGAGGTTCCTATGAAAAAACAAATTCCTGTTATTCTGCTGACTCTGGTGCTTTGTGTATGTTTGTTCGGCGGCATGGCCAAGGCGGACGTGATCGAGATCGATGATTATTGGGAAGAGTTTCTTTATACCCATTACCAGGATTGCGACGTCGTCGACACCTACTATACCGTCAACAACAAGAGCGGTGAAGCGAAGGTACGGGAAGACGCGAACCGTTTCAGCAAGACCCTTCTGGAAGTCCCCAACGGAGAAGAGGTATTCATAAAGCTTATCTATCATGTTCCGAATGGCGCCGACTGGGGTTTCTGGCTGGATGATGATGTAATGGGTAAATATCATACGGAGGCGCTTTGGATCCAGATGTCGGATGTCTATGATCCTGAAAACCCACCTGAAGATCTGGTGATATATGAAAATAAAGAAACCTCCCGTACGGAGGAGTCGTCAAAAACCGAATCCTCGGGGGAGGAATCTTCTGAACCGGAAGAATCGTCAGAGATCATAGAGCCTGGATCCGGAAACGGAACCACGCTCGCGATCGTTATTTCAGCGGTCATTTTAGTCATGCTGATCAGCGGGCTGGTGCTGGTCCTGATCAAGGACCGCTGAGCCCGGAGACGCCATGGCGAAGAAATCGCTCTACCGCCGGTTCCTGCCGGCGATTATAATCCCGCTCGTTTTGCTGATTTTGCTCGCCAATATGGCCAGCTTCCTGATCCTTTACTTCAATGAACAGAAAGCGGCCGGCGCCGCCGCGGACATGAACCGGATCTACGTCCGGGAAACGGACCAGAGCCTTCGGGCCATCAAGGAATACCTGTATCTGATGGGGCGGACTGACTCCGCACTCAGCGACATCCGTTCCTCCAGTGACTGGGTGCGGGTGAGCGGTGGAAGAACGGTCATGAACCGGCTGAAAAACGCGGTCGCGAACTTCGCACTCATGGATCTTGTATTCGTTTTCGACAGTGAGGGCAGTGAATACCTCTATGCCTACGGACAGGAGAGCCTTCCACGCGAGCGCACGGAGATGAAAGAATATGTGATCGCCCAATTAACCGACAGCGAGAAGACCAGTATAGAGGATGAGAGCTGGCGTGTGGTCTATATCCAGGATACACCGTTTTTGCTTTGGGTGATGCCCAAGACATCGAGCAGCATCTACCTGGGTGTGTGGGTGCGGATGGAAAAGATCGAAGAACCGCTCCGGAAGCTTTCCGCGGACACTTCTTCCATGACGGTCGTGACGGACGGAAACCTTGTCCCGGTCACGCATCGCGAGTTCTTCGAGACCGAGAAAATCGTGCTCGAAGCGGAGGGGGAAACAACCTATCATACAGGCCGTACGAACCGTTATTGGGTCCAGGTGGACCAGTCGGAAGAGGCACCTTATTACCTTTGCCTCATCACGCCGCGCACGCTATTTTCCGGTCTTGGCAGCTGGCTGATCTATTCGCTGATCGTGCTGTCCGTGCTGGCAATCGTGCTGATCCCAGTGCTTCTGAAACTGATCAGGAATGATGTGCTGGAGCCCCTTCGTACGATGGATGAGGCGATCGACCACATCCATCAGGGAGACGCGGATTACCAGATCGAACCACGGGAGGACCCCCAGGAATTCGTACGGATGTATGACGCATTTAACGAGATGACCCGCGACCTGAAAAAATCACGGATCCGGGCCTATGAAGACGTGATCGAAAAGCAGAAACTGCGTCTTCGGTATCTGCAGATGCAGATCCGCCCGCATTTCTTTATGAACGCGCTGACGACCGTATCTAACTTTTCCCGCCTGGGCAAACAAGGCGAGCTGGATCAGTTTATCGGCTATCTGGCCAGGTATCTTCGGTATATGTTCCGTTCCAATCTGACTCTGGTACCGCTGAAAGATGAGATCCGGCATATCGAAACATATCTTTCCATGCAGGAACTGCAGTTTTCGGGAACCCTTTCTCATGAGTTCGATATCCGGGAGGAAGCGGAAGAGGTCCTGATCCCTCCGTTTACGGTGCATAACTTTGCGGAAAACGTTGTCAAACACGCGATGGCCGATCAGGATCATGTGACGCTCTATGTGCGTGCCTGGACCGAGCCGGCCGGTGCATCTTCCGAAACGGTCCATATCGTGGTGGAAGACAACGGAAAAGGGCTGTCCGAGGATGCGCTTCGTCAGCTGAATGACCTGGATTATGAGCCGAAAGACGGCCAGAGTATCGGGATCTGGAATACCAGGCAGACATTAAGGCTCATTTATGAAACGCCCGATGAAAATACCGGCAGTGCGAGCATCCGGATCTCGTCCTCCGAGCTTGGCGGCGCGAAGGTGGAGATCGTGATCCCGGTCAGGGGAGGGGAGCAGTGGAATGAAGATTCTGTTCTTTGATGATGATAAGACGACGGTCGATATGCTGATGCATACGATCGACTGGGCGGGTCTTGGATTTGACGAGATCATCCCGGCCTATACGGTCCACCAGGCGAAAACCGCGATCGAAGAGGGCGGCCCGCCGGACATCATGATCTGTGACATCGAAGCTCCCGGCGAAACCGGTATCGATCTGCTCCGGTGGGTCCGGGAGAAGGGATATCTTACGGAAAACATTTTCCTGACGAACTATGAGTCATTCGCGTTTGCCAGCGAGGCGATGAAGCTCGAATGCATGGAATACATCCTGAAAATGTCGCCTGTCTCTGAAATCGAAGAGGCGGTTCAAAGAAGCCTGAAACGCCGGGAACTCAGAGAACGGTTGATGAAAGTACAGGATCAGGAAAGAGCCGGTTTTGAAAGAGACCGGGATCCCGGCCGGGGATCAGGCAGCCGGGAAGTAGGAGGCCTTCCCTCCATGACCCAGGAAATCAAGGCCTATATCGACGATCACTTCACGGAAAGGATCTCTCGGACAGAACTGGCGTCACGATTTTATATCAGCCGCGACCACCTGTCTCATATCTTCAGTGCAAACTTCGGCATGACGATTCCGGAGTATATCAATAAGCTTCGGGTGGAGAAAGCCCGGGAGGAACTTGCGGGCGGTGCGACTGTCGCACAGGCCGCGGAGAAAGCGGGATTCGACAATCTTTCATATTTCTCGACGCTCTTTCGGAAAACAGTTGGCCTTTCCCCTACGGACTATCAAAAATCAAGCAGAAAAGTGAAAGACCCGCACAAAAAATAAAAAGCGAAGGACTTCTTCGTGCGCTACAATGAGGAAAAGAAGCATCTCTTACCGAGACCGCTTCTCACATCCATCCAAAAGGAGGATCTATCATGAAACGCACAAAGAAGTCCTTTTTCGTCCGGCTGATGGCAGTCCTGATGACGATGGTACTGGTTCTTTCGGGCTGTACACAGGCAGAAAAGAAACCGGACGAGATCGAAAAGATCAAATTTGAAATGTTTGCATGGGGCGAAGCGCCTGACGAAGAAATGGTCGAAGAAGCGCTGAATGCGATCACCCGTGAAAAAATCGGTGTCGAAGTAGACATTGAATTCTATAACCTCAATGTTTATTCGGAGCAGATTGGGTTAAAAATCGCCGGCGATGAAGAAATGGACCTGGTCGCGATCATCGGTGATACGATGGAGCTGGCCAATGACGGCATTCTGATGCCTATTGACGATCTCCTGGATAAATACGGACAGGACATCAAGAAAGTGTGCGGTGACCTTCTGTATTACTGCACCATGGATGGCAAGAACTACGGCGTTCCCTTCATGGGCAACAAGAAGTATGTGACCACCCTTAACTGCCGCAAGGATATCATCGATGAATTAAACATCGATCCCGCGAGCATGATGACCATCGACGGTATGGAAGCAGCTTTTGAAAAGGTTCACGCGGCTTATCCGGAAATGACCATCATTGCCCCCGACTCCGAAGGTGTCATCTACGGATACTATGGCATCGACAGAGAGAATGTTTCTCACATTGACTTCCTGGGCGGGACATACTACCTGACCATCATGAATGATGATCCTACGGTCGTCGACTTCTATGAGACGGAGTCTTACAAAAAAGAGCTGAAGATGGTGCAGGACTGGTATGAAAAAGGATATGTCATGAAAGACTCCGCAACCACCGATGAGGTCGGTAGCCTTTCTTACTATGACGGCAATTTGTTCAGCTATATCAACTGGCAGAATGTCTATGGCGACCCGGTAGAGCCTGTGGTGCATTTAGGTCTTTCCGCCATTACTTATCCCACCTATTCGATCCCGATCGCCGACGATGTTGTTTCCTCTGCGGATACGCTTGGTGTCGGTATCAGTTCAAACAGTAAACACGCGGAAGCTTGCATGAAATGGTTGAATCTCCTGTTCACGGATCAGGAAATGTGCACGACCTTGGGCTTTGGCGCAAAAGATCATCATTGGCAGCTTAGAGAAGACGGTCTGGCCGAATACTGCGAAGGCATCGAGCCGGGAAACTCCGGATGGGAAACCGGTTTCAACTGGAGTATTGGCAACGTGGGTGCCTGCTACGTCTTCACTTCCGTTTCCGATGATCCTGATTACAATAAAAAGCAGATCGCGGCGAATGATACCGCCACACGTTCTATTGCTTACGGTTTCTGTTTTAACTATGAGCCTGTAGAAACTCAGATGGCCGCCTGTGACAGTGTGGTTGAAAAGTATGCACTGGCCCTCGAAAGCGGTAGTGTGGATGTTGATACTCTCTTACCTGAATTCATTGCCGAACTGAAGGCAGCCGGCATCGATGAGGTCGTTCAGGAAGCACAGAGACAGCTTGATGAATTCCTTGCACAGAAGAAGTAATAACGTCAAGTCTTCCCGTAAGAGTTGGTGCTTATCCTGGAGACCTTTTTACCGGAGGAAATTCAGTGAAACACAAACAAACCTCGCTTTCTAAAAGCCGTCATTATTCCATCTTGTATCTGATGATGGTTCCAGGTCTTCTCTATCTTCTGATCAATAATTATCTCCCCATGGTGGGCATCTTTATTGCATTTAAAAAGTTAGACTACAGCGCCGGGATCTTTAAAAGCCCCTGGGTTGGACTGAGAAATTTCAAGTTCCTCTTTGCCACATCCGATATCTGGATCATCATCCGCAACACGGTCGTATATAACATTGTCTTCATCATCCTGGAAACCGTTCTGGGCATCTGGGTCGCCATCATGCTGGCGGATCTGGCCAATCAGCGCCTTGCCCGCCTGGCGCAGGTGACGATCATTCTCCCGGAACTACTATCCCTGGTCATTTGCAGCTATATCGTCTTTGCTTTCCTCAGCCAGGAGAATGGTATCATGAACAATACCATTCTCCCGGCTTTGGGCCTAAGGCCGATCGGCTGGTACAATGAAAAAGGCCCTTGGCCGGTGATTCTTACGATCGTGTACCTGTGGCTGAACATCGGATCGCAGGCGATCATCTATCTTGCGTCCATCGTAGGCATTAACAAAGAACTATATGAAACGGCTGACCTGGACGGCGCCAGCCGTTTTCAAAAGATCATCTATATTACGGTTCCCTGCATTAAGCCTACCATCGTAACGCTTCTGCTCCTGAGTGTCGGATCCATGTTCTATTCCAGTTTTGGTCTATTCTACCTGATCCCGCATAATTCAGGCATGCTCTTTGATGTCACAGCCACACTGGATACCTATGTTTACAATGCTTTGATGCATAAAAACAATGTCGGCATGGCATCCGCGGCAGGTCTGTTCCAGTCAGTCGTTGGTTTTATTCTGGTCCTCACGGCCAATAAGATCACCTCCAGGCTGGATCCGGACAACGCGTTGTTTTAAAGGGGTGATGACATGGTTAAAACAAAAAGTGAAGTCGCCTATCAGTGCGTGATCACCATCTTCATCCTTTTGTTGATGTTTGCGATCATCGCCCCGTTCGTCCTTCTGATCATGTCCTCGATCTCGTCTGAATCCTCCCTGATCCGGAACGGCTACCGCTTCATCCCAAAGGCGTTCAGCCTGGATGCCTATAAGTATATTCTCCGCAATGCGGATACGATCCTGAGAGCCTATGGCATGACGCTCCTGACGACCGCTCTGGGGACGAGCCTCAGTTTATGTATTACGATTCTACTGGCATATCCGTTGTCGCACAGAGATCTCAAGGGCCGCAAAGTCATCATGTTCTTCATCATCCTGACGATGCTGTTCCATGGAGGCATCGTCCCGAGCTACATCCTATGGGCCAAGTATATGAAGATCAAGAACACCATATGGGCCCTGATCCTCCCGAATCTGCTTTTAAATCCATTCTTTATCATCCTGATGAAGAACTACTTTGAAAACAGTATTCCTACCTCCATCATGGAAGCAGCGGAGATCGACGGCGCAGGGCCGATCGGCGTCCTGTGGCATGTGATCCTTCCTATGGGTAAGCCGATCATTGCGACGATCACGATGTTCACGATCCTGACTTACTGGAATGACTGGGTCAATGCGTTGTACTTTGTCAACAACACCAAACTCTGGACACTGCAGTATCTGCTGGAGAACATTCTGGATAATGTCCAGTTCCTGGTCAAGAACAGCAAAGTCATGACACAGATGGGCCAGTCCGTCGCGAATATCCCCAGTGTTTCAGTGCGTATGGCCATCGCGGTGCTGGGTGTAATTCCGATCCTGATCCTCTTTCCGTTTTTCCAGAAATACATTGTTGCCGGCATTTCGCTGGGTGCCTTAAAGGAATAACTATGAATACGTATCAAGTGACCCTGATCGGCGAAGGAATCTATCTGATCTTTGAACCGGCGGAAGACGTCTGTATGTATCTGGTAGTCGGAGAGAAAAAAGCGGCGCTGATCGACGGCGGCATGGGGACAGGCAATCTACCGGGCCTGGTCGATGAACTGACATATCTGCCGGTACTGCCGGTTCTGACCCACGGCCATGGGGATCATTATCTTGGCATGTTGTCCTACGCTATGATCTATCTGGATGAGGCGGATATCCCACTGATCCGAAGCGACTATGAGGCAGAGAGAAAAGAGGCGGAAGCGGAAGGAGAAAGCCTTCCCCCTCTGCCAGGCCTCCTGCCATTGTCAGAGCTGACGGATGAGGACAGACGGATCGATCTCGGCGGCCGGCACCTTCGGATCATACCGATCCCCGGCCATACGCCCGGATCGGTCGGATTTCTCCTGGAAGAGGACCGGATCCTTTTTTCCGGCGACGGTCTGACCTATAATGTCTGGATGCAGCTGCCGGAGTCATCGCCTCTGGAAGACTATCTGCGGACACTTCAGGATCTTCGGCCGATCGCCGGAGATTTCGACCGGATCTATACCGGCCACAGCCAGACCCCATTCGAAGCCGGCCATCTGGAAAAGGTGATCCGCCTGATCCAAAAGGTGATCGACGAACCCTTCGGAACGCCGGTCGAGGAGCCGTTCCCTGCCATCGAAGCCACGGGCGACGGCTGTGTGGTGACCTACCGCCTTTAAAACGCATATTCCTTTATGCCGAATTTATGTCTGTAAAGCCGTCGGGATTGTATTCCGGCGGCTTTCCTGCTACAATAAGCGAAAAAGAAATGAAAGCAAGGAGATATAAAAATGGACTGGTATAAACCAATGATCAAAAGTTCCGCGAAGGGGATCACGATCATGTTTATGATCGCGGGCGTCGTTATGCTAGTGCTTGGGATCTATCTGGGATTTTTCCAGGGAAAAGGATATGAGAAAACGACCGCGCTGATCAGCCGCATCGATGAAGTGGAAGACCCGGCCGCCGATGACGGCGTTTCCTATCAGGCGACGATCCAGTATATGGTCGACGGAAAGGAATACTTCGAGGTGCTGGATTCCTATTCGTCCAGCTACAAAGTAGGCAAAGAGATCAAGATCAAGTACGACCCGGCCGATCCTTCCAAGGTCCATGAGGACTCGCTGGGACTGTATATTTACCTGATCGTCGGCGGCCTGGTGCTGATCGCCGTTCCCATCTATTCCATGATGAAGAACCGCAAACAGAAAGAAGAACTGGAAAGCCGCATGCAGGCACAGGGCGCTCTGTTCGAACCCGCTCGTCCCACGGATACGGAGAAGAAGCTCTACTTCCTGACGGATCTGGGTACGCCCAAGGGAACGGCGCATATCGAAGACGAAAACCGAAAGGTGGTCTATGAGGGCCTTTGCAATAAGTTCTCGCTGGTCGCGGATTCGGAATATGATTTTGTGGATCAGCGGGACGGGCGCCGCAAAACGCACCTGATCGGTAAGACGGCGACATCCTCTTCGAACGCGTTCTGGGTGCTGGATAATCATTCCACCTTTACCGTGGACGGTAAGGATGTCTGGGAAATCCTGCACGAGAACGGGATCCGGATCGAGACCGGTATGGAGAAGCTGAAATGGCATTATAACATTTACCGGAATGACGTCCTGATCGCTGAGGCGGTCAACACCAATAAGCTTGTCCACGAGGAAGACGTCGAGAACAAGGGCATGCTGGCCGCGGTCCCGTTCCCGGGATTCTACCGCATCCGCGCCTTCGATGATAATCTGGACGCTATTTTCCTGGTGCTGTTCGCGATCGGACGCACCGATATGATGATCTACAAATAAGCGAGGGAATGAGCATGAGCGAAAAATACCGTTACGATCTGCATGTCCACACCTATGAGGGCAGCGCCTGCGCGAAAAGTCTCGCGGCGGAGCTGGCGGATTTCTACAAAGAAAAAGGGTATGCCGGCGTTGTGGTGACGGACCACTTTTTCCGCGGCAATACCCGTGTGGATCGTTCGCTCCCCTGGCCGGAATGGCTGAAGGGATTTAAGGAAGGCTACGAGAAGATGAAGGCACGTGGGGATGAGATCGGCCTGTCGGTCTTCTATGGGTGGGAATACTCCTTCGAGGGCATCGATTTTCTGACCTTCGGACTGGACAACGACTGGCTCCTCGCGCATCCGGAAGTCAAGGATATGGATATCGTGGATTATCTGACGCTGGCCAGAGAGTCCGGCGCGTATATCATCCACGCGCATCCGTTCTTCGAGGCGCGTTACATTCCTTATATCCGGCTGCTGCCGCATCATGTGGACGCGGTGGAAGTCTGCAACGCGCCGAAGAGAGGTTTCTTCAATGACCGCGCGATGGAATACGCGACGGCCTATGATCTGACGAAGACCGGCGGTTCCGACTGTCACGGGACCCACTGGAAAGTTATGTCGGGCATCGAGCTTTCACATCCTGTCAGCTCGATCCAGGAACTCATCGCGGCGCTTCGCGCCAGAGAGCATCAGGTGTTTTTGATCGAGGATACAGAATAGACAGGCGTATCCGGGATCACGGTATATTCCTGCGGAGCCAGGCGGCAAAGCACAGCGCCGCCGGCGCTTTCGAAAGTCCATTCTACGGAAGCATCCGAGCTGTTCCATACAGCAAGGATGCTTTTTTCATTCTGAAGCGCAAGAGTTTTCTTAAGTTTAGTCTGCCGGGGCGGCTTTTTCAATAGAAAAAGGTGTTTCAGGAAGAGAAAATGTGGTATCATAAGGGAAATATGGATTCGGGGAGGATCAGAATGGCACAGGCAGTCGGCAGAAGAACGCGCGATATGACCGAAGGGTCGATCGTCAAACAAATCATCCTGTTTTCGCTCCCGCTGATGCTGGGCAATATTTTCCAGATGCTGTACAACACGGTCGACTCGATCGTGGTGGGCAACTTTGTGGGAAAAGAGGCCCTGGCCGCGGTGGGATCGACGACCATGATCGTGAACATGCTGGTCTTTTTCTTCAACGGGTTTTCGGTAGGCGCGTGTGTCATCATAGGCCAGTATTTCGGCGCGAAGGAGATGGACAAGCTGCATCGCTCCGTCGAAACGACCATGATGATGACCTTCATTTTCTGTGTCGTGATGACGCTGGTCGGCGTCTTCGGCGTGCGGCCGATGCTGCGCTTCATGTCCACCCCGGAGGACGTTTTCGAGGACGCGACGACGTATCTGACCATCTATTTCTGGGGGATCAGCGGCTTGCTTATTTATAACATGGGCTCGGGCATCCTGCGGGCTGTCGGCGACACGACCCGCCCGCTTTATTTTCTGATCCTGACCAGTGTCCTGAATATTATCCTGGACCTTGTCTTTGTGATCGTCTTTCATCTGGGGATCGCGGGCGTTGCCTACGCGACCATCATTTCCCAGATGGTTTCCGCCGTCCTGACGCTGGTGCTTCTCACAAGGACCAGCGAGATCTACAAGCTCAGCTGGAAAGACCTGGGGATCGACGGAAAGCTGCTGAAGCAGATATTCAATGTCGGTCTGCCGGCAGGGATCCAGCAGGTCATCACCGCGTTTTCGAACGTTTTTGTCCAGTCCTATGTGAACTTCTTCGGCTCGAGTGTCATGGCCGGCTGGAGCTGCTACAACAAGCTGGATTCCTTTATCATGCTGCCGATGAGCTCGATGGCGCTGGCGGCGACGACCTATGTCAGTCAGAATATCGGCGCGAAGAAATACAAACGCGCGGATCAGGGGACCTTCATCACGATCGCGATGACCGTGGCCGTCACAGCCATCATCGGTACGGTGATCGTGATCTTCGCGGTGCCGGCGATCGGGCTGTTCTCGCAGGACGCGTCCGTGATCGAGTATGGTGTCCTGTTTATCCGCTGGAATACCTTTTTCCTGCTGGTCAACTGCGTGAACCATGTGCTGGCCGCGTCGCTGCGCGGCCGGGGCGACTCCAAAGGCCCGATGGTCATCATGCTGCTGGCCTTCGTGGGCATCCGGCAGCTCTATCTGTTCACCGTGACGCATTTCGTGGCCAACACGCCGCTGCTGGTAGGCCTCGGTTATCCGGTGGGATGGTCGACGTGCTTTATCCTGGAAGTCACCTACTGGTTGATTAAACGTCGTAAGTGGCCGAAAGGCGAAACGCCGGAAGCGACACGCTGAAGCGAAGCGACGCGTCAGCGCGAAGAGAAAAACTTGACAAAGACAGAGAAGATACATAAAATAGATAGAATCCACATATATATTAAGGAGAGATCATGTTTGGAAGAAGACCGGATGGCAGGAGGATCAAAGGAATCGATCCCATCGTACAGGTCACCCCGTACATCATGCCGCAGCGAAGCGACGCACAGGTATTTCTGAAACATCGGGCGGACATGGAAGCGATGTCCGAGTATATCAAAAAGGTCCGTCAGGAGAAAGGGATCAGCCTGACGCATATGGATATTCTGGCGGCGGCCTATGTCCGCGGGATCAGCAAGAATCCGTATATCAACCGCTTCATTATGAATAAGCAGTATTATTCCAGGAACAACTGCTCCATGGCGGTCACGATCCTGAAGGATCCAAAGAATCTGGAATTGGGCGAGACCGTGATCAAGACCCGGTTCGACCTGACGGATACGATCTTCGACGTCCATGAGCGGATCGAAAAACAGATCCGGGCGAACCGCGGCGATCAGCCGAAGAACTTCCTGGATAAACTGGCAGCCTTCGTCTTTCTGATGCCGGGCCTGCCGACTCTGATCGTCGGCCTGGTCAAGCTTTTGGACCGTTACGGGATCTGCCCGAAGTTCATGATCGATGAATTGCCGTTCCATGTGGGCCTTTTCATCACGAACATGGCGTCCATCGGTCTGCATGATGTCAATCACCATATCTATAACTTCGGCAATGTCAGCCTGTTCTTCGGCATGGGTCTGCCGGAGAAGGAAGCGGTCGTGGAGAACGGGGTCACCCGGATGAAACGGTATCTGCCGATCGGTATCACCGCGGACGAACGTGTCTGCGGCGGCGCGCATTATGCCCAGTTTTTCAGGGACATGCGCTTCGGACTGGATCATCCCGAGAGCCTCGAGGTCCCGCCCGCGGAAGTCAAATTCGATCACGGCGTGGAATATCATGAACCCAAGCCCGAAAGGATAGAGAAATGATTTCTGAAGAATTCGCGGTCGGCGCGCACGCGGACCGGATGGCCGCGATCAATGTCATCACCCAGAATTTTGCCTGGCAGAACTGGCTGGATAAAAAAAGCGCCCTTCGTCTGATGCTGCTGGTAGAAGAAACACTGGGAATGCTGAAGTCGATGATCGATGATTATGAAGGAACGATGTGGCTCAGCTATGAAAAGGGGACCTGCGAGATCCACCTGAAGCTGAAGACCTCACCGATGGACAAGGAGACGAAGAAAGAGCTTCTTTCCGTGTCCAGCAGCGGAAAAAACGTCTATGACAACGGCTTCATGCAGATGGTCGGCGGGATCATCCGCCAGCTTCTTGACAATGTCGGCGCCGACGTCTATACGGATGCGCCGGATCTTTACGACGTATCACCGGTCTGGACACTGGAGACCTATCGCGCCAGACTTTCGGATCAACCGGACGAGCGCGCGTTTGACGATCTGGAAAGATCCATCGTGGCCAGCCTGGCGGATGATGTGATCGTGGGCGTAAAGGATAACTTCGTCCGGATGATCATCGTGAAAAAGTTCGGAGAAGATCAGGACCAGCGCAACATGAGTGTCGCGGAGACGATGCTGGTCGACAATCTCTGGGCAAAAGCAAGGCTTGCCCAGTAAATATCAAGGAGGATTGTTATGAGAATCGATAAAGAACGGGAAGGCGACAAACTGACACTGGCAGTCATCGGCCGGCTGGATACAACGACCGCACCGGAACTTTCAGCCGCTTTGGACACGTCTTTGGAGGACGTGAAAGAACTGATTCTGGATCTGGGCGGGCTGGAGTATATTTCTTCCGCCGGACTTCGTGTCCTTCTTGGCGCGCAGAGACGGATGAACAAGCAGGGAAGCATGAAGCTGGTGCATGTGAATGAATTAGTCATGGAGGTTTTTGAGGTGACAGGATTCTCGACGATCCTGACCATCGAATAAAACGATATGGCAAAGAATAAAGAAAATCTGGTCCAGTGGATCGTACTGAGCGTGCTGGCTGTGATCGGCCTCGTCGCGATGATCATGATCCTGTTCGGAAAGAAGGGAGACCTGAATTTCCTGAATAGGGATAATTCATCCGAAGTTTCGGAAACGACGGAGGCTTCCGGTGTTGTCCTGCCGCAGGAGACGGAAGATTCTCAGGGAAAAGAAACTTCTTCCGAAACGACAGAGTCATCCGAGGAAAGCAGCAAACCCGTACCGCAGCGTCCGGACGCGCCGATCGGGAACTGGATCCTCGGCGGGGTCGAAG
Source organism: Bacillota bacterium (assembly GCA_017442735.1). Classification (GTDB taxonomy): domain Bacteria; phylum Bacillota; class Clostridia; order Lachnospirales; family Bianqueaceae; genus RUG760. The sequence goes on from JAFRZE010000073.1 coordinate 26,432, forward strand.
ACGAGTACTTCGATGACGCGCTGTTTATCGGCGATTCCCGGATCGTAGGCCTTTTCTGCTGCGGTATGATCGACAACGCGACGTACTTCGCGCAGGTCGGAATAGGCAACAACGGTCTTCTGTACAGTTATTTGGACGTGCCGGGATACGGCAATTACAGTCTGGACGAACTGCTTGAAGATTATGACTTTTCCAAAGTGTATATGATGAGCGGTATCAACAGTCTGTCGGCTTCACCGGAAAGCGTTTTTGAGGACTTCTGTACCCTGCTGAATGAAGTCCGGATCTACTGCCCCGAGGCGACCATTTATGTCATGTCGAATATCAAAGCAACGGCTGCCAGAGCGACCTGGTACCTCGAGGCTTCCAGGATCGACGAATACAACGATCTGCTCGCGACGCTGGATAACGGTGAAGATGTGATCTTTCTGGATATCGCTGCCCTGTTTGAGACGGACGATGGCTATCTGGATCCATCCAGATCGCCGGATGGCCTTCATCTGGGCGATCACAGCTCGAAGGAATGGGCTTATTATCTGAAAACCCACGCACTGGTCGTGGAAGGATCGGAAGTCGAGCGGGATCCTGAAGAGATCGAATGGGAATATTCAGGTTATGACGGATCCCAGTTTACCCCCATGCCGACATCCGAGAACCCGGAAGAGTCCGCGCTGAATCCGGAGGACTCGACGTTGCCTGAGAATTCAGAGGGAACGGAGTCCAGTACCACAACGGAAGAAAGTACGCCGACGGAAAGTATACCGACAGAAAGCCAGCCGGAAGAGAGCGCGCCGGCGGAGAGCACACCGGAAGATAGTACGCCAACGGAATCAACACCGGAAGACAGTACGCCTGCGGAGGACAGCACACCGACGGAAGAGAGTACACCGGAAGAAACCGGCGAGACCGGTGAAACGGAAGATACCGGCGAGACTCCGGGAGAAACCGGTGAAACAGGTGAAACCGGAGAGACCGGCGAAACACCGGGAGAATAATGCAATAATATCTGAGAAACCGCCAACGGCTCTAAGCTGTTGGCCGTTTTTCAAAAGAAAAAGAGGGAGCCAAAACAGCTGCCTGTAAGAAAGGAAAGAAAATGGGAGATTATCAGGTTTCGGAAAAGATCCGGGAAAAGTTTGAACAGCTGATCGCGATGGACGAAGTACAGAAAGCGCTTCGGTTCATCGAGGAGGATGTGCCGCGTTCGATCGACGAGCAGAAAAAGCTCACGCTGATCGAAGCGCCGACTTTCTATGAGGATGAACGGGCTGCGGCGTACTGTGACTATCTGAGAGATCTGGGACTGGAAGACGTGCATGTCGACGAGTATAAAAACGCGATCGGACTGTGGCGCGGAACCGGAAACGGCCCGAAGATCATGATCGAAGCGCATCTGGATACGGTTTTTCCGAAAGGATCCGTGAAAGAAATCCGCGAGGAAAACGGTGTGCTGTACGCGCCGGGCATCGTGGATGATACCCGCGGTCTGGCGATCCTGCTCTCAGCGCTTCGCGGTCTGAAGGAAAGCAGGCTGAAAACGGCCGGCGATATCTATTTCGTCGGGACAGCCCGGGAAGAGGGCATGGGAGCGCTGGGCGGCATGGAGGATTTCCTGAATGCGCATCCGGAGCTGGATGGCACGGTCAGTGTGGATGGCGCGTGGACCGAAGGGATCACTTATGAAGCGACCGGGATCCAGACGTTCGCGGTCAACTTCTATGGAATCGGCGGACATGCCTACGGGGCCTTCGGCAAGATGGCGAATCCTTTGCACGCGGCAGCCAGGGCTGTTGCGAAGATCGCGGATTTCCAGGTGCCGGATAATCCCCGGACGACTTTTTGTGTGTCGAACTTCCACGCGGGCAACGACGCGGGCATTCACGCGATCGTACCAAAGGCGACCATCAAGTTCAACTTCCGGTCCAACTCGGAAGAGGAACTGATGAAGCTGAAGGATCGGATCTTCACGGCGATCCAGGAAGCCTGTGATGAAGAGACAGCCCGCTGGGGCAAGGATACGATCACCTGGGATTCGGAGCAGTTCTGCGACATTCATGCCGGTAACCAGGACATTCACGCGCCGATCGTCGAAGCGACCTATCTGGCGGCCTGCTATACCAGTGAGGATCCGGGAAAAGTCTACTTCGCGCAGGGAGGTTCCGTGAACGGAAACCGTTCCGTCGCCAAGGGGATCCCCGCGGTGACGCTGGGCGGCGGACACGTGGATACCAAGTGTCATACCCTGGATGAGCTGTATCCCATGGAAGGCTCTTTCCGCTCTCCGCAGGAAGTGCTGCTGATGGCACTGCTCACAGCCGGGGTGGACGGAAAGATCGAGTCGGTCCTTCGATGAGCGAAGAAGGAAGGAGCGGACGGACGAGCCGGACGGCCAACCAGCGGATGTGGTCGTTTTCACGCGACCGGCTCGGCGACGCGCTGGAGAGCCTGGGTTTTTCCCGGGAGATCGCTACGATGATGGCGTCCCAGCTGGGAAGCCCGAAGGCGATCGATCGGATGACTTCCTATTTGCGTCAGGCCAAACCGCGGGATTTTGAGACCGTGGTGGATGAGATGCTGGCCATCTGTGAGGAGATCGCGGCATGGAAGCGCAAAAAGGAAAGCGAATACGCAAACGAACATTTCAATGAACTGAGATATGATGTATTTTCAGACTGGGACGAGGAATAACAGGATCCGGGAGGATAGAGCATGAAACAGTTTGTTGCCATTGACATCGGCGGGACCGCCATCAAATACGGGATCGTATCGGAAGAGGGAAAGGTCCTTCAGAGTCTCGAATGCCCGACGCCGGCTAAGGCTCCGGGAGAGGAACTGCTGGAGCAGCTTTATGAGATCATTGCTCCGCTGATCGGGGAAGAAACGGCCGGTATCGGTATCGCGACCCTTGGAGCGGTCGACGTGAAAAGAGGCTGCGTGATCGGCATGTGCGAGAATCTGCCGGGGCTGAAAGGGCTGCCGCTCAAAGAGGCACTGGGTGAAAAGTTTGCTTTGCCGGTCAGCGTCATGAACGATGTCAACGCGGCGGCGCTGGGTGAAGCGGCGTTCGGCGCGGGCAAGGGAATACCGACCTTCTTCTGTATGGCACTCGGGACCGGGATCGGCGGTGCGTTCGTCTACGAGGGAAAAATCGTGAACGGCGTCCATGGAACGACCGGTGAGATCGGCTACCTCTGGAGCGGCCAGAGTGAGATGTATGAGTCAAGAGCCAGCGCGAAGACCTTTTCCGACGGATGCCGGAAGCTTGGCAGCAAAGATCCCAAGATGCTGGTCCCGGCGCTTCAGGGCGATCCGGTCTATCAGGAACTGCTGGAAGACTGGCTGAAACAGGTCGCGCTCGGGATCGCGGATGTGGTATACGTGCTCGATCCGGGAACGATCATCTTAGGCGGCGCGATGTCATCGGTCGGAACGCTGCTCACGGAGCGGCTTGAACAGGAAGTCGACAAGGTGATCTGGCCGGACTTTCGCGGGACGACCCGGATCATCCCCGCGAAGAACGGTAACGCGAGCAACATGCTCGGCGCTGTATCGCCGCTGCTGGAGATGTAAGATCATGGGCGCATTGTTTCAAAACACACCGGAAGTATTCGGAACAGTCCATCTGCTGATCCTGGCCGGGATCCTGCTGGCCGTTTTCGGACTGTTCTTTGTCCTTCGCTACCGATCGGAACGACAGCTCAGAACGATGATCGGCGTTCTGGGTATTCTGATGATCCTCGCGGAGATCTGGAAACAGTGGTTCGTCCGGGTATATGTGTATCCGGGGATCGTATCCTTCTGGTTTTTCCCCTGGCAGCTGTGCTCCATGGCGATGTATGTTTCCGCCGCGCTCCTGATCGCAAAGGGAAAGGCGGAAGAGGCGATCCTGGTCTTTCTGGCGTCCTTCAACATCGTCGCCGCGCTCGGCGCGCTGATCTTTCCCTATGATATGATGCGGCCGCAGATCTGGCTGTTCTGCCACAGTTTTCTTTACCACGGCGTCATGCTGATCGAAAGCATGGCCGCGATCCTGATCCTCGCGAAAAGAAAAAGACCATCGTTTATTCCGGCGCTTAGTATGTACGCGGGAATGGCCGTGGTCGCGGAGATCGTGAACGTCATCAGTCATCAGTTCGCCGCGAAGATCCAGGACGAGGCGAACATGTTCAATATCACCCTGTCTTACCCTTCGACCCAGCCGGTCTTTCATCAGATCGCGGTATCGATCGGCATCGTACCGGAGATCTTTATCTATCTGGGTTTCGTTGCGCTGCTTAGCTACGGGATCTACCGGCTGGTATATCTTGTAATAAGGAGGGAAAAATGAAAGAAATGGTGCCCCCGCTGAAAAGCCGGGAAGAAATGCTGCGGATCCTGCAGGAAGAAGAATACGGATTTCTGCCGCCTCCGCCGGTCGAGCTGTATTTTACCAAAGAGGAAAATGTCATCCCCAATTTCTGTGCCGGTAAAGCGCCGTGTGACAAAATCACCGCGCACTGCCGGATCCGGACCGTGGATGACCCGACCCGGACCAAGAATGGTCCGGGGGAGGGAAAGGTGTTCGAGTTTCCATTCTACAGCGTGATCCCCGTGAAGGGAGAAAAGCTGCCGTTTTTCATTCATATCAACTTCCGTCCGAATATCCCGGATCGCTATATGCCTACTGAAGAGCTGATCGACAACGGCTTTGCCGTCTTTTCCTTCTGCTACAACGACGTCACCCAGGATGACGGCGATTTCACCGACAAGCTGGCAGGCGTTCTTTACCCGGACGGGAAACGCGGACCGGCAGATCCCGGCAAGATCGCGATGTGGGCCTGGGCGGCGCAGCGCGTGATGGACTATATCTGTGGCACAGGGATCTCTGCCGACATATCCTTGCCTGACGGCAAGCTGGATCTTTCGCGCGGGGTCGTCTGCGGACATTCGAGGCTGGGGAAAACAGCACTTTTCTGCGCGGCGACGGACGAACGCTTTGCCTATGCCTACTCGAATGAGTCGGGCTGCTCCGGCGCGTCCTATACCCGCGGCAAGCGCGGGGAACACGTGAAGGATATCTGCGAGAGGTTCCCGTTCTGGTTCTGCGAGAACTATCAGCGATACGCGGATCATGAAGATGAAATGCCCTTTGATCAACATTTCCTGCTCGCGGCCATCGCTCCCCGGCATGCATTCATCGGGAGTGCGGAAGAAGATATTTGGGCGGATCCGCAAGCCGAAAAGAAGAGCGTGGACCTGATCCGCCATCTGTTCCCCGAGGGCTATATCGACTGGCATGTGCGCGAAGGCATCCACTATTTCAGCCGGACCGACTGGCTGCGGCTGATGGCGTTCGTGAAAATGATCATAATCTCTTAAAGGGGCTGTAGCAAAATTATGGCCTCATTTGAAGAAGCTTTTGGGCTTATTCTCACGTTTTTTCTTATCCGCCCCAACTCATTGGGGCGAATAGTGCATTTTCGAGTCCCGCCGCCCAGTACATTTTTGCATTTTTGGGCGGCGCATCAATTTGACGAGCTATCTTATCTAAATCCTGGGCGAGAAGAAACATCTGACTGGTATCTTCCCCAGAAAAAGCGATCCTCTGAAGCTTCGATTGGGCAAGAAG
>JAFRZE010000074.1 GCA_017442735.1 Bacillota bacterium
CTTTCGTGCGGACGCGAAGTCCAAGGAGGCATCCGTCCAAACCAATGCCACTACATTCTAACAGCTTAAGCAACAAGATGGCTATACCCCCAGCTGGTTGTCGGGGTGTATGACCACTACATCTTTATATTAGGAGGAGGTTATCAACAATGTATACTGTACGACTTAAATCAACCAATGAATACTGCGTGATGACCTCGGTTTGTGTTCTTTGATCCTGACAAGGCAGGTGTATGCTTGTTGAACCGTGGCGTCTGTGCGTCACGGTGTTTTTATTTACCGCAGGACCCGGAGGTTCTGCGGTTCCGAAGGTCAGGATCCACATACCGGGTCGTCACACATATCTGTGAATGAATATCAAATGGAGGATATATTATGAAGTTTTCTGAAATGCCCTATCAGAGACCGGATACGGATGAGATCATCCGTGAGATCAAGGATCTGACCGAACGGCTTAAAAATGCTCAGAGCTACGAGGAAGCCCGCGCGGTCTTCCTGGAGAATGAAGAGAAGAGCAAAGTTGTCGACACGACGATCTCCCTGGCTTACATCCGCCAGTCGATCGACACGCGCGACGAGTTTTACAACGAAGAGAAGGATTTCTGGGACGAGTTCTGCCCGGAGATCGAGGAATATGTGCAGGAGTGGAACGAAGCGATGCTTGAGTCCCCCTTCCGCAAAGACTTTGAGGCGGAGTACGGCGACCTTCTGTTCGTGAAGACGGAAATGGAAAAGAAGACCTTCTCACCCGAGATCGTCGAGGACATGCAGAAGGAGAACGAGCTCGTCAGCGAGTACGACGACCTGATCGCCTCCGCGCAGATCCCCTTTGAGGGCGGCGTCTATACGCTGTCCCAGCTGGAACCATTCGAGGATGATCTGGATGACGACCGCCGTCTGGCGGCGTGGAAGGCCGAAGGGCAGTGGTACAAGGATAATCAACCGGAGCTGGACAGGATCTTCGACGAACTGGTACAGCTGCGCGACACGATGGGAAAGAAGCTCGGTTATGGCGGCTTTACACAGCTGGGTTACTACCGGATGGATCGCAACTGCTATACGAAGGAAGACGTAGAAAAGTTCCGCGAGGCTGTACAGAAATATCTGGTGCCCGTAGCGGACTCCATCATGCGCGAACAGGCAAAGCGGATCGGCAAGCCTTATCCCCTTTCCTACGCAGACGCGTCCCTGCGGTTCCGCAGCGGTAACCCGCGTCCTGTCGGTTCGCCGGATGACATTCTGGCGCAGGGAAGAAAGTTTTACGATGAGCTTTCACCGGAGACCAGCGTGTTCTTCCGCACGATGCTCGAGGAAGAGCTGATGGATGTACTTTCCACCGAAGGCAAGCAGGCCGGCGGCTACTGCAGCAGCCTGGAGCAGTACGGGCGACCGTTCATCTTTGCGAACTTCAACGGCACCCAGGGCGACGTGGAGGTGGTTACGCATGAGGCAGGCCATGCCTTTGCCTACTGGATGAACCGCGACCGTATCCCCGAGGTGTACGTCGATCCCAGCGAGGAAGGATGCGAGGTCCACTCCATGAGTATGGAATTCTTTGGCTGGCGCAACGCGGAAGGCTTCTTCGGCGCTGACGCGAGAAAATTCAAATACAGCCACCTGGCCGGCGCGCTTACATTTATCCCCTACGGGACCATGGTCGATCACTTCCAGCATATCATCTACGAACATCCGGAGCTGACCCCCAAGGAGCGTCACGCCGAGTGGAAGCGCCTCATGGGCATTTACCAGCCCTGGCTGCGGCTGGACGGCGAGATCCCCTTCTATGGAGACGGTGAGCGCTGGCAGAGCCAGATCCATATCTACGAAGTGCCGTTCTACTATATCGACTACTGCCTGGCGCAGACGGTTGCGTTGGAGTTCTGGTCTATGACTCAGAAAGACCCGGCTGCGGCCTGGGAGCGCTATATGGCCTATACCAGACAGGGCGGCAGCCGCACGTTCACTGATCTTCTGAAGAACGCCGGTCTTGCGACGCCGTTCGACGAAGAGTGCCTGAAAGAAGTCTGCGAGACCGCGACGAAGTGGCTGCAGGATTATGACCTGACAGGTATCGAATAAAAGAAAACAAATCAATAAGACGCGCCATCCCGGATCCCGGGACAGCGTTTTGGAGGGACCAGAAATGTATATAGAGACGAAGCGCCTGATCATCACCGACTTCACCGAAGATATGGCAAAGGTCGTACATCTCAATTCACTGGATGAAGACAATCGCCGGTTCGTTCCGGATGAGGTATTCGAGACGGTGGAAGACGCGAGGGAGACACTGGAATTCCTCATGGGACAGTACGGCGGGGAAGAGGGTCCCTATGTGCATCCTATCCTTCTGAAGACCGGCGAGAACATCGGCTATGTCCAGCTGGTCCCGATCGAGGAAGGCTGGGAGATCGGATATCACGTGGCCGCCCAATATACGGGCAACGGCTACGCGACTGAGGCAGTCAGGGCGTTCCTTCCCGTGGCCGCGAAGAAAAAAGGCCTGTCACAGATCTGGGGCATCTGCGTCGCGGAGAACACCGCGTCGGAGAAGGTCATGGAAAAGTGCGGGTTCAAACGTGTATTCCGCGGCATCGGACCCTATCAGGGCTCGCAGCGGGAGATCATCCGGAACATCTGGAAGAAACCCGAATCCATGATCCTGATCAGGCCCACGATGGAGTATGAAGAGCAGATCCGGGACTTCCGGCGGGAATACCTGGAAAGCGGTGAGTCCATGGATGGCGGCGCGTCTTTAAGAAAGTTTGAAAACATACAGGAATGGCTGGATCAGCTCGATCCGCTTGAGTCCGAGTTTCTCTATGTCCGTGAAGAGGACAGAAAAGTCGTCGGGCTGATCCAGATCCGACATAAACTGAATGAATTCCTGGCGAACTATGCCGGGCATATCGGCTACTGCGTGCGGCCGAGCGAGCGGCGGAAAGGCTATGCCACGCAGATGCTCGCGAAAGCACTCGTGGAATGCGAGAGGTTGGGGATCAGTGACGTGCTGGTCTGCTGCCTCGCGGATAACGAAGCGAGCCGGAAAACGATCCTCGCGAACGGCGGCGTCTTCGACGCGAAAGTGTTGGAGCCCAAGAGTGAAAGCTGGATCGAGCGGTACTGGATCTGACAGAGAATTCATGGGTCTGCAGAGGCCCACGTATACTCTTGTTTCTGCCGTGTCGGTTTGATATAATAGTTTAGAATCACACACAGGAGGATTGGCCCATGACGCAAAAAACGAAAGCTATTCTGAAGCATACCGGTATTTTTGTGCTTTGCCTGATCATTGGGACGGGAGTCTTTTTCCTGGCCCGGCATTTCTACGGGACCATTGGAGGCGGTACTTCGCAGCAGCCGGACAAAGGGCTGCAGTTGCTGGGGTATTTCCTTTATCTGATTTGCTTTTTGATCGGTGTCGGTGCGTTCGTGCATCTTCGCATGATCTTCTCCAACGCGCGGGTCCACTGCAAGAACTGCGGCCAAAAGACTTATCTGAAAGATTACCAGATCCTGAAACGCAATATGGCCAGCGACAACATTCATGTGGCCAACGAGGTGATCCAGCTGAATATGTGCTGCAGTTTCTGCGGCGCCGAGTTTCATTTGAAGAAGAAATTCCATGTTTCCAGTTACAATTCGAAACACCATGTCTGGAAGATCGTCGATGTAGACAAGGCGGTCAAGGAATATTCTTTAGGAAAGCTGTGGTTCTGAGACGGGATGGTTGGTCTGGTGAATACTCTGGAAGGGAAAGCGGATCATCGGCTTTCCCTTTTCTGATGATTTGAGAAACCGTACGACGCGGCACATGGAGGGAAAACATGGAACTTTGGGATGCGTATGACGCACAGTTTCGCAAGATCGAGGGAGTCACGCTGGTCCGCGGTGAACCGGTGCCGGCGAGGCTTTTCCACTTAGCGACCGACATCCTCGTAAGACATACCGATGGAAACTATCTTCTGATGCAGCGGGACTGGCGCAAGAATTTCGGCGGCACATGGGAAGCCACGGCCGGAGGCTCGGCATTGAAGGGCGAGTCTGCCCTGGAATGTGCGCTGCGGGAGCTTCAGGAGGAGACGGGGATCGTTTCGGATCATCTGGACGAAGTAGGCCGGGTGGTCGGCCGCGATACAGTGTATGTGGAATACCTCTGTGTAACAGACTGTGCCAAGGATTCGATCCGCCTGCAGGAAGGCGAGACGATCGCCTACCGGTGGGTGAGCCAAAGCGAACTTCTTGGTATGAAAAAAAGTGAGCTCATCACCGAACGCATGCAGAAATTCCTGAAAGAATTACAGCCATAGCGAATGGCTTTTGATACATCTTCTTATGAAAGGAACCCTTTTATGTACTATACGAATGTGCTGGATCTGATCGGAAATACGCCACTTATCAGCCTGGAGGAGACGACCGGACTGAACATCTACGCCAAAGCAGAATTTTTGAACCCGGGCGGTAGTATCAAGGACCGGATCGCACTGGGCATGATCGAGGCGGCCGAGAAGGATGGCCGGCTGAGACCAGGGATGACGATCATCGAGCCGACTTCCGGAAATACCGGGATCGGTCTTGCGCTTTGCGGCGTGAGGAAAGGATATCACGTGATCATCGTGATGCCGGAAAACATGAGCGAAGAGCGGAAAAAGATCATCCGCGCACTTGGCGCTGAGCTGGTACTGACGGATCCGGAGCTGAGCATTGCCGGTTCGGTGGATAAAGCCCTGGAGATCGCGAGCAGCTCTCCGGACTACTTTGTCCCGCAGCAGTTTCAGAATCCGGCAAATCCGCGGATGCACTACAAAACGACAGCCGTAGAACTGACGGAGCAGCTGGGGAAAAAGATCGATGTGTATGTATCCGGCGTCGGCAGCGGCGGGACACTGCAGGGCGTAGCGCAGTATCTGCTGGAGCAGAATCCGGACTGCAAGATCGTCGCGGCTGAGCCGAAGAACGTTTCCGCGCTGCTGGGACAGGAACCCGGCCTGCATCAGATCCAGGGCATTGGGGATGGGTTCATTCCGGATATTCTGGACACTTCCATTATTACGGATATCGTCGAGGTATCCGATGACGACGCGATCAACACGGCGCGTGAACTGGCCAGGGTACAGGGACTGCTGGTGGGGACTTCCTCCGGCGCCAACGTCTGGGCAGCGAAGAAAATGGCAGAGAAATACGGAAAAGATAAGATTATCGCGACGGTCCTCCCGGACCGAGCGGAAAGATACTTCAGTACTTCGCTGATCTAAAAATGAAAAACAAGAATGATTTAAAAGATTTCTATCTACTTTGGAGCACGCAGAGCCTGTCGCAGCTGGGAAGCGCCATGACCAGCTTCGCACTGACGTTATGGCTGTATGAAAAGACCGGTTCGGCGCTCAGCACGGCGGCGCTGACGATCTGCACTTACGCGCCTTATGTGCTGATGAGCATTTTCGCGGGCGCCATTACAGACAAATTTGATAAAAAGAAGACCATGCTGGTCTGTGACGCGCTGGCTGCGGTAAGCACAGTGCTTGTTCTTGTACTGTATAAAACAGATCTGCTTCGCGTATGGCACCTATACGCGATCAACGCGGTCTCCGGTCTCATGAATACGGTGCAGTCACCGGCTTCGGAAGTCGCGAACACGCTGATCGTTCCCAAAGAATACTATCAGAAGACGAGCGGGATGCAGTCGCTTTCACGTTCGCTGATCTCTATCGGAAATCCCTTGCTGGCAGCGGCACTGTACGGTCTGGCAGGCCTGGACGCGGTGATCGTGACCGACCTGGCCACGTTTGGCGTAGCGTTCATTACGCTTCTGTTCTTTATCCGGATCCCGAAGGTGGAGGCAGAAAAAGGACAGGAAGGCGCCGTGCTGAAGCTCGCGAAAGAAGGCCTGCAGTTCCTGAGAAAGAATCCGCTGATCCTGCATGTGATCCTGTTCATGTCAGGCGTCAACCTGATTTCTTCCGCTTTTAACGCGGTACTGCCGGCGCTCGTGATCCCGCGCGCGGGAAACAGCGTGCTGGGTATCGTGAGTTCGTGTTCCGGGATCGCCATGGCTTTCGGAAGCCTGATCGTGACCGTCATGAAAAAACCGAAGGACCGGGTCCGGGTGATCTATCTGTCCATGCTGGTGGCGCTCGGAACGGAGAATTTCGTGCTGGCTTTCACAAGAAGCCCCATTCTCTGGTGCCTGGCGCAGATCATCGGCTGGATCCTGGTGCCGGTGATGGGTGCGAATCAGAACGTGATCATGCGCAATTCGATCCCGGTCGAACTGCAGGGACGAGTGTATGCCTGCAGGAACACGCTCCAGTTCTTTACCATTCCGATCGGCCTCGCACTGGGCGGGTTTATGGTGGATGAAGTCTGCGAGCCGTTTATGGCCCGTCAGGCGGTGAGTGCAGCAAGTCTGCAGGGCTGGGGCAGCTTCTTTACTACGCTCTTCGGCACGGGCAAAGGAGCCGGCGCGGCGCTGATGATGTTTATCCTGGGTGTCGCCGGCGTAACGCTTTGCGCCGCTTATGGCGGAAAACTGAGTCAATACAAATATACAGATGCTTGAGGAGGAGAAATGAAAAAAGCCGACATTATCGAAAAGCTGCACTCTTTTCCCTATGACACCAAGGATTACTGGGTGATTACCGGCGGCGCCATGGTGATGTATGGTATTCGGGAAGAGACCTCTGACATCGATCTCGGATGTACGTCAGAACTGGCGGACCGGCTGGAGAAAGACGGATTCCTGTATCAGATAAAACCAGACGGCACCCGATGGTTCCGGATCGGCAGCGATATAGAAGTGTACGAAAACTGGCTGTATGAGTCGGTCGAGCTGGTGGACGGGATCCCTGTGATATCGATCCCGGGCCTGATCGCGATGAAGCAAACGATCGGAAGAGAAAAAGATAAGAGAGACCTGAAGCTGATCGAAGAGTACCTCCATCGATCAGCCAGGACGGACTTAGAAAAGTGAGGATATATGTTAGACAGAAAAGGCTTTAATCTCTGGGCGGATGAATATGACAAAGCCGTCGGCCTTTCGGATGAAGAAAACTCCTATCCTTTTGCCGGCTACAAGGAAGTGCTGGGCGGCATCTTCCGGATCATTATGGAAAAAGAACACGCGGCCGTGCTCGACCTGGGCTTTGGCACGGGCACACTGACCACCAAACTCTACGAACACGGCTGTGACATTTATGGGCAGGATTTTTCGGAAAGGATGGTCGAACTGGCGTCGGGAAAGATGCCTGGCGCGCACCTGTATCTCGGAGACCTGACGGAGGGTCTGGCTAAGCCGCTGAGAAATCAAACATACGATTATATTGTGGCGACCTATGTCCTGCATCATCTGACGGATGAACAGAAGATCGTATTGATCCGGGACCTGCTGGGTCTTCTGAAAAAGGACGGAAAGATCCTGATCGGGGATATTTCTTTTGAAACCATTGAAAAACTTGATAGGTGCAGGCAGGAGGCCGGGGATGAGTGGGATGACGAGGAGATCTATATCGTCGCGGAGGAAATGAAAAAGGCTTTTCCGAATCTGACTTTCACGCAGGTATCGTTCTGCGCCGGCATCCTGACACTGGCCTGAGCGCGGGAAGAATTGCAGAGGCAAAAACCTCCTGAAAAGTCCATACATATGTCTTTTGGGGCGTTTAGTTCTTGTGACCATACCGCCGCCCAGAATTTCCTGCGATTCTTGGACAAGATACCAGTCAGACAACTCTTCTCGCCCAGGGATTGGATAAGATAGCTCGTCAAATTGATGCGCCGCCCAAAAATGCAAAAAAGTACTGGGCGGCGAAGCTGAAAAATGCAATAAACGCCCCAAGGCGTTGGGGCGAAAGCAAAAAGGGTTCTGTAAACGCCCCAAGGCGTTGGGGCAACGGAGGATACAGATGATCATAGCCGTAAGCGCCTGCCTGCTGGGTGAGAATTGCAAGTACAGCGGCGGGAACAACTACAGCGAGAAGGTAGCAAGGTTTATCCGCGGACACGAGGTGGTCTCCGTCTGTCCGGAAGTCCTAGGCGGACTGCCCATTCCCAGGGAATCCGCGGAGATCGTGAACGGAGTCGTAAAACACAAAGACGGCTCGTCCGTGGACGCGGAGTTTAGAAAAGGCGCGCAGATCGCGATGGAAACCGTACTGGAACGTCAGGTTGATCTGGTGATCCTTCAGTCGAGAAGTCCGTCCTGCGGCGCAAATACCATTTACGACGGATCGTTTTCCGGGAAGATCATTCCCGGACAGGGCGTGTTCGCGCAGATACTGAAGGAAAAAGGGATCAAAATGATCGACGTCGCGGAGCTGGAGGAAAATGAATAAAAAGATCCTGATCATGGGCGGCTCTCCCTGCAGTGGAAAGAGCACGATCGCAGAGATGATCGCCAGGGAGTACGGCGCGCACTATTTCAAGGTGGACGACTTCCTGGGCGAGTTTATGGCGAGGGCGGCCGCGGAAGGTAAGGAGACCTGCCAGAGATACCAGGGCCTTTCACCGGATGAGATCTGGCTGGAGGACCCGGCAGTGCAGTGCCGTGATGAATTCCTGATCTATGAGGAGATCGCACCGTATTTCTTTGAAAAGCTGGAACAGATCAGCGAGGAGATCATCGTGACGGAAGGCGCCGGATATACGCCGGAAGTGATGAAAAAGCACGCCTGGACGTATCCATCGGAGGCTGCGCCGGAGATCCGGTATGTCGCCATCATCCCCACACCGGAATTCCAGATTGAGCACTACCGGCAGCGGGAGTGGATCCAATATGTCCTGGCCGGATGCTCGGATAAGGAAAGAGCGTTTGACAACTGGATGCAGAGAGACATTCTGTTTGGCAGGCAGGTAAAGGAAGAATGCGACGCTATGGGCGGTTTCTGTTTTGTCAATGACGGAAGCCAAACGATAGAAGAACTTTACGATCAAGTGAAGAGAGCATTGGAACTGGAATAGGAGAGAACCATGGGTCTGATCACCAACATCTATCAAAAGAACTTTTTGCAGCGATTCGACAAGGACGGCGCGATCCCCTACTACAGTGCCGAGGATTTCGCGGGTCTTACGTGCGAGGAAGGATCCTTCCTGAACTCGGCAAACGTTCAGATCCGTTATTTTACGTATCATTATGACGAACATGTCCCGGACAAACTGATCCTGTTCTGCCCGGGGATGGGGCCGGGGCACACCGCCTATCTCGCGGAGATCGAGACGCTCTGCAAGGCGGGATATAAGGTCCTGACACTGGACTATACAGGGTGCGGCGCTTCGGGCGGGGAGAGGCTTTCGTCAGCCAACGCGCCGACAAGGGACGCCAGGGAACTGCTGGATCTGCTGCATCCGGAGGAAGAGATCATTCCGGTCGGGCATTCGCTGGGCGGCTACACCACGCTCAATCTGGCGAACCTGATGCCGTCCGTGACGCGGGCTGTCATCATTTCAGGCTTTGTGAGTATTGCCGATGAGATGATGGGATATGTCAAGCTGCGACTGCTGGCCAATCAGGTGAAGCAGTTTGAAAGAAAGCTCGAACCGAATTATGGCATGCTGGATAACCGGGCATACCTGAAGACGACAAAGGACAAACTGCTGTGGATCCATTCGACGGACGATCCCATGGTGAATTACCGGTACAACGCCGGACAGGTCCTGGATATAGCGAATCCGAACGTACGCGTCATCACAGTGGAAAATAAAAAGCACAATCCGCAGTACAGCAAAGAAGCGCTGGATACAATGAATGCCTGGATCGGCGGATACAATCGTCTGATACAGGAAAAGAAGCTCCAGACACTGGAAGAGAAGAAAGCATACTTTGCCGACAAGCCCATCGGGCAAATGACCGCGCAGGACCCGGCCATCTACGATGAGATCCTGCGATTCATCGAGACAACGCAAACCATAGATAATGCTTCGAGGTAACAAAAGATGATCGAGACAAAGCGCCTGCTGCTCAGAGAATACACCATGGACGACTTTGATGCGCTCTATGAGATTCTTTCGGATCCGGAGACCATGCAGCATTACCCGAAACCATACGACGAGGAAGGGACCAGAAGGTGGCTTACCTGGAGTCTGGATAACTATCAGAAATACGGTTTTGGTCTGTGGGCTGTGGTACTGAAGGAGACCGGTGAATTCATCGGAGACTGCGGCGTTACCATGCAGAATATCGATGGAGAGATGCTCCCGGAGATCGGATACCATATCCATAAGAAGTACTGGCGGCGCGGGTTCGCGAAGGAAGCGGCCAGGGCTGTCCGGGACTGGGTCTTCGAGAACACAGATTATAACGCGGTCTACTCTTACATGAAATACACGAATGTCGGTTCCTATTCCACGGCGATCGCCAACGGAATGAAGAAAGTCAAGGAATTCCCGGACCCGAAAAACACCATTTCATACGCCTACCGGATCACCCGGGACGAGTGGGAAGCCCTGAAAAAGAACGGGGGAGAGGCATAAGTTATGAATTCAATACTGATCAAGGATACGACAAAGCAGGAACGTGAGCGGATCGTCGCTGAGTCTATCGGGAATATCAGCGGACTGTGCGATGGCTGCGCGGCAGGACTCGCGGACATGTACCAGGATTACATCGACGGCAAACGCGAGATCCGTGAGATCAACATGGAATTCCGCGCCAGGTATGAATCCGGAATGGGAGGACCTGAGAAAAGTGATTGTGGATACGCAGGGTGAACACGATGAAGATCCAACTGACGCTGCATCCCGGGATCTCGGCGGTCTATTACGGGCTCCTGCAGTCCGGCTATGATTATTACCCGATCGAGCGAAGTTCCGAGCATAAAGCGGCCATCCGACGTCTGATTGATGCGAAAACGGATGGTTTCCTCTTTGCCGGAGCAAGGCAGAACACCTGCGAGCCTTATGCTTACTGGCCACGGGCGTTTATCCTGGAAGCTGCTGCGCTCGGCCTTGAGGACGACGGCAGCTATCGGGATTTTGAAGCGTTCCGAAATCGCATCATGGCTGCTCCGAACATCTCGGATACGGAGCGGGATGAGTCTCTTTGGAACTGGCTGACCGCCTTTCCCGCGGAGCTTGCGCGTATGATGGAAAGCGACGGATTCAGGCGCTGCCTAGCCTGGGAGGAAGAGTGGATCGCCGGTCAGAAGAAAGCAAGCTGCGAAGAACTCCGCAAGATCGAAGAATGTCTCGGCATCTGTGCGGAAAGATACGGCCTGGAAGTGGATGAGATACGGATTCATATCGATCCGATCAAGTGTGTCTACGCATCCGATCATCATCGGGACGGCACACGATTATTGTTTACAGCGGGTGTCCTCCGGGCGGATTCGGTCATTCATGAATGCCTTCATCTTGTCGTTCATCCGGAAGTAGAACGACAAAAGAAAAAAATCTTACAGCATGATCATAAGGACGAGATGATCGACCGGTCCTACTTCCTTTCCGGAGATGAGGCGGGAATGCTGAACGCGTTTGAGGAAACCGTTGTGAGAGCGCTGACGGACCATGTCTTGAAGGACGATTACCCTTCGGATCTTCCGGTTTTTATAGAAGAGTGTTTATCCTAGTATATAGAGGACGGAAAAATGAGCGAGAAAGATAACCTGATGCCCGGGAAGCATTTCCCGGCATCGATGACGCCGCCCTGCCGGGAGGAGATCCTCGCGGAGCTTGCGAAATATGGCTTCGAGGCTGAGGGCGATATCCGACTGATCGATACGTCGCATGACGCGGATGACATCCGGCTGAACTATATCATCGACAAGAAGTGGGTCCTGCGATTCTGCAACGCGCCGGACATGGCCGAGAACCGGCTGCTGGAGATGAACCGTCTGATCGACCGGTATATCCGCTTTGGGCTTAAGTGTCCGCGTTTTCTTACGGATCAGCAGGACGTCTTCTTCCACGAATGGACCCGCGGATCGGTCGATCCGAGGGATAGGCTCGTCTGCTATCTCGCGGAATACATCGATCTTCCGACAGCCTACGAATTAAAGCTGGATCCGGAGACGGAGGAAGAGGTCTGGATGGAAGTGCTGGACAGCGTGGCGGGTTTTGCGGAAGCCAACCGGGACGTCGACCTGTCCGGGACGTTTGGCATGTACAGCCTGTTTGACCTTTCGCCGTTTGACATCCCGCTGGGCATCGATGAGAAACAGCAGAATTTCAACAGTCTGTGCGAAGAACTCCGGAAAATCGGGGAGGAAGCGCTGGTGGAAAAACTGGAAACGAAACATACCAAGATCCGTGAAAAGATCCGGTCTGTGTACAAGGATCTTCCCCACTGTGTGTTCCAGGCCGATGAAAACCTTTCCAATGTCCTGGTGGACGAAAATCACCATATGGCCGGTCTGATCGATTTCAACCTGGCCGGGACCGAAGTGATCGTGAACCAGTTTGCGAACCTTGGAGGAGGTTTCAAGGAAGAAGTCGAAGGGCCGATCGGCGCGAAAGTCCGGATGGACTACGCGCTGGCAAGCTACGAAAAATACCAAGGCCGCATGTTGAAGATCTACCACGCGAGCCCTTTGGAGCTGCAGGCGATCGAATGGTATTCATGGATCGCGCTGGTGGCCGGCTGGCCGCAGGTCTGCTTCTTCCTGGATGGTCTGAAAAAAGAAACTTTACGAAACGAGATCCTGGAATTGCTGGCGCTTCTCGCGGAGCAGGAGTGACAGCATCTGAAAAAACTGGAGGCAAGGGAATGATTTTTGCGATAGAAAGCATGATCCTGTGCGGCTGCGAGGCTGGTCGTCCGTTATATTCTGTAAATGAATGGGAAAAAACTGATGAATGAATATTTGAAAAATCTGGACCGGATCGAATTCGTCGTGACGATGGCATGCACAGGAAGGTGCATCCACTGCTCGGAAGGAGATCACGAAGGCTATAAGGAACACATCGACGCGGATGTGGCTGTGGAGGCGATCCGGAAGGTCTGTGCGCACTATCCGATCAAAACTGTTATGACCTTTGGCGGCGAGCCGCTGCTGTACCCGGACACGATCTGCCGGATCCACGCGGTCGCGACAGCCCTGGGAGCCCTCAAGCGGCAGGTGATCACGAACGGGTATTTCGCGAAGGACCGGGAACGGATCGCGAAAGTCGCCCGGGATCTCGCCGCGAGCGGCGTCAACCAGGTACTTCTCTCGGTGGACGCGTTCCACCAGGAGACGATCCCGCTGGAGCCGGTCCGGTATTTTGCGGAGTGCGCCGTGAAGGAACAGATCCCGGTCAAACTCAGTCCTGCCTGGCTGGTTAGCCGGGAAGACGATAACCCGTACAACGTCCGGACACGGCAGATCCTTCGGGAGTTCGATGACCTGCGGATCCCGCTCGGCTCCGGCAATGTGGTGTTCCCGAGCGGCAACGCGCTGAAATATCTGAGCGAATATTTCGATACAAACGTGGAGGAGTCCTCACCCTATGAGGAGGATCCGCGGGATGTGCGAACGCTTTCCTTTGCGCCAAACGGGGATATCCTGAATGGAAATGTGTACCGGACGGATATCCTGGAGATCATCCGGATGTACCGTCCGTAGCGGGGAGGAAGAAATGATCCGGAAAGTCAGACGGGAAGAGATCCCGGCCTGTGCCGATCTGATCAGGAGAAGCTTTCTGACGGTAGCTGACGCGTATGGGATCACTGAAGAGAACGCGCCGCGGTTCACGGCGTTCGCTACGACAGATGAACGGCTTTACCGGCAGCTGGACGAGGGCCGGCATATGTTCGTCTATGAAGAAGATGGTATCCTGTGCGGGTTCTATTCCTTATTGCTTCAGGATGATCATGAATGTGAACTGAGCAACCTGGCGGTCCTGCCGGAATACAGGCACCGGGGCATCGGGGAAAAACTGCTGGAGCACGCGTTTGAAACAGCACGTCAGCTGGATCGTCATATGGTGAATATCGGGATCGTGGAAGAAAACCAGCCGCTTCGGCGCTGGTATGAGGCGCATGGAGCTGTCCATGTGGGAACAAAGAAATTCGACTTTTTCCCGTTCACGAGTGGGTATTTGAAGAAGGAGTTGCGGCTGGCAGGAGCAGACCGGAATTCGCCAGAATTGGTGACAGACCGTCTAATCCTAAGAAAGTTCACTCCGGATGATCTCGAAGCGCTTCACCTTATCCTGTCGGACGAGGAAGTGAACGTTTTCCTTCCGTGGTTCCCTATGAAGTGTCTGGACGAGACGAAAACCTTCTATGAGAGCCGCTACGCCGAAAAGTACCGGCAGCCCCGTGCTTACGCCTACGCTCTCTGCCTAAAGGAGGATAATATTCCGATCGGATATATTGCCGTGGATACGAAGGAGCCGTATGAACTGGGTTATGGTCTTCGCAAGGAGTTCTGGGACCGGGGGATCATGACTGAGGCAGTGAAGGCGGTGATCGCAAAAGTGCGCGAAGACGGTATTCCATATATCACCGCTACGCACGACGCCAAAAACCCACGAAGCGGCCGTGTGATGCAGAAAGCAGGTATGAAATACTGCTATTCCTACCACGAATTCTGGCAGCCCAAAGGTATCCCGACCGTCTTTCGGATGTACCAGCTGAACCTCTCCGTGGATGAGTCATTCGTCTGCAAGGTTTACTGGGACCGATTCGAGGAACACTTTATCGAAGAAGGACTTTCATGAACAAAGAGAAAATTTTTGCCTGTACGACCCGCGAAGAATGGCGGAAATGGCTGTCTGAACATTTCGAGACCGAAGACGAAGTGTGGTTCGTGTTTCCCACGAAAGTCTCCGGCGAACCCGGCGTGTCCTACAACGACGCGGTCGAAGAGGCGCTTTGCTTCGGCTGGATCGACGGCCAGGCCGGAACCCTCGATGAAACACATCAGCTGCGCCGATTCACGCCCCGTCGGAAAGGTAGTAGCTATTCACAGCCGAACATCGAGCGCCTGATCCTGATGGATGCGGAAGGACGCATTCACCCGAAAGTCCGGCCGTCGGTCGAAGTGATCATCCACAGGCCTTTCGTTTTCCCGGAAGACATCATGGACGCCCTCCGGCAGGACGAGACCGTCTGGGCCAATTATCAGGCCTTCACCGAGCCATATAAGCGGATCCGTGTTGCCTATATCGATGCCGCACGCAAGCGTCCCGCTGAATTTGAGAAGCGTCTTGCCAACTTCATCAGCAAGACGAGGGAAAACAAGCGGATCATCGGATATGGCGGTATCGAGAAATACTATGAATGATAGAAAGAGATGGACTAAGAATTGCAGATGTGAAAAAGCTTATATATGCGTCATTTGGGGCGTTTAGCTTTTGTGATCATTCTACCGTCCAAAATTGCCTGTGATTTCTGGAGAAGATATCAACAGGACGAGCTATCTTATCCAAGGATTGGAAAGGATAGCTTGTTAAAAGAATTCCTCGCCCAAACAGCTCGGTCATAGATTGAGATTTCTGGATGAGATGATGATCAGGCGGCACTTCTCGCCCAGGGATTGGAAGAGATAGCTCGTCAAATTGATGCACCGCCCAAAAGTGCAAATATGTACTGGGCGGCAAAGCTTGAAAATGCACTAAACGCCCCAAAGGGTTGGGGCGGATAAGAAAAAAACGACTATCTTCCCCAAAGGATGGGGCGGATATGAAAATACATGAAAATAAGCCCAAACCTTCTGGACAATAAAAGAGAAGCCCCGGCAATGTGTTTTACCGGAACTTCTCTTTTTCGTTTACTGTGATGATTTCTTATTTGAACGTGATGCAGGTCCCTTTGACGTACTGCTCGTAGGGCTGATCGGAGTATACATGCGTTCTGGCGAGCAGCGTGAGGATATTTCTGGCGTTGCGCTCCAGATGAGCTCTGGTGACGACGCCTTCCTTCAGGCCTTCGATGACCCGTTCGAAGTCGGGCATCTCGCCGGGTTCGATCAGGTCGTTCTGAGCGACGACGCAGAGCGCCGCGTCAGCCTTGGGGTATTTCTTTACAGCGCCGACGGAAAGCAGCTCAGAGAGGTCGGAAGTCGTCAGCCAGTCGGTCATGACCATTCCCTTGAATCCCCATTCGTCGCGAAGCAGGCTCGTGACGGAATCCGTATAGTTCGCGGCGTGGACGCCGTTGACCAGGTTGTAGGAAGTCATCAGCGACATGGGCTGCGCTTCTTCTACAGCGATCTGGAAATTCTTCGCGTAGATCTCACGGACCGCCCGCTCGCTGACGTGCGAGTTGGTGAACATACGGTTGTCTTCCTGATTGTTGACCAGGAAATGTTTGATCGTGGTTCCGAAGCCGGGATGCTTCTGGACGCCGCGGGTATCGGCGGAGGCGCATTTGCCGGCAAGCAGCGGATCCTCGGAATAGTATTCGAAGTTACGGCCGCAGAGCGGGTTACGGTGGATGTTCATACCGGGAGCCAGCCACAGGGTCGCGCCGAACTCTTCCATTTCCGAGCCTACGATATCACCCATGGCCTCGATCAGATCCATATTCCAGGAGGAAGCCAGCGTCATGGCGATCGGGATCGCGGTCAGATACTGATAGTGCAGGATACCTTCCGGAGGAGGAGCGGCTCCCGGACGGGTATCTACGCGGGCGAAGGTTCCGTCCGGTTTTTCAACGAACACGGGCGTCAGGCGAAGGCCTGCGGGACCGTCGCAGAGCTCCATGAGCTTGAGTCCGCGGGACTCCAGCATCATTTCCGTCGTTTCGCCTGCTGAACCGGGCAGATATCTCGAAGCGGAACCGAGGACATTGTTGAAGCCTTTATTTCTGACCGAGTTGCCGACCATCAGATAGCAGATCTCTTCGTCGGAAAGATCCGCGATGAATTCATCCAGGCTGACCTTGCCGCTTATGACTTCGTCAAACTGAAGCACGTGATCGAATTCCTTCTTCGGCAGAGCGGCGGGAAGTTCGGAGTAAACCGCTTCTTTTGTGGTAAAGGCGGCAGGATCCAGCTGAAGCTTGACGCAGGCTGCCTTTTCTTCTTCCTCAAACGGCGCGGTCCAGTGAGCGCCTTCCGGTACGATCTCTTCGACCGGTCCTTCCGGATCCTGGAAAAGAGACTTAACCAGCTGGACTTTCACGGTCTCGGGAAGCTGAACGATCGCCGCGACGTGCGTATTTCTGGAGCAGTTGCCCACACGGATCACGTAATCGCCTTCGGGAAGGACCCAGGCCGGATGCTTGGGGCAGAAGGAAGCGAAGGACTCGGCCTTCATGACGATCTCTACGGTCTCGGACTCGCCGGGCTGGAGCATCCGGGTCTTCTTGAAGCCTTTCAGTTCCTGGTAAGGTTTGACCGGGCCCTTTTCAGGGGCGGAAACATATACCTGAACGACTTCTTTTCCGGGATACTCGGCTCCGATATTCGTGACTTTCGCTTTGACGGTGACTTCGGTGCCTTCTACGCTGACGCTTTCGGTCTCGATGGAGAAATCGGTGTAGGTCTTTC
This sequence comes from Bacillota bacterium, assembly GCA_017442735.1. Classification (GTDB taxonomy): domain Bacteria; phylum Bacillota; class Clostridia; order Lachnospirales; family Bianqueaceae; genus RUG760. Next base: position 17,400 of record JAFRZE010000074.1, read on the forward strand.
CATAGCCGAAGGGATAAGCCGGCGTCACGTTGAACGTATCGAAATAGCGGTAGCCTACGAAAATGCCTTCGGTATAGTACTCGTCACTGACATCGTTATCATTGTGGCTGAAGGTGGCGGAGGAAGGATAATCACTGTAGTTTTCCGCCCAGGTATCGGTCAGCTTTCCGGTGGGGATGCCCGCGCCGGTCAGAAGATCCGCCAGGATGGTTCCGGTCATGTTGCCCATCTGGCCTGCCAGGACGATCGAATTGATTCCTTCAATGGCTCGGAGCGGTTTGGTATCAATAATGCCGCCGATGTTCAGCAGGACGATGAGTTTGTCATAGCCTTTCGCGAGCGTGGCAAGCACTTCCGCTTCCGCCGGGGAGATCTCGTAATCGCCGGCTTCCGCGCTGCGGTCCTTTCCTTCGCCGGAGTTGCGGGAAAGAACATAAACGGCGGTATCGGTATCGCTGTTTTTGATATCCTCGGGGGTGACCGGCGTCAGCGCCTTAGGGACAAGAGGATTGAGCATCAGCATCATATGGGCGACTTCCGGGGTCTGGCCGTCGGCGATCGCCGCCTCGATGACAGCTTTACTGTATGCTTCCTGTTCATCTTTGACTGCCTGCTCCTGGCGGTCGATCCAGTCTATGGTCGTGACGGTAAAGCCTTCCCTTTTCAGACCTTCCAGGGCATTGATGCTTTCCCGTACATATACATCGCCGGAACCGGTGCCGCCCTTGACGGTCGCGCGCGCGCCGTTTCCGTAAAGCGCGATATTCCCGCGTTTTTTCAGCGGCAGTGTCCCGTCGTTCTTGAGCAGGACCATACATTCGACAGCCAGATCTCTGACCCGCTGCTGATTGGTGATCTCACGCTGAGTGACTTCAGGGGTGGTGGGTGCTCTAAACATTGGCAATTCTCCTTTTGTAAATTTGACGAAAATACCTGGAAAAAGTGTAACACAGCAAAGCCGGGAAAGCAAGATTTCTTCAGCGCTGAAGGATGTTCGAAAAGCCGGGAAAAATAAGAAAATTTGACAAAACCGACATTTAGTGGTATCATTCCGCGGAATCTCTTAATTAACGAAAGTCTACTAATAAAAAGTCAAGAGAAAATTTTAAAAAAATGCAGACAAGAATGAAGGCATAAGAAAAAGGCCACCTGATTGAGCTGGCCAAAGATAACTATGAACAGGTATCTGTTATTTTTCGGCTGATTGAGCAGC
>JAFRZE010000075.1 GCA_017442735.1 Bacillota bacterium
CTCTTCGTTTTCCGGAAGCCCCAATGCCTTGGCCGCCTCATCGGGCTCAAAGAAATTGATCCAGCAGCTGCTCAAGCCTTCATCAGCTGCCGCCAGAATCAGATGTGTGGCCACAATAGTTGCATCCTCGATCCCGGAATTGCGCTTTCCTCCGGGAAAGATAAACACTGCATTTTTGTCAAAGGCGACGACCAGCACGGTCCCTGCGCCGTAGCGGCAGGGTGTAATCTGATCGATCTTTCCAAGTGCTTCCGGTGACTGTGCCACATAAATACGCTGTCCCTGAAGATTCTTGGCCGTAGGTGCCAGCCGCCCGGCTTCCAGAATCCTTTCCAGCTTTTCCGGTTCAACAGCCCTGCCGTCAAACTTCCTGCACGAAAAACGCGCTTTGATCACTTCTTTATATTCCATGTTTCGGTTCCTCTCCATTCACTTTTATTCTTATAAAGGGCAATTCGGAAAGCGGAAGATCCGCCCGTTTATACCGCTCTACCCGCATTGTTAGGTCATATTTCTCCCTCAGCTCCGCAATCACGGTCATCATAGGAGATACGAGATGCGCATCCAGCGCTTCCTGGCTGTCCCAGCTGTCGATCAGGAGTACTGTCTCCGGATCGTCCAGCGGGTGGAAATAATCATACTGCAGATTTCCTTCTTCGGCACGGATCTTTGCGACTGTTCCGGAAGATATCATTTCTTCCGCAAAACGAAGGGCATTGTCTCCTTTCCCCGTATAATACAGGTTGGCAGTAATCCCGTCTTTCGGAGGTTCTTCCTCTCTGGTAAAGCGGACTATATAGGTTCCCAGCACCTGCTGGCAGGGAATCGCTGCCGCATTTTCAGCAGAAAAGACCGTCTTCGGATAATCCCTTCCCGGCGGAGTCCACGCGGCCGGAAGCGTTTTCCCCTGACTTTTGCCGCAGGCATCGCCTTCGGAAAAATGCCAGGCAAAAGAGGCGTCGCAGAATTCCTTCAGTTCCTCTATCCGTTCCGGCGGCATCAGATCCGCACCTGTCCTTGTCAGGAAGAAGCATCCGCCGTTATCCTTTTCGGCAGGGCAGCCTCCCCGCATACCGGTCCCGGCATAGTGAAGTTCCATAAAAGGAGCTTCGATCAGCACCTCTTTGCCGTCTTTGCGGAATGAAACGGGATCACGCTCACTGCTCCAGTTGGTAATATTCAGCCAGCCGTTCGTTCCGTTATGCGAGACGGGGACGTTGAATTCCACATAGACTTCCTTGTCGTTCCGAATCTCCGTATTGATTCGCAGAACAGGACGAAGAGACGAATAACCGCGGGGAAGCAACGCCCGGATGCGGTCCTGCTCAACTTCATAAGCTAAAACAAATTGCTCTACTTTCATATGGGCCCTTCTCCCAAGGTTTTGATTCCCATCTTCTCCGTCAGATCGCCCAGGCTTTTGTCATACTGCGCCTGGCTGATTGCGTGATGGGCGAGAAAAGTGTCAAGCAGTTCCTTCTGTTTCAGAAAGAGCAGTTTTTTCTTCTGCTCCGGAGTTAACCGCTCCCAGTCTATAGCATCCATTCTCTTCCTACCATGCAGTCCGAAAGCCGCTTCCATCCGCCGCCGGAGGGATGCTGCGGCAATCCATGTTTTCTATCCGAATACAGGGGCTCCGTTCTATCGTCAGGATCACCTGATCGATCTGTGTTTTGCCATCCTTAGCATCCCGATCCCCATAAGTACCAAAAGCAAGAAGGCCACAGCTCCCGAAACAGCTTCCATGACTTTGGTAAAACTGTCAGATGCATCGCCAAAGGAGCCGAGC
>JAFRZE010000076.1 GCA_017442735.1 Bacillota bacterium
CACCAGGTCGCCCTCGTCTTTTCTGAGGAGACCGTGGTCAACGAAGACGCATGTCAGGTCGCTTCCGATGGCTTTGCTTAAAAGCGCTGCGCACACAGAGGAGTCAACGCCTCCGGAAAGAGCCAGAAGGACTTTTTTGCCCTTGAGTTCTCTGCGGTATTTTTCAATGGAGCTCTCTATGAAGTCGTCCATTCTCCAGTCGGCTTTTAGTTCAGCGATCCTGAACAGAAAGTTGGAAAGAATGTTTTTTCCGTATTCGGTATGGGTGACCTCAGGGTGGAACTGCACTCCGTAAAGTTTCCTTGAGGGATCGCCCATGGCTGCAGAGGGGCAACTCGAAGTATGAGCCAGGTTTACAAATCCCGGAGGCAGAGCGCCTACGTGATCCGTGTGGCTCATCCATACTGTACTGATGTCAGGGACACCGGCCAAAAGAGCTTCCGCTTCTCCGCCGGGATGATCGGTCACGAGTTCAGTCTTTCCGTATTCGGAAGACACACCCGCACTTTCCACAGTGCCGCCTGCCATCCAGCATAAGAGCTGGTCGCCGTAGCAGATCCCCAGGACCGGTATGCCCATACCGAGCAGGGAAGGATCGTAGTGCGGAGAGGTCTCCAGATAAACGCTGTTGGGACCGCCGGTAAAGATCACGGCATTGTAGCCGCAGGCGGCGATCTCTTCGGGACTTATGCTGCTGTATGCTTTGATCTCGGAATATACGCCCAGCTCCCTTACGCGCCTTGCGATGAGCTGATCGTATTGTCCGCCGAAATCCAGCACAAGTACTTTATCCATAGTATCCTTCTTTCTTTACCTTATATATTTATCTCTTCAGATCCCGACATAATATCTTTCAAAAAGGGTCTGATGCTCTCAACGTACTTTTCCACCTGCTCCGGGCATCTTCCGATATACAGGGCAGGATCCAGCAGTGCGTCAAAGGTTTCCCTGTCAAGGCCGAGTTCGGGTTCTTTCAGCAGCCTTTCAACCAGATCGCAGTCTTCACCATCCTTCATCTTTGCGGTGGCTTCCATGGAACATCTTCTGATTATCTCGTGGACGGCCTGACGGTCACCGCCGCGTTTGACGGCTTCCATGATGATGTTTTCTGTTGCGATGAATGGCAGATTCTCACGGAGAGCCTTGGCTATGACCTTTTCGTTGACGTGTAAGCCGTTAGTCACATTTTTTGCGAGACGTAAAACAGAATCGCAGCAAAGGAAGCCTTCCGGAAGAGATATCCTGCGGTTGGCAGAATCATCCAGCGTCCTTTCAAGCCATTGTGACGAAGCGGTCATAACGCCGTTCATGGCGTTGGTCATGAGATATCTTGAAAGGGAACAAATACGCTCACATCTCATGGGGTTCCTCTTGTAAGCCATTGCAGAGGATCCGATCTGATTCTTTTCAAATGGCTCCTCCAACTGCCGGTCATGGGCCAGGAGACGGATGTCGTTTGCCATTCGGTAAAGACTCTGAGCTATGGATGAAAGGCAGTTCAGGATCCTCACGTCTGTCTTTCTGGGATAAGTCTGGCCTGAAACCGGGAAGATGTCCTTGAAGCCGAAATCACCGGCGATCATCCGGTTCATCTCATCGATCTTAGCCGTATCGCCCTCAAAGAGATCCATAAAGCTTGC
>JAFRZE010000077.1 GCA_017442735.1 Bacillota bacterium
AAAACCGGGAGAACCGAAACGAGCTGCCAGGCAAACGGGCGAGTAACGGTTCTGCCGGAGCAGGGGCAAGGGGACGCAATCCCCTGTCTGGGTGCCGGGGCGAAGCGTCCGGCGAGGGTCGAGGGCAAGGCCCCGCCCAGTTAAGTGATGGGAACCGTCACTTAGTACTGGGTATTACCTGCCGACACCGTGACGCTTTTTCCGGGTGTTGAGAGGCAGGGGTAAAGCATGAATTTCAAAAATGGGAGGAACCAATGAAACTCACAAGACACAATGGAAGGTCCGGGAAGAACGGCGCTTATAACCCGAAGCACAATGACCGCCGCTTCGACATCGGGAACAGTGACCATATCGACCAGGAGCGGGCGAAGCAAAACGTGTACTGGGACTGCTACCAGAGTTTTCACTTTCCTTCGGACCGGGAACAGGAAGACAGGATCGTTTACTCTTTTGAGCAGATCGAGCAGGCGTATTATCTGGAACACTATGCCGATTACTGCGAAGGCCAGCATGAGCGAAACAGGCAGACCGGGCATTCGTCCAGGGACCGAACACCGCAGGATCTCTGGAAGGACAAAAAGACCTGTCCGGAAGAATCGCTGATCCAGATCGGAACGATGGAAGCATCCGTGCCGCCGGAAGTTTTGGCGGAGATCGCGGCGGAGTTCTTTGAGGAATTTGAACGCCGCTTCGGATCCCACATCCACATCTTGGACTGGTCACTGCATCTGGACGAATCGACGCCGCACATCCATGAGCGTCACGTCTTCGACTGTGAAAACCGCTACGGCGAGATCGCGCCGCAACAGGAAAAAGCTCTTGAAGCACTCGGCTTCGATCTTCCGAATCCGGACCAGAAGCCCAGCAAGCTGAACAACAGAAAAATGACTTTCGACGCCGCCTGCCGCGCCATGCTTTTCGATATCACAGCCAGGCACGGACTCCACCTGGATCATGAACCGGAATACGGCGGACGTAAGTATCTGGAGAAGCAGGACTACATCCTGATGAAACAGAAACAGCAGATGGCGGTTCAAGACCAGCAGATCGAATCAAAGAAAGCGGATCTGGAAGAACTGACGGTCCGCATCGAGGACACGGAGGCCTTCGTCGAGGAAATCTCGGAAGTCGCGTATGAGAAAGCTGCTGAAGTTGTGACCAGAACGGTTCAGGAAGAAATCCGAAATGAGGACTTTAGCCTGATTGAAGAACAGCGGCGGCTCGTTCTGAATAACGCGGGCCTCTCCGAAAGGGACAGGAACTTCGCAGGCCGGATCTTCGGTGGAATCATGAACCGATTTAAGGGGATGACACAATATATCTCCGACAGGATCTCCGCGATTATGAAATCTCCGGAAAAGAAAGCCGTGATCAAGGAACCGATCAAGGAATCGATCCGCGACAGGCTTGCGAGGAATCAGAAAAGGGCGGACGAGCTGAACGCCAGAAGGCGTGAAGAACAGGGAGTGCCGCCGAAGAAGAAACAACAGAATATCGAGCTTTAAGAAGCGTCTGTTTTGATCAGGATTACCGATTGAAGACAGACGCTTTTTTCATGTCCCGGTACGAAAGGAAGTGATGATTACGGGAATCTATTCAGAGATAAAAGAACAGGTCAGCACCCGCGAAGTCGCGGAGCATTACGGATACAAAGTCAGCCGGAACGGCATGATGCGCTGTCCGTTCCATGAGGACCGGAACCCGAGCATGAAGGTCGATAAGAACTTCATCTGTTTCGGATGTCAGGAGAAAGGCGACGTGATCCGGTTCGCTTCGAAGCTATTTGGCCTGCCGGCTTATGAAGCCGCTGGCAAACTCATCGAAGACATGGGCCTTACGGTGGATCTGGAAAACAGGCCGGACGTGAAGCCTGGCATTCGTCAGAAAGCCAAGCGGAAGCGCCAGGACGAGTCCCGGTTCCAACAGACGGTGGACCGGGTCTACAACGTCTACTGCGACTACTTCCATCTC
>JAFRZE010000078.1 GCA_017442735.1 Bacillota bacterium
GATTATCTTTTCCAATCCCTGGACAAGATAGCTTGTCAAGTGAATATCTTATCCAAAAATCACAGGAGATTCTGGGTGGCGAAACAAGAAAAAAAGCTAAACACCCCAAAAGCTTTCAAGAATCGCCTTTTACTGGTTTTTCTTCAGATATTTATCAGGTATTACTGTGTTCTGACTTTGAAAATTGATAACAGCGCTGTTATTTATTCAGCATCCTCAGCACCTTGCGCCGGGAGGAGAGTTTCCTCATGATCTCGTGCTGGAACTGCCATTCTTCTTCGCCGAGTTCCTTTTCACCGAAGATCACATCATGATAAATCTTTACGAGACGGTCGGGCTCATCGTTTTCCAGGCCGTAGCTGGGCCAGTGGATGATGCGGAACAGATGGCGCAGCGTTTCAGTCTTTTTCCGGTCATAGCCACGGCGGGAAAGCGCCGCGAGGAGCACCGGCAGATCCGCCCGGATCTTCTCGCTGTAGGACATCGCGGCATAGGCTTTTTTCTTCCGATCCCACAGGAGGAAGAATGTGGCGACGCCGCCGAGGATCAGTACGGCCACGACGATCAGCACGATCTTTCCGACGGGAACGGGTTTCTTCTCCACTGCCGGCTCTTCTGCTTCTTCGGCTTTTTTCTTCTCGGCGTCACGACGTTCCTGCATCTTCACATCGAGCACGCCTTCCGCGTCCCAGGTAGCCTGTGAACCGATAAATCCCGGCGTCGCTTCCAGTACGATCCAGCCGTACCCCGGAAGATAGGCTTCACACCAGGCGTGACGGGAATCATCGTCCAGCCAGAGCGCGTTTTGCTGTTCGAGTTCGGTGCGGTAACCTTCCACATAACGGGTGGGGATACCACAGACGCGGCAGAGCACCGATGCCGCAGTGGCAAACCAGGTACAGTAACCTTCCTTTGTCTCAAAGAGCAGATGATCCAGCACGGGCGTGTTTTCATCCGGAGAGGCCGGATGAAGATTATAGCCGTAATTCGTCTTCAGATAGTGCTCTATCGCGATGATCTTCTCGTAATCCGTACTCTTTCCGCGGACGATCTCGGCGGCAAGCTTCTGGATCTCGGGCGACAGGTTTTCCGGCAGTGCCAGATAGTCACGATAGATCTCTTCCTGCCGGCGGTACAGCAGCTCTTCGATCTGTACGTTCCATTCCATATCGAGCAGGAATTCGGCCTCATAGGTGCCGGCGATCTGTCCCCAGGACTGGACTTTTCCGGCGTCGTACGAATAGCCTTCCGCATCGCGGATGACATTTGTCATTCGGGCATTGGTCTCTAGGAAATACAGCCGGTAAGCAGTATCTTCCTCCTGCATATAGTTGAACAGGACTTTGCCCGGATAAGTCTGGAACGGGTACCTCGCCTCGTCTGCCTTGATCTGCAGAAGGTTCGGCGTCGTAAACAGGGTACGGGTGTTCATCTGATAATAGTCGATATACAGTGCTCGTTTTCGCACATATTCTGCGCCGACGACCGAAGGATCGCCGCGGGTCGCGCGCCAGAGTGCGTAGACATGTTCGGCGGTATCCAGATTCCACTCCAGCAGCGTTGGATCTTCGGGCTGGGCCATGTTTTTCCACCGGGTCCCATCGAAATAGTTCCAGGTCGTACCGGGGAGATAAACGACGCTTGAACCGCCGAAATCCAGCCAGACCTTGACCAGGTGGGCATAATCCTTATCCTCGTCGGTCCCGACGAGATTGCCCGATTCCGTGATAGAATCGATGGAAAACTCCGAGTCGCCCACGGTGCGGTAGTGAAGCTGCGTATCGATCTTTTCCCAGACCTTCTGCACCTCATCCCACGCGGCATGGAGCAGCTTGTACGGATAGGGCTGTGCGTCTGTCGGCAGAAGGAACAGAAGAGAGCTGATCAGGCTGCAGATCAGCAGGACGATGGCGGGCCGCTTGGTCTGGGGAAGCCGGCGGCGCCGAAGGACTTCGGTCAGGGTAAAGAGCACCAGCGGCATCATCAGGACGATGGAAGTCTTCGGCAGACGCTCACCAAAGATGGCGGCCAATATCCATATGATGACCCAGGCACAGGCAAGGACAAGTCTGGGCCAGAAATACTGAACGGGATAGAGAAGGATCAGAGCAACAGCCGCGCCGCCCAGGGTGACCAGGGCGTTGGTGCCGGCGAAATCCTCATATGGCGTATCTTTCCAGAACTGTAAGGTTTCGCCCATCCATTCGGTACCACCGAAAACGCGGGTCAGGAGAAGGAAGGTCAGAACATACAGAAGGATCGGACCGATGATCTTCACCAGCCGGTCGGCCAGAAGGAGCAGAGTGATCCAGATGGCCAGGAAACCTATGACGGTACCGGTGGAGACGTTGATATAGGTACGATAGGGGAAAACCAGGACCGCGGCGGTCGTGATCAGGAACAGAAGAAGCCAGCGGGGGAGGTATTTATCCAGAAATTCTCTCATGCGCCGCCTCCTTTCCCGGAAGCGGAAGGCACCTCACTGCCGCCGGAAAGGACAGAGAAGAAATCTCTGTCGGAAGGCGCCTGAAGGAAGGTGAGCTTGTTTTCCGACGCGGCCAGGGCGGATGCTTCCGTAGAGTCGCCGATATAGATCAGCGTGATCCTGGCGCCTCGGGAGATAAGAAGACTCAGTTTGCGGATCAGGGATTCGGTCACTTCCCATGTCAGCAGGATGTATCGTCCGACGGCTTCCGAAGTCACATGATAATTCAGGGCATCCTCCGGACTGGATTCGCCGCTGAAGAAATTCCGGGCCATCATTTTGTAAAGCCGCGGATAGGCGGCAATAGAACCCACCAGCTGGCGGCGGTTCGCGTCCGGAAGGACTTTCAGCGCGATCCCGCGGCGCAGGAAATAATCGGCGATAGCGAGCGTTCCTTCGACGATATCGTCCTGGGCCTGCCATCCGGCTTCGCCCTCGGGACCGTCTTTTCTTCCGTCGGGGATCAGGATCAGCTCGCTTTTTGGTTCAGGCGACAGGTTTTTCAGGATCAGTTTCTGAGACCGAGCGGAGGCTTTCCAGTTGACACGGCGGATATCGTCGCCTCTGGAATACAGCTTCCACTGGCCGTCTGGGATCATTTCTCCGAAATAGCTTTTATCCACCTTCTGCTGATCCTTTTCCTCCGGCGGCGCGATGGGCAGCTGATCGATCCGCTGCTGCCTGGGAAGGACATTGACATGTTCGATCTTCTCGTATTTCAGCTCGGTCAGGGAGAAATAATCGGGAATGTGGATGGAAGAGGCGCCGACCCGGCAGTATCCGTAATGCCGGCAGACAGGATGGAATTCATAGGTTTTTTCTTCCCCCGGCGCCAGGGAGCAGTAGAGGGTTTGTTCGTCCTCAGCGAAATGGATCTTTCCTTCACTCATTCGGATCCGGATCTCGGGAATCGTGATATAGCTGTCGTTTCTAAGCATCAGTTTGCATGCCAAAAGCTCGCCCCTGACCACGCTGGATTTATCCACCTCCAGGCGGATGACCAGCGAGGACCGAACGAGTCTTCGAAAGATGAGAGCCGAGATCGGGAGGATGAGAGCACCCCAGAACAGAAGATAGCTGGCGGCGCCTCCCTTGAAACCGATGAGTACGGCAGCTGCCAGAATGACAAGCGCCATCAGCAGCTGCCGGAACCTGAGAGCTTTTTTCATTTTTTAGTAACAGGGGGAACAGGGACCGTTTTCAGGCATTCTGTCAGAACGCCGTCCGCGGTCTGGTTCTGGATGCTGGCATCCAGGGACAGGACGAGACGGTGGCAGAGCACCGGCCGGACGACAGCCAGGACGTCCTCGGGCACGACGTAATCTTCTCCCTTCATGTAGGCCCAGGCCTGCGCGGCATGCGTCAGGGCCAGGGTCGCACGGGGGCTGGCGCCGAGGGAAAGGGAGACTGTGTTACGGGTCGCGCGGACGATCTCGACGATAAAGTGCCGAATGGCCTCGCTGACCTTGACATTCGAAGTCTCTTCCTGCATCTGAAGTACATCCTCTCTGGTGAGGACCGGTGTGACAGGCGCGTTCTTTTCGCCTGTGAGGTCACGGCGGAGCATATCGTCCTCATCGCCTTTTTCCGGGTAGCCCATGGAGATGCGCATCAGGAAACGGTCGAGCTGTGCCTCCGGCAGCTGGTAGGTGCCGGAAAACTCGATGGGGTTTTCTGTCGCGATGACCATGAACGGCTGCGGGACAGGGGTGGTCTTGCCTTCGACCGTTACATGCTGTTCTTCCATGACCTCCAGCAGACTGGCCTGGGTCTTGGGGCTCGTCCGGTTGATCTCGTCGGCAAGGATGATATGGTTCATGACCGGGCCGTCGTGGAAGACGAGTTCGCCGGTATGCATGTTTACGGTGGAGTAGCCGGTGATATCACCGGGCAGGGTATCCGGGGTGAACTGGATGCGGCCGAAACTTAAGGCCATGGCCCTGGAAAGGCCCAGGGCCAGCGTGGTTTTCCCCACGCCCGGGACATCCTCGATCAGAAGGTTGCCGCGGGCGAGGAGAGCGCCGAGGGCAAGCCGGCACTGCCGGTCTTTGCCGTAGATGGTTTTCGAGAGCTGCTCAAGGACAGCGTCGACTTTTGGATTGCCCATAAATACCTTTCTTTCTGATTAATCAGTTGACTTTCGTAAATTTGCCTTTGAAGGGGTCGATCGGGCTGACGCCTTTGAAGGTGGTCTCGCCGCAAAGCTTGCCGACCAGCATTTTGACGTTGTTGTCTTCGGAGGTATAGGCGTTGACCATAGTCTTGAAGCCGGGAGCGTCGGTCGCCAGATACGGATTGTCGATGGAGACCATGATGGTCGGGATATCCATGATCAGCGTAGGAAGGGTGCCGCGGACGCCGGGCCAGGAGATACGGGCTGCGCTGTCACCGCCGCTGGTCTGGACGTTGGCGAAGTAGCAGATCACATCGACCTGTTTCTTCACGTCCGCGATCTTGGCTCTGCCGATGTTGAACGGCACGTCCGGATTTTCCGGATCGTACAGGATGACGTTGAATCCGCGTTTTTCCAGCTCCTCAACAAAGATCTTGCCATAGCCGCAGGCATGGTTGTGATAGCCGGGCTGATCACCGATGACGATCACATAGATATTCTTGACTTTCTCGCAGTCGAACGGCAGGACGTTTTCGTCGTTGCGCACGAGGGTGATGCCTTTGTCAGAGATCTCTCTTCCCTGGGCCTTGCCGGCGGGATCGTTGAAGATCTCAAGGGCTTCCACCGGAGGAACAAGGGCGCCGGCTTTCGCTTTCTCATGGAGTTTGAGCATAGCCTTGGCAGCCAGGATACGGGTGACCGCCTCGTCCAGGCGCTCGGGCGTGATGACGCCGTCTTCATAGCCTTTGAGCATGAACTCATAGTCTTCTTCCAGGTCACGGTTGAACAGGAACATGTCGGCGCCATTCGCGATGGACAGCGGGACTGCTTTGGAACGCGGGACTCTCTCGATAAAGCCGACCATGGAGGAAGCGTCGGTCACGATCAGGCCGTTGAAGCCGAGTTTGCCGCGCAGCAGTTTGTTGTGGAGGTCATAGTTCAGGGAGCCGACCATGATTTCTTCGTCTTTGATATCGGGATTGTAGTAGCGGGAGTAGGCCGGCTGCATGATATGGGCGGTCATGACAGTCGGGCATCCTTCGTCGATCAGGCGGCCGTAGATCATACCATAGGTCGCATCCCATTCTTCCACGGACAGGTCGTTGACGGAAGCGACGAAGTGCTGGTCTCTGAGGTCGCGGCCGTCACCGGGCCAATGCTTGGCGCAGGCAAGCATGCCGCCGTCCTTCAGACCCTGGCAGTAGCGGGAAGTGAACTCAGCGACCATCTCGGGCTGATCGCCGAAGGAACGGACGTTGACGATGGGGCTGTAGGGGTTGTAGTCGATATCGGTGACCGGACCGAAGTCCCAGTTCACACCGGTCGCGGTACATTCTCTCGCGCACAGAAGGCCCGCTTTATAGGACAGTTCCGGATCGCCGGTGGCAGCGATCTGCATATGATGGCCGTTGCAGGTGCCTTCCTCGATCAGGTTCCAGGCGCCGCGGTCAAGGTCTGCCGCGATCAGCATGGGAACTTTGCTGTAATTCTGGATCTTTTCCACTTTCTCCCGCAGTTCTTTCGCGGATGATTTACGGAACAGCGTGCCGCCGGGCTTGAAGCCGAGCCGTTTAAAATCAGCGAGCTGATCATCGAGATTGCCCATGGAAGAGGTGCAGAAAAGCTGCTGGATCTTCTCTGTTTCGCTCAGGGACGCGAGCGTTGACTCGACCCACGCGATGTCTTCATCGGACAGATAAAAGGGTTTGGCTTTCAGGTTCACAGACATAGATGGTCCTCCTTGAAAATAGATTTGATTGGATATGGCCGGGCATTAGTTTTCGAGCTTCTTTTCTTCGTTCTTGATCTCCCAGTGGATGAGGAAGGTCAGCGCGCCGCGAAGGACGATGATCGCGCCAAGGATCATCAGTTCATTCCATTCGCGGACGATAACGGTACGCAGGACCTCTCCGCCCAGCTTGAATTCCAGCGCCAGCGCGATGCCCTGCGCGAGGTCAAGACGAATCCCATCCGTTTTCCGGATCCAGCCGATAAAGGCCTTGATCAACGTGACGACCAGAACGGACACGCCGGCAAGTTCACTGATCAAAACCGCATAGTTGACGATCAGTCCAAAGATCTCTTCAATCGATTCATACATCACTCATTCCTCCTCAGCCGTTCCTGTTTCCATGCTTCCGCGAGCCGGATCCGTCTTCGGTCGGCTGCTGCTTCATATTCTCGTTTTTCCTCATCGGTCTCGGGGACGAACTTCGGGACCGGAGTGGGTTTTCCGTCCTCTCCCAGGGCGACGAACACGACATAGGCCTGATTGGTGAGCTCACGCTCGCCGTTGAGCTTTTCCACATACGTGTCGACGCGTACTTCCAGAGAGGTCTTCCCGCTCCAGGTCACCATAGCTTTCTGGACCACGGTATCGCCCAGGAAGGCCGGCTTCATGAAGTTCAGGTGATCGATGGCAACGGTCGTGACCTGCATTCCGGTAAAGCGCTGGGCGGCGACGGCACCGATCACGTCGATCCAGCTCATCAGCTGCCCGCCGAAGAGCCTGGGATTCTTATAACCGTTGCAGTGCTGGGCCAGGACGATCTGAACACTGGTGGTGACTTTGTTCATCCGGTCATACCTCGCATGGCATAAATTTGAATCAAGTATACCATACCTGAAATGTCCTCTCAATGCCAAATTGTTTTATTTTACCGCATAGTCTCGATTCGGGTTTACAAACCGTGCATAAGATGGTACAATCATAATACTATAGTGCTTTAATTAAATAGCACGCACGTGATTCATTAATATTTCCGGAAGGGAGCCTGGAACAGTGAAAAGTACTTTTCGCGGCGGTGTCCATCCCAGGGAACGCAAAGAGCTGAGCGAAGGCGCAGCTTTACGTGTGTTTGACGCAAAAGGGGAAATGGTCTTTCCCCTGGCTCAGCATATCGGAAAGCCGGCGAAGCCTGTCGTGAAGCGCGGTGACGCGGTCCTTGTGGGGCAGCTGATCGCAGAAGCCGATGGCTTTGTGTCCGCAAACATCATTTGTTCATGCTCCGGAAAGGTCAAAGCGGTGGAAAAACGCCGCACGATTTCCGGGGCGATGCTGGAGTCGATCGTGATCGAGAACGATGGGCTTTATAATAAGAAAGAAGGCATGGGGGAGAAGGTTGAAGAGCCGGATCTCTCCAAAGAAGGCATCCTCGCGAAGGTCAAAGAGGCCGGGATCGTGGGCCTTGGCGGCGCCGGATTCCCGACAGCTGTCAAGCTGGCGCCCAGGGACGCGGCCGCGATCAAGTATGTCATCGCGAACGGCGCCGAGTGTGAGCCGTACCTGACCTGCAACGACCAGCTGATGCAGAAATACGCCCCGGAGATCGTGGAAGGCCTGGAGATCACCTTAAAGCTTTTCCCGAACGCTGTCGGCGTGATCGCCATCGAGCGCAACAAGCCGAAGGCCATCGAAGCCATGAAAAAGGCGGCTGAGGGCAAGGAAAAGATCCAGGTGCTGGATCTGCCTACCAAGTACCCGCAGGGCGGTGAGAGAAGCCTTATCCAGGTAGTCGCGGAAGTGGATTTCCCCACCTCCAAACTGCCGGCGGACGCGGGCTGCATCGTGGACAACGTAGGTACCCTGTACGCCGTCCAGCGTGCGGTGATGTATAACGAGCCCCTGTTCTCCCATGTCATGACGGTGAGCGGTGACGCGGTGAAAAATCCCGCCAACCTGATCGTCCGGGATGGCACGAGCTTCAGGGAGATCATGGAAGAATGCGGCGGCCTGAAAGACGGCCTCGCACTTAAGAAGGCGATCTGCGGCGGCCCCATGATGGGCTTGACGCTCTCCAGCCTGGATATTCCCATCCACAAGACGACCAACGGCCTGCTGCTCTGGGCGGAAGACCCGCTGGAAAAAGCCGAGATCCAGATGACCGCGTGCCTGCACTGCGGCCGCTGCACCACGGTGTGCCCGCAGGGACTGATGCCGCAGATGATGGCGGAAGCCGCGGAGCACGGCGACATGGAACGCTATGAGACGAAGCTCTACGGGCTCGACTGTATCGCCTGTGGATCCTGCACCTATATCTGCCCGGCGAAACGGCCGCTCACCCAGACCTTCAAGCAGGTCAAGGCCGAGATCCTGGCAGCGAAACGCGCTGCGGCGGCGGGAGGTAAGAAATGAGTCAAATGATGCTGAACCTTTCCGCCGGCCCGCAGACCAGGGATAAATGGACGACACAGTTCATCATGATCATGGTGGTCGTCGCGCTGCTTCCCGCTACCATCGTAGGTATCGCGGTGAACGGCGTGTATGCCGGCCTGATCGTACTCTCGTCTGTGCTGACGGCGTTCCTCACGGAATTCCTTTATGACAAGATCACCGGCCGGCCGGATACCTGGAAAGACGGCAGCGCTGTCGTCACCGGCCTTCTGCTGGCCCTGTCCCTTTCTCCGTCCACCCCGCTCTACGCACCGATCTTAGGTTCGATCTTCGCGATCCTGGTCGTCAAATGTGCCTTCGGCGGACTGGGAAAGAACTTCATCAATCCGGCGCTGGCCGCCCGCTGCTTCCTGCTTCTGTCCTTTGGAAGCTCCATGACCATCTTCAAGGTGGACGGCGTAGCCATGGCGACCCCGCTGGCAGAACTTTCCGCCGGCCGGGCGGTCAATGTCACCGATATGTTCCTCGGGACCGGCGGCGGTGTCATTGGTGCTTCCATCCTGGCGCTTCTCGTCGGCGGACTGGTGCTCTGGGTGATGGATATCATCCACGGCCAGATCTGGATCTCCATTATCGTCGCCTTCACACTCTTTATGGGGCTGTTCGGCGGGCAGGGTTTCGACCCGGCTTACCTCGCGGCTCAGCTGTGTGGCGGCGGTGTGATCATGGGCGCCTTCTTTATGGCGACCGACTATACGACTTCTCCGGTGAGCCGGCTGGGCCAGACGGTCTACGGTGTAATGATCGGTGTGCTGGGCGCGCTGTTCCGGGTCTTCGGAAACGCGGCAGACTCCTTCAGCTACTCGATCATCATCGCGAACCTCTTCACCCCGCTCATCGAGACCTATATCATTCCCAAACCTTACGCTTACCGCAAATCTGCCCTGGATAAGATGGCCGGCAAGGAAAAGGTCCCGTTCACAAAGAAGATCCCGAAACCGGTCTTCGTGCTGGCAGCGATCACACTGCTGGCCGGCCTGGCCCTCTCCGGCGTCTTCTCGATGACGGAAGATACCATCGCCGAGCAGAAGAGAGCCGAGAATGCGGCTTCCTACCAGGCGGTGCTTCCTGAAGCCGCGAACTTCAAGTTCTCTTCGGACATCGATAAGATGATCGAACAGATGGCTGCGGATGTATATGGCGGCGGCTCCTTCGGCAAAGCACATATCAACGCGGCAGCCATGGGCGTCGACGCTTCCGGCAATCCGGTAGGCTATGTCGTCTCCGCGACGAGCGGTGATGGTATGGAAGGCAATGTGACACTGACTGTCGGCCTGGATATGGACGGCAAGATCCTTGGAATAGCTTTCACAGAGCTCAATGAGACCCCGGGCCTTGGTATGAAAGCCGATGAACCGGCCTTCAAGGACCAGTTTACCGGAAAGGCCGAGCAGCAGCTGAAGGTCGTCAAAGGCGGCGCTTCCGCCAGCAATGAAATCGATTCAATCTCCGGTGCTACCATCACCTCCCGCGCGGTCGTGAACGCGGTGAATGCCGGCCTGGACTTCTTCCATAATGTACTGAAGGGAGGGACCTGGTTTGAATAAATATACCGAACGGCTGTACAACGGCCTGATCAAAGAGAACCCCACCCTGATCCTGCTGCTGGGTATGTGTCCGACCCTGGCCGTATCCACGCAGGCCATGAACGGTATCGGTATGGGTCTTTCCACCACCGCCGTTCTGATCCTTTCGAACGTGGTCATCTCCGCGCTTCGTAAAGTGATCCCGGATGACGTACGCCTTCCCGCGTATATCGTCATCGTTGCCTCGCTCGTTACCGTAACGGAGCTGCTGATCGAAGCCTATCTTCCGGCGCTCTACAAAGAGCTGGGCATCTATATCCCGCTGATCGTTGTTAACTGTATCATCCTGGGCCGTGCGGAAGCCTACGCGAACAAGAACCCCATCGGGCTGTCCTTCTTCGACGGCCTGGGCATGGGCCTTGGCTTCACCGTTGCGCTGACCCTGGCCGGCCTGGTACGTGAAGTCCTCGGTTCCGGTACTGCCTTCGGGCTGCAGGTGCTCCCGAACGGCGTCGAGCCCATGGGCATCTTCATCCAGCCGCCCGGAGCGTTCCTGGTCATCGCGGCCTTCATCGCGGTCATGAACGCGATCGGCATCAAGACCCGCCAGAGGGAACTGGTCGAGAGCGATGGCTGCGACCACTGCTGCGCGAACTGCGGCGCCATGCGGACCTGCCCCTCCAGAAAACTGGAAGGAGGTGAGAGCAAATGACGAATCTCATTCTCATCATCATCACCGGTGCCCTGATCAATAACGTGGTTCTGAACCAGTTCCTGGGCATCTGCTCCTTCCTCGGCGTATCCCGCGACATGAAAGCATCCGCCTCCCTGGGCGGCGCGGTCATCTTCGTTATGACGATCGCCTCCGCGGTAGCCTCGCTCCTGTATACTTTCGTCCTGGAGCCCTTAGGCATGGACTTCATGAAGACCATCGTCTTCATCCTGGTCATTGCCGCACTGGTGCAGATCGTCGAAATGTTCCTGAAGAAAACTTCTCCTTCCGTTTATAAGGCGCTGGGTATCTACCTGCCCCTGATCACCACGAACTGCGCGGTGCTGGGCGTGGCGCTGACGAACGTGCAGAACAGCTACAACTTCATCGAAAGCGTCCTGGCCGGTTTCGGTACCGCGCTCGGCTTCACCCTGGCGATCGTCCTTCTGGCCAGCATCCGCAGCCGCATCCGTGAGGAAGATATCCCCGAACCGCTTCGCGGCGCACCCATCGTCCTGATCGCGGCGGCCCTGATGTCCATCGCGTTCATGGGCTTCTCGGGACTTTCATTCTAAGGAGGGCTCGGGTATATGGAAATCATTATCATCACGACGATCGTCATCACGGTGATCGGTATCCTGGTGGGCGCCGGCCTGGTGTTCACCGGCAAGAAATTCTATGTAGAAGTTGACGAGAAAGAAGCGGCTGTACGCGAATGCCTGCCCGGCAACAACTGCGGTGCCTGCGGCTATGCCGGATGTGACGCCATGGCGGCGGCCATCGCATCAGGTGACGCGCCGGTCAACGGATGCCCTGTCGGCGGAACGCCGGTAGCCGAGAAGATCGGTGAGATCATGGGCATCTCCGCTGAGGCGGTCGACCGGAAAGTTGCTTTCGTCAAATGTAAAGGCTCCTGTGAAGTCACCAAAAACCAGGGCAACTATATCGGCATCAAGGACTGCCGCAGCGCAATGCTCGGCGGCGTGCCCGTCAGTGAATGCGACTATGGCTGCCTGGGATTCGGTTCCTGCGTATCGGTCTGTCCCCAGCACGCGATCCGCGTGATCGACGGCGTGGCTGTCGTGGACGAAGACAAGTGCGTGGCCTGCGGGCTGTGCGTCAAGACCTGTCCGAGACACCTGATCGAACTGGTTCCGGAAAAGAGCCATGTTCGGGTCCAGTGTTCGAACAAGGATAAGGGACCTCAGGTCAAGAAAGTCTGCCAGGCCGGATGTATCGGCTGCAGCCTGTGTGTACGGCAGTGTGAGTTCGGTGCCGTAGCCGTGGATGCCAACCTGGCGAAGATCGATTACGACAAATGTACGCAGTGCGGCAAGTGCGCTGCCAAATGTCCGGCAAAAGTCATCATTCCCCCGAGTCCTTCGGAGAAAGAGGAAAACTAACGATGGACAAACAGAAAACGATTTACAAAATCATCGCGGCCGTGCTGATCGTAGGCATCGCGGCGTTCGGGATCCTCTCCCAGACCCGGATGTATCATCTGCAGAACCGCGGCGATCTGGGTCCTCTGACCCGCGAAGACATTCAGTATCTGAATGTCGCCGCGCCGTCCGCCACATCCAAGGATGGTACGATCAACGCGGCGGACTGGGCGGCTACCTATCCCCAGATCTCCATGACCATGGGCGCGAACAGCGACAACAACTATGTGATCAGCTACCTGGAGCAGGATCCATACCTGGTCAATATCTACGAAGGCTACGGATTTGCCAAGGATTACGGCAGTGCCAGAGGTCATGAGTATACGCTGGAAGATGTGTACAAGACCCAGCGTCCGCACGGCCAGGCCAAGTGCCTGACCTGCAAGACGCCGAACTTTGCCAAGCTGGTCAACGACCAGGGCGTGGGCGTCTATACCATGGACTTTGAAGAAGTCTTTGCTATGATGGAAGAGAACGTCAGCTGCTATAGCTGCCACGGCAACGACGCGGGCAACGGCGGCGAAATCTGGATCTCCCATTCCTATGTGCGTAAAGCGCTCGGCGAGAATATCGGAACCATCGATCCGGCCACGCTTTCCTGCGGACAGTGCCATATCGAGTACTACTTCACGCCGGAAAACCAGGAGACCATGATGCCTTATCACAGTGTAGCTGAGATGACGCCGGACGCCATCCTGGCCTACTATGACGCGATGGGATTCTATGACTGGGTCCAGGAATCCACCGGTGCCCAGCTCCTGAAGGCGCAGCATCCGGAAATGGAGACCTACCTTCAGGGTAAACACGCGGCGCTTCTCAACTGTGCCGACTGCCATATGGCCATTGAGATGGATGAAGACGGAACTGTCTACCACAGCCACTACCTGGCCAGCCCGCTGGAGAATGAGACCCTGCTTTCCACCTGCGTACAGTGCCACGGCGATACCGACATGGTCACCTTCGTCCACAACCTGCAGGACAAGGTGGTGGCCAGGGAGACCGAAGTGGGCAACCTGCTCTCGCAGTTCAAGGACTACCTGGCAGAAGCCAATTCCGCCGGCACGCTGAGCGAAGAACAGCTGGAAGAGGTCCGCGGCATCTACCGCAGCGCCCAGTGGTATTTCGACTTCTGCTATGTGGAGAACGCGGAAGGCGCGCACAACTCGGATCTTGCCTATTACTGCCTGGACAAGGCGGAAGAGCTGATCTATTCAGGACTGGGCAAGCTCGGTAAGTAAAATGAATTACCTGCCCGGAGTTTTCCGGGCAGTCTTTTTTTTCGGAGTATCATGAAAAAAGTTTGGAAATTTCTGACCTCCATGAAGCTGGCGATCGCCCTCCTGATCATCCTGGCGGCGGCCTGTGCCGGAGCGAGCTTTATCAATCAGGGTCAGTCGTACGATTTTTACGCGCAGATGTATTCGGAGCGGGCGGCAGCGCTCATCCTGGCGCTGTCGCTGGATGACGCGTTCCACAGCTGGTGGTTCATCGCCATCAACGCCTTCCTCTGCCTGAACCTTTTAGGCTGCAACCTGATCCGCCTCCCGCAGCTCATCCGGCGGACGAAGGCGGAGAAGACGCCGGATCCCAAAACGCTGATCAGCGCCGGTACCCGGGAAGAGGGGATCAGCGATCCGAAAAAAGTATTCGAAAGCCTTCATTTTACGTCGCCGGCGGAAGGCAGCTTTGAAGGGAAAAAGACGTTATCCGCGTCGAAGAACCGGATCGGATACTGGGGCGCCTGGGTCACACATCTGGGCATCCTTCTGCTGATCATTGGTTTCAGCCTGGGCCAGATGACCCATCAGGAATACACGGTGTACGGCGTTCCCGGGCAGACGAAAATGATCGAAGGAACGGATCTGGCGGTCACGATCGATGATTTCCGGATCGGCCTTCGCGAGGATGATACGGTCGAGCAGTATACGGCGGATATCACGGTGCAGGATCTTTCTGTCCCGGACGGCGCCAGGGAATCGACGGAGATCTCTGTCAATCATCCCGGCAAACTGTTCGGCATGAGTTTTTACCAGAATTCCACCGGGTGGGCGGCGAAAGTTGGCATTAAAAAGAGTGGAAATGATCTGCAGAATGATGTAATCTGTGCTGGTGAATATGTGCCTGTCAGGGATCTGCCGGAGCTGGTCGTCTTCTTCAACGCTTTCTACCCGGACTATGTATTGGTACCGGGCGTGGGCCCACAGACGCAGTCCGGACAGCTGAACAATCCCGCTTATCTCTATTCCCTGTATTACCAGGGAGAGATCCTGGGAATGAATGTCCTGATGCCGGATGAGAAGATCACGGTCTCGGATTATGAGATCACCTTCTCCGAACCGCAGCCCTATACGCTGATCCAGGTGAAAAAGGATTCATTCCAGTCGCTGGCTTTTCTGGGCGGTATCCTGACCATGATCGGCCTTATTCTTTCGTTCTATCTGCTGCCGGAGAAGATCCTGGCGGTAGAAGAAGAGGACGGGACCTTTACGGTCTACGGACACTCACCCAAAGGCGGCGCCCTGTTTAAGGAAAGACTGAAGAAGGCTGTCCTGGCAGGCAAAGACGGATCACAACAGTAGGAGGATCGGATGCTTCAGGTTGAAAACACGTTATTTACGATCGTTATGATCATTTACTTCGTCTCGATGATCCTGTACTTCATCTTTATCGCGGCGAAGAAAGAAACCTTTTCGAAGATCGCTGTATATCTTCATCTTGGCGCACTGGTGCTGCATACGGCGGCGCTTGTCTGCCGCGGGATCGGAGCCGGACGGCTTCCGCTCACAAACCAGTATGAATTCGCGACATCATTCGCCTGGGGGCTGTCGCTCGTTTCCCTGATCTTTATCTGGAAATTCAAATTCCCGGTACTCGGCGCGTTCGCGGCGCCCGTGATCTTCCTGATCATCGGCTATGCGGCCATGCAGAGCAAGGAAGTCAAGGAACTGATGCCCGCCCTTCGTTCGAACTGGCTGGGCTTCCACGTTTCGACGGCGATCATCTCTTACGGCGCCTTTGGCGTTTCCTTCGTGCTTGGAATCATCTTCCTGCTGCGCGACCGGATGAAGGAAGAAAGTTTCTGGGGGCAGCATACACCGGCCAAGGAAAAGCTGGACATGATCAGCTACCGGGCGGTGGCGCTCGGGCTGCTGTTCCTGACCTTCACGATCATTACCGGAGCAATCTGGGCGGAGCGTGCCTGGGGCAGCTACTGGTCCTGGGATCCCAAGGAGACATGGTCGCTCGTGACCTGGATCATCTATGCGATCTACCTGCATCTTCGGATCCGGCGCGGCTGGGAAGGCAAAGCCGCCGCAACCTTCGCTGTGATCGGCTTCGTGTGTGTGATCTTTACCTATATCGGGGTGAATACATTCCTGCCCGGCCTACACAGTTACAAATAACGAAAACAGGAACCGCCGGACGGTTCCTGCTGTGAACTTCCCGCCTCCGGCGGGGGAGGATTTATGAAACAGCTACTGACAAAAGACAAGACATTCTACCGCTCGCTTGTGACGCTCGCGATCCCGGTGGCCCTGCAGGGCCTGATCACCTTCGCGGTCAACTTCGCCGACAACCTGATGGTCGGCTCGCTGGGTGATTCCGCGATCTCCGGCGTGTATATGGGTTCGCAGATCCAGACGTTCCTGCAGATGTTTTCCGCCGGTATCGAAGGCGCTGTGCTCATTTTGTCCGCGCAGTACTGGGGGAAGGGCGATACCTCAAGTATCAAAAAGATCATCGCGATCGGCCTGCATTTTTCTCTTCTTTTCGGCCTGCTGCTGACAGGCGTCTGTGCCATTATTCCGGCGCAGATCATCCGCATATTTACCGCCGATCCGGACGTCATCCGCGACGGCGCGATGTATCTGCAGATCGTGTGTTTCTCCTACGCGTTCTTCTGTGTGACGCAGTCCCTGATCGCTGCCATGCGCAGCGTGGAGGTGACCCGGATCGGTATGGTGGTCTCCGCCATCAGCCTTGTCTTCAATATCAGCCTGAACTACATCTTGATCTTCGGTAAGCTCGGTCTGCCGGCGATGGGCGTGAAAGGTGCAGCGATCGCGACTGTGATCTCCCGTGTGGTCGAAACGACCGTCATGGTGATCTATATCTTCCGGATCGACCAGAAGCTGAAGATGAAGTTCGAGGATATCCTGCAGAGCGATAAGCTGCTGCGGCATGACTTCATCCGTTACGGACTGCCGCTCGTGGGCGGGCAGGTCGTCTGGAGCGTCAATATGATGGGCAACTCCATGATCATGGGCCGCTTCAACCAGCAGGTCATCGCGGCGGTCTCCATGGCCAACACCATGAACTCGCTGGCCTATGTGACGATGAGCGGTATGAGTTCCGCCGTGGGTATCATCACCGGCAAGACAGTCGGCGCCGGCAAGACGGAGCTCATGAAGGAATATGCTTACACCACGCAGATCCTGTTCCTGGGCATCGGCCTGTTCACCGGCCTTCTGATCATCCTGCTGAGAGCCCCGTTCATTTCGCTTTATTCGGGCGTGACCGCTGAAGCTGCCGGCTTCGCGAAGCAGTTTATCACGGTGCTTTCAGTGACGATGATCGGTACCTGCTACCAGGCGGCCTGCCTGTTCGGCCTGGTCAAGTCCGGCGGAGATATCGATTTCGTCTTCAAGAACGACACGATCTTCGTGTTTGGCGTGGTGCTGCCTTCGGCGATCATCGCGGCCTGGCTTGGCGCGCCGGCCTGGGTCGTCTTCGCCTGCCTGAAGAGCGACCAGATCCTGAAATGCATCGTGGCATATTTCAAGATCAACAGCTTCAACTGGATGAAGAACCTGACGAGAGACAAGGCGGAAATAGAAGAGACGGCGTAAAAAAGTTAGTCCATTGACGCCATCCGACCACCTGAGATGAAAATGAAAAGGAGCATACCTGCCTGGATATGCTCCTTTAATCGTTTGTAGAAGATGATCGGCCGGGAAAGGGATCAGCCTTTCTCTTCGATCATAGAAAGCGCGCCATAGAGGATGGAATCATCACCAAGGGCGGCTTTCTTCAGCTCGACCGTGTTACGGATGGAAGGCATGCAGTAACGGTCGACTTCTTTCAGGATCTTCTCCAGGAAGAGATCGCCCACCGCTTCGATGACACCGCCGCCGAAGATCACGATGTCCGGGCTGAAAATGTTGATGATGTTGCCGGTCGCGATCGCCAGGTAATGGCAGGAACGATCGACAGCTTCGGTCGCGACCGGATCGCCGGCCGCCAGGGCCTTTTTCAGGGCTTTACTCTTGAAAACGCCGTTTTCGATGTTTGAAGTCAGCATGCTCTCACGACCGCGGGATGCCTGCTGCAGAATGTAGGCGGACATACCTTTCTTGGCGGAGAAAGCTTCCAGACAGCCTCTCTGGCCGCAGCCGCAGAGCGGTCCTTCGGAGTTCAGGACCATATGGCCCAGTTCCGCGCCTTTGAACTTGTGGCCGGTATACAGTTTATCTTCCAGGATCAGGCCGCCGCCCATACCGGTGCCTACGAAGAAGCCCGCGACATTATGATAGCCCTGCGCGGCGCCGTGTTTGTACTCGCCGAGGACGCCGACATTGACATCGTTGCCGATATAGAAAGGCGCGCCGAACTGATCACGGATCGGGGAAGCGATATCATAGTCTCTCCAGGGAAGGTTCGGAGAGAAAAGGATGACGCCGGCATCCTGATCGATAACGCCGGGTGCGCCGGCCGCAATCGCGTGAATATCTTTCTTCTTGATATCCGCTTCCTTGAGCATCTCGGAAACGACACTGATGATCACTTCCTCGACGTTCTCTGTGGAATCGCCGCCTTCTTTGGTTTTCTTTTTCAGACGATAGATGATCTCGCCTTTTTCGTCAAAAATCGCGCCAAGAATCTTGGTTCCGCCGATGTCCAGACAGATGTTATATTTTCCTGCCATGTGAATTCCCTCCTTCGATATTCCGCGTGCCTGTGCACGTCTCAAGAAAAACTATACATCTATCATACTGGAAACCGGGCGAAAAGGCAACAGAAAAGTCGCAAAAAAGAAAAGCCCCGATCAGGGCTTTTCAAAATAGCTTCATGGATCATTCATAAAGTGCGATCAAGTACTCCTTGAAGCGAGGCAAGGCAATTTCCAGTTCTCCTCGGGCTGTTGCCCTGACGATTCCGCGTTTGATCAGTTTGCTCCGATACGGAGACATCTCGCTGTTGGAAAGATGAAGAACGGTCTGCAGTTCGGATATTCTTGTTATGTTATGAAGAGCCATCTCCAATAGGATTTTTCTATACAATCCGCCTGTTTGCTCCCAGATTTTATCGTATACATATTCTGCCAGCATATCATCAAAATCATTGTAGAGTTCTGCAATGGCAGTTGGTCTTTTATTATAATATAGATATCCGAGCGCCTGGAATCCAAATGAATACCCACCGACCACTGTTGCCATTTCATGTGCCATTTCATCTGAGACACCAAGGGTTGTCTTGTAGCTTTTCTTTACTCTTGTATAATTCAGTGGCTCTATGTATATTTTCGGGGCGCGAAGTAAAAATGTCAGGTTCTTTGAGTTTTGCAGAGCATCTATTTCTTCATACAATCCAGTCATAAGCATAAAGATAGGATAGTTTTGACCAAGAAACAGCTGAAAGATGCTGGCAAGCTTTCGCATTTCTGAAGTACTGGAGGCTTCATCAACGGTAATAAGCAATCTTTGTCCTTTATTTTGCAGGAGCTGCAGCATTTTTTCGATTGCTACTTCAGCACCGGCTGCATTATCTGACTGACTCAGTGTAACGCCTATCCCAATACCGGGAAGATCAACTTTCGCATTGATACTGGAGATTTCAAGTTTTTTGCTGGTCTGCAGTTTTTGAGATAAAGAAGACAACATATCTGTTGCGATACTTAATCGGACAACGATCCAGCTATCATCCTTTTCAAAGAAATTTGCTATATGATTCAGCATAACGGTTTTTCCTGACCCTCTTGGGCCAAGAATGATTGCTACGTTATTTGGAGCATATTCCTGTTGGAAATCTTCAATAATACTGTTTTCCTGGCGCGTCCTGTTGATATATTCATATGGTTCTTTGCCAAACGAAATGGTAAACGGATTCTGCATCTGACCTTCCTCCTTCCTATTCTTTTCTCACTCTAGTAGATTATACCCTATTATAACAAATAGGAAGGGTAAAATCAATTATTATCATTATTATTCTTCATTAAACATGATTTCCATTATTATTCTTCATTAAACATAGTTTCCGTTATTATTCTATATTATTTAAAAGTAAAAAAAGAAAAGCCCCGATCAGGGCTTTTCAGAATGGATTCAGATCATTACTGGCGAAGATCAAAGAGGATCGCGGGACCCTGATCGAAACTGATAGCGCCGCTCGGATCCATGGACAGGAACAGATAGGGCAGCGTTTCTTCATCGACGATCCATCCGATGTGCACGATGGCGCTTTCGCCGGGTTCCAGGTAGGAAATATGGTTGCCGCCATCACCGTAACCGTCATAGGCGACATCGAAATATTGCATTTTATACTGCGCATTATCCGTGACCAGACCGTTGGAACGAGAGATAAAATTGTAGGAAGATCCATCCGGACTGGGCTGCAGATAGCGAATATACTTCCCGTCTTTTTCTTCGATCGTATAGAGAGAGCCGTAGAACAGCAGATGATCCAGCGTCTCATCGCCGGTATTGGTGAACTTCAGGGTAACATATACGAGTTTCTCACTTTGTGTTTTGCTTCCCACTACAGTATCGATCGAATTGATGCCGTCACCCTTCAGAATAAAGGATACATCCGCGGGAAGAAGATTTCCGTCTTCATCGGCTAAATCATAGAAATTAAGATCTCTAAAGTAATCTTCATCCAGAACCGAGATGTCATCATAGATCTGAACGTCTTCCACGCAGATCGCGTAAGAATCATATTTTCCGGACGCATCGTCTCCCATCGAGAATACCTGGATATTAGATGTAGAGCCGATGACAGACGCTTCCAGGACCGGGATGACTTCCGGGCCGCGGTTAACCTGTTCGGCGATCATATCGGACCAGGCCCATACTTTATCGCGGCTTGTTTCTTCGCCGGTAAAGGTCCAGGTAATACCTTCGGCGGTCTGGATCGCTTCATCAAGGGTGACCTCATCGGTAAAGAACATCTCCAGCACATGATAGTATTCAGGATAGAATACATACAGCCGCTGTCTCCAGTAATTTCCCCTGTAAGAATCAGCCAGACGAATATACACACCTTCCCTGTCGCCCACAGTCACGACTTTCCGATCGACGACATCTCGGATCAGGAGGGTATCTTCCAGGTCACCTTGATCATAGACGATACCTCCAAGGGCTATCTGACGATGATCGGGATGATCCGGGTCACCCAGGTGAGCCGGCTTAAGCCATTCCATCCCTTCGGGAATGAAGGCAAGCTCGGCACTAACAAGCGGTATCGGATCCGGGAGTTCATAGACAGCTTCAGCTTCCTCGGTCACTTCTTTTGATGATTCTGCCTCCACTTCCAGGCCGACTTTCGCGCCGTAATCACCTTCCGGCTCGACACTCACTTTCGAGAAGAGGCGGATGCCCGCGTAGACCGCGGACGGGATCAGGATCAGCGCTGCCAGCACGATCGCCGCGACGCGCCACGCCAGCCGGCGTGGGGTAACAGTCTGTTTTTTGCTGTTCATTGCCTGCCGTTTTTCAGCAAGCTCCAGGATATTCGTTCCTTCCTGCCGGGCTACTTCTCCTTTTACCATCTCAGAGAAGGCTTTCGGTGTTTCGGGAACCTGGTTTTTTAATTCGTGTAGATTCATGATAGTGCCTCCGTTCCTGCAGTACCCTCCAGGGCAACTCGTAATTTTCCTCTGGCTCTTGCCAGACGTTTCTGTACTGCGCCTTCTGAAATATCCATCATCCCGGCGATCTCCCTTACCGAAAAATCGTCGATGTAGTAAAGGACGACGGGGATCCTGAGATCCTCCGGCAGGTCTTCGACCGCCCGGTAAAGATCCGAATAATCCTCCGGGACGGGAGAAGGCCGTTCCTGTGCTTCGCGGCTCGCTTCCAGTGAAATGATCTTCTGTCCGCGGCGAAGCACGTCGTAACATTCGTTGATGAGGATGCGGACCAGCCAGGTTCGGGCGTAGCGGTCCTTTTTCAGCTGGCGCAGATTGGTGAACGCTTTGACAATGGTCTCCTGCACGGCGTCCTGACAGTCCTGATCATTCAGCAGGATCGTACGCGCTGTCGCGTACAGGAGCCGTTCGGAGTCCAGGATCAAAGCGCTAAGGTCTTGTTTGTTCAAAGTTCTCACCTCACTTCATGCCGGCCGGCATCAACAGTCTGCGCTGTTTACCAATTAGACGGACGAAAGACGAAAATATCCCCGGCCCGCAGAAAAAAACTATCAAAATCCACACAGATTTAGTATAATGGATAGGCGCCTACAAATCAACGAGACGCGGGAAAGGACTATCTATGCGCTTCTTCAGATACCAGGCCCGGGAGGGCAAAGCCAGGGATGGCTTCTATAAAGAGCTTTTTACGCTCATGATCCCTATCGCGATCCAGAACCTGATCACGCAGGCCGTGAACATGGCAGATGTGCTGATGGTGGGGCAGCTCGATCAGACCTCGCTCTCGGCTTCCTCGCTGGCGGGGCAGGTACAGTTTGTTCTCTTTTTCATTTTCTTCGGATTGACCTCCGTCATCACGATCCTGGCAGCCCAATACTGGGGAAAAGACGACCGCAAGGTCATCGCGAAGATCCTCGGTCTGGGATTGTATGTCGGGCTTTCGGTTTCGAGCATCGTGGCGGCGCTCGCGTTTTTCGTGCCTCAGACCGTCATGCGGTTCTGGACCAATGATCCGGAACTGGTCGAAACCGGCGCGAAATACCTGAGGCTGGTTGCGCTTTCGTATCTCTTCATGGGCTTTACACAGCCGTATCTGGCCATTACCAGAAGCTGTGAGCGTGTGAAATTTTCCATGGTACTGTCCATCATCACCTTAGGCGCGAACGTGATTCTGAACGCCGTTCTGATCTTCGGCCTTCTGGGCTTCCCGGCGCTCGGGATCGAAGGCGCCGCGATCGCGACTACGATCTCCCGCGGACTGGAGCTGCTTATCTGCCTGGTCGATTTCCTGAATCAGAAGACCTTCCCGAAGAGACTTTCGAACATGTTCCGTCTTCCGAAGACGCTGCTGCAGGACGCGGTCAGATATACCCTGCCGGCTTTTCTGAACGATGTGCTCTGGGGATTCGCCTATAATATGAACTCGGTCATCATGGGCCACCTTGGGACGGATATCGTCGCGGCCAACTCGATCGTCATCGTGGTCCGCGACCTGATCACGACAGTCGGCTTCGGCGTTTCCACGGCAGCCGCGATCATGCTGGGCAAGGAGCTCGGCGAAAAGCGGCCGGACCTGGCGGCGGACGACGCCAAGTCGCTGGTCCACGTCACGGTGATATGCGGACTGATCGGCGGTGTGCTAATCCTGGCTGTGACACCGTTCGTTCCGCATTTTGCCAAGGTGTCGGAGACCGCGGCTTCGTACATGACCGTGATGATGCTTTTAAGCGTACCGTACCAGATGGGACAGCTCGTGAATACAGTGGTCATCGCCGCGATCCTGCGCTGCGGCGGCGACTCGCGCTATGGCATGTTCGTTGACACCTTCACCATGTGGGGCTGGGCGGTGCCGGTCGGCCTGCTGACCGCGTTCGTTTTCAAACTGCCGCCGCTCGTCGTCTACGCGTTCATGTGCACGGACGAGTTCGTGAAGTTCCCCTTTGCGTTCCGGCGCTACAAATCGATGAAATGGCTGAATAATATTACAAGGGAGCACGCGTGATATGTGGAATCGATATCAGGAAGACGAGTCTTCGCTGAGCGGCAACAGTGCTGCCGGGACCGCTGTCATCTATGGCGGCCGGACCGATACCTGCCGGCTCTATGCCGAGTGGCTGGCGGAGCGGCGCGACGTAGAGCTTTTCGCTCTTACCGAAGCAAAGCTGAGTACGATCAAGAACTTTCGTGCCATCATCTATATCCTTCCGGTCTATGACGGAAAACTGGAAGGACTGGATAGTCTGATCAGAAACTACCCCAAGCTGATGAAAGTCACCCGTTCCTACGCGAACGACATGTTCGGCGCGGAAGGGGAGAAGCGGATCGGGCTGCTGGCGGTCGGGCTCTCGCCGGAAAAAGATGCTTTTCGAAGCGGCGCGATGGACCTTCCGACCGTACTGGAAGAGGTGCCGGTCTATTACGCCATGGGCCGTTATCAGCCGGACGAGGCCGACACCCGGACGCTCCTTCGGATGGACATCCTCGAAAAAGCCATGGAAAAAGACCCGGCTGCCGCGCCGGCATGGTTGAAAACTCTAGTGGAAGCGGCGGAGAGCACTTCGTTGGCACAAACGAAGGTAGACCTCACCGATCCGGCCTTCCTCGACCCGATCCTCGACTTGATCGACGGGCGATAAGTGACGTTAGCAAGGTTCTTTGTTTTTTCACCACTATCTTGCTATGTGGCAGCCCGTCACTAGCAAGGTCAGTTCAAAAATGCTTCATACCTTGCTATTGCGGTAGCAAGGTACTTGTTTTTATCAGGGTAGTCTTGCTATTTGGTGGCTTGGTACTAGCAAGGTCAGCTCAAAAATGCTTCTCACCTTGCTATTGTGGTAGCAAGGTTTTTCCTTTTTCCAGGACAGTCTTGCTAATTGATAGCCTGGTACTAGCAAGGTACTTCGATTTTTCAACACAATCTTGCTAATATGAAAAATAGGTTGCATTCCCATGCCATATAGTTTACAATGAAACTATCTATCGCGTCCGGTTGATGAGGCGCGGCTGCTGCCGTAAGAAACGGCAGGGAAAAGAGAATCAAGGAGGTTCCGAAATGAGCGATTACTTTGGAAAAGATACTCCCAAACTGGGATTTGGCCTGATGAGACTGCCGCGCGTGAAAGGCGCTGAACAGGATACCATCGATGTCGAAGAGACTTCGCGCATGGTCGACGCGTTCCTGGAAGCCGGCCTGACCTATTTTGACACCGCGTATGTATACGGCGGTTCGGAAGTCGCGACCGGCAAGGCGCTGGTTGCCCGCCATCCGAGAAATACTTACACCATCGCAACCAAGCTGAACGCCGGCGCCGCGAAGGACGAGGCCGACGCGAAGCAGCAGATCTACACTTCGCTGGAGCGTCTTGGTACCGACTATATCGACTATTATCTGCTCCACGCGATCGGCTCCGGCAACCTGCCGAAATACAATGAATACGGTCTGTGGGACTATGTGAAAGAGCTGAAGGAAAAGGGAATCGTCCGTCACTACGGCTTCTCCTTCCATGACAGCCCCGAGCTGCTGGATCAGATCCTGACCGATCATCCGGACGTGGAATTCGTACAGCTGCAGATCAACTACGCGGACTGGGAAGATAAAAACGTTCAGTCCCGCGCTTGCTATGAAGTCGCGAGAAAACATGGCAAATCCATCGTCGTTATGGAACCGGTCAAAGGCGGCACACTGGCCAACCTGCCCGACAAGATCGCGGCTCCGATGAAAGAAGCCGCACCTGACGCGTCCTACGCTTCCTGGGCGATCCGCTTTGTCGCTTCCCAGGACGGCATTCTGACCGTTCTTTCCGGCATGTCCAACATGGCGCAGATGGAAGACAACCTTTCCTATATGAAAAACTTCCAGCCGCTCAGCGAGGAAGAATACAAAGTCATCGATCAGGTGCAGAAGAACCTGGCCGCTGTCCCCACGATCCCCTGCACCGCCTGCCGTTACTGCACGCCCGGCTGCCCGATGGAAATCAACATCCCCGGCATTTTCGGCGTCATGAACAACTATCTGATCTACCAGAACCTGGAGCGCTCCAAGGGCGACTACAACTGGAGGACCAATAAGGGCGGCAAGGCATCAGCCTGCATCCAGTGCGGCCAGTGCGAAGAGCAGTGCCCGCAGCACATTAACATTATCGAGCAGCTCGTCAGAGCCGCGGAGACGCTGGAGTAAGCCCATAGCCCGCCGTTCGGACTGCGCGTCGGCCTACAGCTTGCCGGCCAAACTGCGCGACGGGTCCGAGAATGCTTTATGAATTGCGAAAATCGGCATTCATAAAGCACAAATGCGCATCATCCGGACGAATTGCTTTATAGAATGCAAAATCCCAGAATCGCAAAGCAGAAATTGCTTTATGATTCTGGGATCTTTGTTTTTATAAAGCATGATGAGTTTTCCGGCTGTAAGTCTGCGACTGTAAGCGGAGAAACTTATTTCTTTCTTACCAGCTTGCCTTTTTCGTTGAAGGTATATTTGGCGGCGAAATCCGGATTCTGCTGGCACAGAGAAGCGTAGGCC
This sequence comes from Bacillota bacterium, assembly GCA_017442735.1. Taxonomy (GTDB): domain Bacteria; phylum Bacillota; class Clostridia; order Lachnospirales; family Bianqueaceae; genus RUG760. Next base: position 25,841 of record JAFRZE010000078.1, read on the forward strand.
TGGGGATGCTCGCGGCAGTACATGGCGGCGAAACCGGCTTTGGTACGGATATTCTTTTCGCTGATCTTCGGGGAAAGTTTATCCGGGAGCTTGCGGCCGAGGAACCACCAGCTGCAGAAAGCGGCGCCGAGCAGCAGAACGCCTACGACAGCCATGACGGGATTCTCTTTGACCATTACGATGCAGACGATACCGCCGATCGCGGCAAGGAAGGCCAGCATGGAGCCCAGCGCGGAAAGCAGCGTGCAGGACGGCGCGTAGGTATAATTGCGGTAAAAAAGTACAAACATGGGATTATTCCTCCTTAGAAGGTGATCGTCTCCGGAGCTCCGCCAAATGAAGCGAAGGTCGCGGCAGCATTCTTGAAGTAAAGGACCTGGGTGTTGTCATCATCCGCGCTGTACATGCCTTTCAGACCGGGGTTGGCATCCAGCATGGCAGCCTTGGCTTCATAGCGGTCGTCATCGACCAGCTCGCCGGCAAGCCGCAGCCAGGTTCCACCCTGGAAAGCGCAGATCTCAACTTTCGGGTTTGCGGCGATCTGTTTGGAGACGGCTTTCACACGGCCGGTCTGGATATAGAGTTTTCCTTCGAAGATCAGTGCGGTGCCGAATGGGCGGACACGCGGCTGGTCACCTTCGACTGTCGCGAGGTAGTAGGTTTTCGCTTCCTGCAGGAACTGACAGACTCTTTCAATGTTTTCCATGAGAATTCCCCTTTTTCTTGACCCTAAGTCAGATTTTTAGTGTATAATAGTATTATATCACAGTTTGGCAAAGGAGGAAACCATGCTGAAGGCTTATAAGAAATATTGGCAAGGCTATGTGGACTTCTCAGGCGTTACGAGCCGGAAGGACTACTGGCTGGCCGTACTGGCCAACTGGCTCGTGCTCATGATCCTGTCATGCATCGGCGGGGTCCTTGCGGGAGTACAGTCGTCAGGACAGTCATCAGGATCGGCATCGGCTCTGATGATACTTTCGTATGTGATCTTAGCCTTTTCCCTCGCGAACATACTTCCGGCCCTTGCTATTATTGTGCGTCGCTTAAGAGACGCGGGGTGCAGCTGGGGGAACATCTTCTGGCTGTTTCTGCCCTTCATTGGCGCTATTATCCTGATCGTCCTGCTGTGTAAACCGAAAGCCGAGACTGCTCCGTATCAGGCGCAGCCCGCATATGGGCAGTATTATAACGGGACAGGCGCTAATAGGGCTTATCCTCAGCAACAGGCCATGGGGCAGCCGTTCGCTCCGACGGCCGGTCAGTCGTTTGCTCCGACGAACGGACAGCCGCTGCCGACAAGAGGCGGCCAGCCAGCCATGCAGCAGACAGGTCAGTCCATCGCGCAGCCATTTGGTCAACCTGGCGGTCAGCCCGCCCTGCAGAACACGGGTCCTGCCCTGGAGCCGAACCCCGGCCGCGCTGTCTGGGTGGGCGTATTCCTCCTTGTCGTGCCCTTTGTCATCTACCTGGTCCACTGCATCCCCAGGATGCGGCTGATATATTGCACCAATGTCTTTTCCTTCGCCGCGACAGGCATGATGGGCGTCTCAATCTATCTGATGCTGCAGAAAGGCACCAAGTGGAAAGTACTGGCGATCGTCAGCACGCTGTTGGCGATCCTGCTTTTCCACGTGGGCGACATCGTTTCGCAGATCAACTCGATGCGAGGCGGCATGTTCGAACTTCGCATGCTGTACCAGTACCTGTTCTTACGGCCCGCGCGGACAGGCATCGTATTCTATGTGGTCAAAGCGGTGATGGCAGCTGCCGGCGGATGGCTCTTTGGATTAGCGTTCAAAAACAATCCCCCGAAGAAGCAGGTTTGGCTGACTTCACTCTGCACGGCCCTGCTGGTCTTTGTGCTTAATCTCATTTATGTCCTGGCCAGGAGCCGGGGAGCCAGACCGATAGCTTTCGTTCTAACCTTTGTTTCTGCGCTGCTGCTTAGCCTCATGTTATTGTTTGCGCCACCGGCGCTTTACGCTCTGGGCAGCATGAAAACCAAGACCATCCGCCTTCACGGATGGGGCCTCGTATGGTGCTGGCTTTGCGTTCTGGGAATGATCGGCGCGATCGGTATTTGTATCGCGACCATGACCCATACGATGACAAACTGGATCTATTCCTCCCAGCTGATCATGAGCTTCATGGCCCTGGTCGGGTTTATCCTGCTCCTGGCAAAGAAACGGGTAGGCTGGTTCGTGGTCCTGTTCTCCGTATTCACGATCCTGATGGCGCAGTTTGCCGCCTCCTTCAGTGGGGTGATCCAGGGAGGCAGGGCGTATAGTTCCCTGATGGTCGGCGCGCTGGCCGGTGGGCTTAATCCGCTGATCACCTGGTTTTCCATCCTGGGCGCATGGAAGTTGTCGGATCCTTCTGCGGTACGCGCGGCGGTGCCTTACAGCAGCGCCCCCGTGATGCCAAGCGGACAGGCTCCGTCGTACGCGCCTCAGGCGAACGCAGCTTTTGCCACGCGAACGAACCCGCAGCAGACCGCGCCTTCCTCGAACGCTCAAAATGTACAGTATTATACGCAGCTCGCTGACCAGTACGCGCATGTCGAGAGCCTCTTTGCCGAAAACCAGGAGAAAAAGGAACTGGAAGCGAAACTGCTGGCCGGCGGCCCCGACGCGCAGGCAGGCATCACGGGATTCCTCGTGCTTTGCGGCAGTGGAAGAGTCAAGTACGGATGGTGGAACGGGGCGGCAGCCCTGACTACGATGCTTCGGAAGATCGGGGGCAGCGCGGCCGAGAAGGATCTTCTAAGACTGAAAAATCTTTCCACCAACATCTGGGAGTACCACACCCAGATCAAGGACACGGCAGAAAAAGAACTGCTTGAATTGAAGAAAGAAAGCGGCGGATATGGCGGAGACGGACGCATTCCCGCGGAATATGCCTACGCAGAGCTGCTCCGTCTGCAAAACGTGGGCTCGCCGGAAAAGAGGCTGGAAGAGTTCTTCGCCATGCAAAACAGCGTGGACGGCTGGTCAAAGAAAGACAGAGCCTTCTACTATTTCATCGGCGGCGGCGCGGCAAGAGTCCTTTATCCATATAACAAGTCCAACCTGGCGTTCTATGCCGCGCAGGTCAATACTGATCCGAATCCGACCAGTGTGGGCTGGCAGCACCTTCGGGAGACAGAAGGCAGCACACTTGCGGCAACGCAGGAAAGTGCCCGTCAGATGCATGAAAAATACCCGATGCCGCACAGCATGGAAGAAGCAAGAAACTACCTGATCATGTAAAAAGGAGGAAATCGTTATGAAAAAAACCTGTATCCTGTTTATGATCCTCTGCCTGTCGGTGCTTATGCTGGCCGGCTGCGGGAAAAAGACATCTCCTGAAGAGATCCTGGAAAAATACGCTTCCTATACCGAAGTGCCTTCTCACGCGAACCGGGTGGGGATCCAGATCTCCAAGGGCACCGAATTCGGAGGAAAACAATCAGTCAACATTTCCTTCACCAGCGAAATGATCAACCAGGACGAAAACAACACCATGGTACTTGCTTCCAGGTGTCGTCTGTATGATGCGGAAAACCCGGACGTCGAGATAGAAACGGGGCTGCTTTCCAGTTCCAAGACGACAACGACCAGCAACGGAAATACCACGCACACGTACGAAGCAGCGCTTTCCTACGATAAAGATATCAAATGCGACTACATGCTCTTCAAATTTGAAGGTGTTTCGGCAGAGGAAGCGCCTGAACTGGAGACCCCGGCGCTCTTCTTTATCGTTTCGGTAGAGAAGGATGGATCGGTGACGGTCCTGACCGATAAGCCGCTGGCTGATAAATAATCAAACAGAGGAGGATCCGCCTTGAAACCTGCTATTGTTATGCAAACGGACTTTACCAAGGGGGTCGCGACCTGCACCATGGACGGCGTCATCGCTTCGATCGACCCGGAGATAAGAACCTATGACTGTACCCATACGATCGCGCCTTTCGATATTTACGGGGCTTCCTGCAGTCTCGACTTTGTCGTGGACTTCTGGCCCGCGGGCACGATCTTCGTGTCCGTTGTGGACCCGGGTGTCGGCACTTCCCGCCGGGCCTGCTGCGCGCTTCTTAAGAACGGATGCTATATCATCACGCCTGACAACGGCGCGCTCACCCATGTCAAAAACCGGATCGGGATCGTGGAAGTCAGACAGATCGATGAGACGAAGAACCGTCTGGAAACGACCCGCGAGGTCAGCATTTTCCACGGCCGCGATCTGTTCGCCTACTGCGCCGGCAAGTTCGCCTCCGGTCTGATCGACTTCGAAGGCGTCGGCCCGGCCTATCCGACAGACGAGATCGTGATGCTGGATCTTCTGCAGCCTTTCGAGAAGGACGGCGTCGTCACCGGCATGATCACGACCTCTGAGCGCGGCTTCGGCCTCGTGAATTCCAACATCCCGTATCAGATGCTGGAAGACCTGGGCGTACATCACGGCGACAAGGTGGAATGCGCGGTTCTGTTCGAAGGACAGGAGGTTTTCCGCGAGAAGGTCGCCTACGCGCCGAGTTTCGGCTTCGTCCCCAAGGGTGATCCGCTGGTCATGATCAGCGAGACGAAACATGTGGAGCTGGCAAAGAATCTGCGCGACATCGCGACAGAGTATAATATCGGCGCCGGTCCCGGCTGGACGATGGAACTGAAAAAGATCTGAAAGGACGAGACATTATGCTTTTAAAGGAAAATGACCGTATCATCTTTGCCGGGGACTCCGTTACGGATATGGGGAGCACGAATCCCGTAGGCGAAGGACTTTTTGATAATCTGGGCCAGGGCTATGTGCGAAGAGTGGACAATCTTCTTGGCGCACTCCTTCCACAGTATCATTTCCGCATCACGAATTCGGGTATCGGCGGCAATACCAGCCGCGACCTCAAAGAGCGGTTCGACCGCGACGTCATTGAGCTGAAACCGGATGTGGTCTCGATCATGATCGGGATCAACGACGTGTGGCGTCAGTTTGATACGCCGGCAGCGCTGGACAATCAGGTCATGCCAAAGGAATACGCGCAGAATCTGTGCGAGATGATCGAAAAGGCGAAGGCTGCCGCCCGCGAGGTGATCCTCATGACGCCGTACTATATGGAGTTCAACACGCTGGACGGCATGCGTTCGCGGATGGATGTGTACGGAAAGATCTGCCGCAGGCTTGCTGAGGAATATGAGATCCATTTCGTAGATCTGCAGGAAGTTTTCGATAAATACTTCCGGACACGCGGCGAGAACGGGGAGTACGCGCACCATTCGACGTTCATCGCCTGGGACCGTGTCCATCCGAATCAGATCGGGGCGACGCTCATCGCGGCGGCGTTCCTTGACGCGTGCGGCCTGAAACTCAGCCTGACAGAAGAATAAGAGAAAAGAGGAAAGATCTATGCCCTGTACGACAGTTCTTGTAGGAAAAAAAGCAACGAATGACCGTTCGACCATGATCGCGCGGACAGACGACGGATTCTTTGATGAGAAGAAATTGATCGTGGTGGAACCGGCGGACCAGCCGAGAGAATATGAAAGCAAGATCTCGCATGTGAAGATCCAGCTGCCTGACGACCCCATGCGTTATACGGCCTGCCCAAGCATTGATGATAAAAGAGGCATCTGGGCCGCGACCGGGATCAATGCCGCAAATGTCGGCATGACGGCCACGGAGACCATCACTTCCAATCCGCGCGTGCTCGCTGCGGACCCGCTGGTCCGCTACGAAGAGCCGGAAAAAGACGCGGCGGGAGCCGAAACGCCCGGAGAAGCCGGGTCTGGCAAACCCGGAGGCATCGGCGAGGAAGACATCGTCGTACTGGTCCTTCCCTATATCCGCTCCGCCCGGGAAGGCGTGCTGCGGCTCGGCTCACTGCTAGAGCAGTACGGTACCTATGAATCGAACGGCATCGCCTTCAATGACGAGAACGAAGTCTGGTGGCTGGAAAGCGTCGGCGGCCATCACTGGCTGGCGCGGCGCGTTCCCGACGAGGTCGTTGTCCTCATGCCGAATCAGTTCGGGATGGACGGCTTCGATCTGGATGACGCCTTGGGTGAGCAGAGAGCGCATCTTTGCAGCGCGGACCTTCGTGAGTTTATCCGGGACAACTGCCTGGACCTGAATCAAAACGGGAAATTCAATCCGCGGGATATCTTCGGTTCCCATACCGACATGGATCACATCTATAATACCCCACGCGCCTGGTTCATGGGCCGCTATCTCACACCTTACTCGCACACCTGGGACGGCCCCGGCGCCGAGTTCGGCCCCGAGAGCGACAACATTCCCTGGTCGCTTGTACCGGACCGGAAAGTCACGATCGAAGATGTCAAATACCTGATCTCCGGACACTATCAAGGCACGCCCTATGATCCGTATTCCGCGCAGAATACCGGCAAGCGCGGCATCTATCGCTCGATCGGCATCAACCGGACAGGCGTGACTTCCATCTGCCAGATCCGTGAGAACGTTCCGGAACCGATCCGAGGCCTCGAGTGGGTCATCTTCGGATCGACCGCTTTTTCCGCGGCGCTGCCTGTGTACCCGAATGTGCCGAAGATGCCTGCCTATCTGTCGGATGTGACACTGGATCCGAATTCCGAGAACTTTTACTGGGCGAGCCGCCTGATCGGCGCGCTGGCTGACCCGCACTACGGAACATGCGTCCAGATGATCGAGCGCTATCATAACGCCATGGCCGTCGAAGGCCGCAAACTCGTTCGTGAATATGATCAGAAAATGACAGAGACCGGCGATTTCTCACTGGCGGAAGAGGCGAACGAAAAGCTTTGCGAGATGGCAAAGAAGGAGACCACCAAAGCCCTGAAAAACGTCCTGCGTGAAGCCAGTATCCGGATGAAAAACGGCTACAACCGTGCGGACAACTAGCGGATATTGGGCTTATTCTCATTGTTTTTCTTATCCGCCCCAACGCTTTGGGAAAGGTAGTGCATTTTCAGGCTTCGCCGCCCAGTACATTTTTGCATTATTGGGCAGCGCATCAATTTGACGAGCTATCTTCCCCAATCTTTGGACGAGATCCGTTGTCTGACTGTTATCTCGCCCAGAGATTTCGATGAATGGAAGAATCGTCTGGGCGAGAAGATTACTTTTGAGACTATCTTCTCTAATCCTTGGATAAGATAGCTCATCATGTAGATATCTCATCCAAAAAACACAGGGGATTTTGGGTGGTGGAACGAGAAAAAAAGCTAAACGCCCCAAACGCCTCATAGAATCGCTTTTGCAAGAGGTTTTCAGAAAAGATTTGACTTAAAACAAAAAAGGAGACAGCATTTTGACTTTGCTGCCTCCTTTTCGTATAGAAGATGTTCTTTACCTGTACTCGGCCGTGGGTTCCAGATCCCGATGGATCGTCAGTACCTTACCGTAGGACTCTACATACCAGGAAACGGTGAAATGGAATATTTCACCGGTATCTTCCATCACGCCGGCCGGCTTATCGATCAGGACATCCGTGATCGTGATCGGCGTCGGGTCGTCATCACCGCTATAGGATAGGGCGGATTGATTGTTGATCGTCGCGTTAGATGCAAGATCATATGGCTTACCCTGATACTCGCAGGTGACCTTATAGGTCCCGAGGGTGATCTGATCTTCCGGGAAGTCCTTGTCGAAGATCACGGTCGCGGGGGTGTCGCCCGGATTCATGATGTCTACCATGAACTTACCGGCGCCTTCCCAGCCATCCGCTTCAGGGATATATTTCAGATCCCACATATGCTCGGATTCACTAGCGGATATCACGGACCAGACTTTGGTATCTTCACCGTCGGCTGTATCGAATGTCGCGATGACATCCACCCGGATCTCCATGGGGAACGACATGGCAGCATTATACTCTTCCTGGTGTTTTTCCCAGATCAGGTCGGTGGTGAACGCTTCTATGGTGTACTGTCCCTCAAGAGCGGAAGAGGTAATGTCGCGGCTGATATCCATTGAACCGGTCAGCGTATCGTAGATCTGCAGTTCCACATGGGTGACATTGGACATATGGTCGAACAGAACCAGACCTTCCATCTCGGAATAGAAGCCCCATACGTAGAGCTCGCATTCCGGTTCTTCAAAGACAGGTATCGCTTCAGAGGATTCTTCTGATGATTCTTCGACGATGGAGGATTCCTCGTCGAGCGAAGATTCGACAGGCTCGGAGGACGCTTCTTCGGAGGATTCTTCGATCTGGCTTTCGGCAGGAGCGGAACTCTCTTCAGGCTCCGGCTCTTTGGATTCTTCTTCCTGCGGCTGCTCGGAGGATTCCTCTACGGTTTCAACCGGCGTCTGATCATCGGCCGAAGCCGGCGCGGTGCGGAAAAGTCCGAGCGCCAGCGCCAAAACCAGGACGGCCGAGAGCATCTGCATCGCAAGCTGGACCGTACGGGCTTTTTTATCCGGCACGAATTTCATCCACTGGAATTGTCCGGGCTCCGTGATCTCCGGCGCAGGGGCGGGATCCTCGGGCGGCAGAGAACCTAAAGCGTCGGAAAGAAGAGGCGTGTTAAAATCAGGGCCCGGAGGCGTGAACTCAGGCTCGGTGATTCTCTCAGGCTTGTCTATCTCCGGCGGACTGAACTCCGTATAGAGTTTCTTTGGATCTGACATGGGATAGCCTCCAAAGGATTATTTCTGATGGACATCGACCTGCGGGAAGGGCACCTCGACTCCGACTTTTCTCATGCACAGGAACAGTTCGCGGTTCAGCGCTCGCGTGGCGGCGTAAATGCTCGCGTCATGCACTTCCACGACAAATTTCAGATTCACGGAAGAATCAGCCAGCGCGTCTACGCCAAGGTAGACCGGCTGCGCCAGGAACATATCCTGATGACGCTGATACATGCCGATCAGCATCTCGGGCAGCTTGGCTTCCAGGGCTTCCAGGTCGGTCTCGTAGGGGATTCCGATCACGGAAACCGCGCGGGAAGTATGGTCGGAGCGGTTCAGGATATTGTTCATATCGGAGTTGTTGATGATCTTGATATTGCCGCCGGCATCTTCCAGACAGGTGGTCCGGATGCCGATACTGGTGACTTTGCCGCGGAAACCGGCGACTTCCACGAAATCACCGACATTGTACTGATTCTCGAAGATCATAAAGATCCCGGTGACCAGGTCGGCGATCACGGAATTCGCCGCGAAGCCTACGATCAACGTGACGATCCCGACGCCGGCAACGATCGTTCCGACGTTCGCACCGAGGATGGAAAGGCCCCAGCAAAGGATCACGATGGCGGTCAGATATTTCAGCGCGTTGGAAAACAGGCTGATCAGAGTCTGAATGCGGCCCTTTTCAGGTTTTATAAGCCCAAGTATAAACAGGATCAACTGCTCGATGGCCAGGACCAGTGCGATCATGACCAGCAGTTTGACCAGAGAAGCGCCGCTCAGCTTTATGCCCTGGAAGACATTGCCGAAGGACGAGAAAACACCGGTGGCCAAACCCAGACCGATAAACGCGGCGCAGGCGACCAGGAAGATCACGAACTTGATGATGGACTTGGAAGATGGTTTCATGGGAAATCTCCTTTTGAAAAAAAGATAAACTAATTATAATAAATGTAAGAAAAATGTCAATCCGAAAGGCGCTCGCCTTCGAAATTATAACAATACAGTTCGTTCCAGGGGCGTTTGCCGGCGATCGTGCCCGGAAATTCCTGGATCAGCTTGACGGCGTCTTCGATGGAAGACTCGTAGATCGCGGCAAGATCCTGATTGCTCTTCTCACAGGCGGGAATCGGGTCTTTGCTGAAGATGAGATCCTTGAATCCTTCGTGGTGGGCCAGATCCAGTGTCTTATAAAGGACGTTTCTCTTTACATCCGACCCACAGATCAGAAGATCCAGATAGCGGATAAATTCCTGCATCGCCGTCCGGATGATCTCCGGCGTGATCACCAGTCCGCTTTCGGTGGGAACCGGCGTCGCCGGTGGGAAGAAGTCCGCGATCACGCGTGCGTTGCGCTCGCGCGGGATGATGTGCTGCGTCAGGCGTCCGTGGAAGGGATCCTTGCCGTCTTTCAGCAGGAAATAGCGATCGAGCTCCGCCTCGATCGCGAAGTGCGAGACGCCGGTTTCCTCGATGAATTTCCCGATATACGCGTGCGCGGTCCGATCGAGCGCGAAGTGGCACAGAAAGCCGAACACATAGGCGATATGCGCGCCGCAGGGGCTCTCCTTCACGATCTCGCCGGCTCTCTCGAAGAATGAGCGGCCGCTTTTCGTGTGCAGATCATTGCCGAGACGGATCACGTCGTTCGAGGAGAGGGCGTGATAGTAAAATAAAAGATCCGGACCGTGCAGACCCGCGTCAAACAGCTCCTGGTAGGATTCGATCACATTGTGGTAACGGGGCGCGAGGCGGTTCATGACATCATGTCCGAAGCGATAATGGGTATACGTGGTAGGCATAAGGAGCTCCTTTCCCTTTTATTGAAACTATGATATACTATTTCCCATAAGAATGCAAAAACTTTCCGGAGAAGAGAGATGAAATTGTATATACCGATCATCCTGCTGATCGTACTTTGCCTGCTAATCACGGGCTGCACCTTCATCAAACCGACGAAGCCGACAGCAAACCCGGGGGAAGAAGACTCCGCAGGTGCAGAAGATTCCAGCTCGAAAAAAACAGAATGGACGCAGGATATCCCCCTGACCGGTCCGTGGACCGCGGAGAAGAAACTCTCACAGATCCCGCTCGTCCCCTTGTGTGAGGATACGGTCCCTTTGAAAATCATCCTGACGAGTGAAAAGGATTCGGTCGATCCGGGCAATCTTGAGACCAGGACCTCCTATGCCGAGGTCGATCCATACAGTACCGTCACAGGAACGTTCATGGGTCTGGCTGAGGAGCTCGAGCGATTCAACACCCGGGCGAAGGAACGTTCCGCGCAGGAACTGAAAGAAGCCGAGATCCGTCACAAGTCCTATCAGGGACTTTTCGGCAAGGAATCCATTTATCTGATCAGCTATATCAGCATGCGGATCGACCGGGCCGATACGAAGGTCTTCAGCTATATCGAGGAGATCTACCGGTACAACCGCGAGAAGGAACCTGACTTCTACGAAGTCCATGGCCACACGATCGATCCGATGACCGGACAGGAGCTTTCTTTGAACGATTTCTTTACCTCGGTCGAAGCGCTCCCCCGGTTGATCTTTGAGCGAATGGATAACGGACTTCCCTATGGGACAAAACTGGATGAGACTCAGATCCTCCCGCTTTTGAAAGAAGCGATCGAAGGCTGCCGTGACGACGGAAGCTTTGCGTGGGCAATCCATCCGGCCGCGATCGAATTCGACATCGTGATGGAGACCAAAGACGGACATTATCTCGTAAAGGCAGTGATCCCGTTTACGGTGCTGAAGGAGTATGTGCGGGAAGACGCGGTTTTTGTCGGCTATGATTATCTGGAGAGCCTGCGTTCCTCGGATCTGGCACTGGCCGTCGGCGTGAGCGTTCCGCTTCAGGAGGACGGATCTGAGTATAAACGATACTATCTGGGACAGAAGAACGGAAATCAGTATATCTATGCTGTCTGTGAGACCAGGACCGACGCGTTCGCCGTGACTGACGGGGGCACGGAGAAGATCGGCTATGTGATGGGGGAGTTCTACGGCGGGATCAATGTCGATCGTTTTGCGGAAAACCCGGATCCGGAACATATTCCGCTGGACTGTGATCTGGAGCTTGAGCAGCTTCTCGGACTGGAAGGAGAAGCCAGGATCGGTGACGACGGGATTCCGGTACTGAACGGACTGCTCAAGGTGCGCGGCGTTGCCCAGCCGATCATGACCGCGAAAGAGTTTGAAGCCGAGATCTTCCCGGATGAAGAGAGTACAAAGGCGGAGATGGGCATCGTCGAGTCGTCCAGTGATCTTTATATCCGCCGCACAGACGGAGAAACGTTCGTCGATGCGGTGATCGATGACGGACCGCAGATGTGCCGGTTGTATATTACGGGAAGCAAGGAAGAAGGCTGGATGATCAACGGCTATCCGAAAGACGAGGTCGTCGGCTACGAAGGTTATCCGGAACGTTAAATAAAGGAGGATTCATGAAACAGTATTTAATTCTCGCGATCGTGCTCATCCTTTGCGCGGCGCTGCTCATTGGCTGTATCAGTAAGCCGGCCAAACCGGATGAAGGATCCTCCGATGGAAAGTTTGACTCAGGCACGCAGTCTTCCGGAACAGTCGAAACGACTTTCTGGACGAAGGATGTCACCCTGGAAGACGCGTTTACGCCGAGCACTTCACTCTCATCCGTCGCGCCGGTGACCTTGTCCGTGAAAGCGGAAGAGGCGCAGGCGATCCGCGTCCGGTTGATGGAAGAGGAGATGAAGGTCGAAGGCTATACCAGCTATGAAGGCGGCGTGGAGGCCGATGTATCGTTCGCCGAGATCGATCCCGTCACCTATGAGGGACTGAACGTGTCCATCGCGGGGCTCGAGGGGGAGATCAAACGGTTCAACGAAGCGGCGAAGACCCGCGCGAGCAAGGAACAGGCGGAAGGCAGGATGCGGCACAAAGCCTATCAGGCCACGGACGAGGAAGAGGACTATATCTTCCTGACCTCGTGGATCAGCATGAAGATCGGGCGCGCGGACACGCAGGTGTTCAGCTATGTGGAAGACATCTACCGCTACAACCGCGGGTATGAACCCGATTTCCACGAAGTGCACGGACATACGATCGATCCGGTGAGTGGTCAGACGCTCTCACTGAATGATTTTCTGACAGACACTTCCGACCTCGGCAGCCGGATCTATGACGCGCTGGTTGCCTATACCTGGTGGGAGGAAAGTTACGGAAAGAAAGAAGATTACGTGGCGAGGCTGCAGGCGGCGGTGGACGGATGCCGCGACGACGGCAGTTTCGCGTGGATGGTTTATCCGCACGGATTCGAGTTTTATCTGGTGCTTTCCACCAAAGATGAAGACGGCGTGGATCACACGGATCTGTCCTTCCAGGTGCCGTTCGAGGCTTGGTCGGACATCCTGCGGCCCGGGATCTATGAAGTCACCTATGATTATCTGAACTGGGTCAGTCCGAAACTGTTCCCTGACGTATGGGGACTGGAAATGCCCATGTATACGGATGAGGACAGGTTTACCGCCTACTATCTGGTACAGAAAAACGGACAAAAGTATCTGTACGGACTGGAAGATGAACACACCACGGTTTTCGCGGTGGAGAACGGGAAATGTACCGAAGTGGGGAATGTGCTCGGCACGGCTTACTGGATGCGCGGCCGGGAGTATTTCTCGACGCCGGATCCGGAATGCTTTGAAGTATCCTGCTTAGTCGTGATGAGCCAGGAACTTTATCTGCGCGGATATGCCCGGGTCGGTGAGGATGGGATCCCGGAAATGCTGGGACTCTTTGAGTACCGCGGCAATTCCATCCCCTTTGCGAACCAGATCGCTTTCGAGGCGGAGACCTTCGCGGATTCGGAAGCGACCGAGTCCACAGTCGAGACCGTACCGGAGTACACGGATTTCGTGATCCTTCGTTCGGATGGGAAAACCTTTATCGACTGCGGCACATATAACAGCGAGAAGATCTACCGGCTCTATGTCACCGGCAGTGAGGAAGAAGGCTGGGTCATCAACGGGATCCCGAAGGATGAGCTGCTTGCCTACGAGCAATATTGGGAGGAATGATGAGTCAGAAGAATAAGAAAGGAAGGACCGTCATGCTGATCGGAGGAATCATAATCATCGTAGCAGCGATCGTCGTTCTGGTGCTCTTTCTGAGCGGTGTGATCGGTGGAAGGCAAACGGCGCCGCCCGCTCCGCAAAGCAGTGACAAGTTCCAGACCGATGGGGACTCTGCGGGCGAGTCTGGGTCGTCCGGCCAGACGGAGTCTGTGCCGTCTGTCGAGGAGATACTCGCGTCGCTTCCGAAGCTGCCGAAGAAGAAAGCGTATGTCGTCGGGGAGGATGTGCTGGAGCAGGAATTTACAGAGTTCTATTTCACCCGCAGCGGTTCCACATTCCCGCCGTATTTTCAGCGCTTCCGCTTCTTTGTGGAGAACGGGAAGCACTACATGTACCATGAAAAGCGCGAAGGCGATACCTGGCCGCTGACGGAGAAACATATCACTGTCTCCGGAACCATCGAACTGACCGATGAGCAGTGGAACACCTTCTGGGACTACATCAAAGGCGGCACCGTCCAGTCCCGCACCGAAAACCTCGACGACGGCGACGACGGCCCCTGGCTGTACCTTTACTGGCTGCGCGATCCGGATGATTTCCAGGAATTCTCCTTCGATGATTATGGCAAGGTCCTTGACTTCGAGGATTTCTGCTACAGCCTGATCGAGGGAGAGTAAGCGAGACCGCCCCGTTGCTTTGCAAAATAGTAAAACCCGATGTTCATAAAGCAGGAATTGCTTTGAAAACATCGGGTTTCTTTCATTTGTAAAGCAATGGGCAATTTATATGGCAAAGTCGAAGCCGGCTTTTTGCCGGTACTCGGAAGGGCTGCAGCCGGCATAGTCCCGGAAGCGTTTGCCGAAGTGGCTCTGTGTGGCGAAGCCCAGCTTCTCCGCGATCTCGGAAATGGGATCGTCCGTCGACTTGAGCAGGCTCTTCGCGTGTTCCATCTTTTCGGCATGAATATATTCACTGATCGTTTTCCCGGTCTCCGCTTTAAACTTGGTAATCAGATAGTTCTCTGCATAACCCGCCTGCGCCGCAAGATCGGAAACGGTGATCTTCTCCTGCCGGTGGAGGGAAATGTAGTCCAGACAGCGCTGGATCTGCGGAGAAATGCCGCTGGCTTCCTTCACCAGGCGGACCCGGTGCGTAAAGTCTTCTTCCATGACACGGCTGATCTCGACGATCTCCGGTATCTGGGTGCTGGCCTCGATCGCCTGGATATAACGGTCGCTCAGCTCATAAGCGGTCTCCGCCAGGATACCGCCCCGCAGGGCCGCCCGCATGCAAAGGGCCGTGAAGATGATCAGTGTGTTCTTCAGCTGCCGAAGGTTATCTCCGCTGCTGAGCTTGCCCACTCTCATTCCGAGAGAAAGCTGGTCACGGCGCCTAATGTCCAGTTCATTTCCTTCCGTAATATGGCGCAGAAGTTCCTGCTCCCTTTCCCATGCCCGGGCTCCCTTTTGCCAGCCCGGCTTTGCCTGATCTGCAGGAGGATCCGAAGAAGAAGGATCGTCCAGAAACCGGAGCTCGTTGGTGGTGATCTTCTCCCCTCTGATCGTGTAGTGCAGCATCAGGCTGTAATGAATCAAGCGTGTGAACGGAAGGATCGGAAGCTCACGGACGGTCTCCCGGACCTGCCGCCTGGCCTGGTTCGAAAGCGACAGCGCATTTAGGGCTCTGTCAAGCTTCGCATCGGATATCGCGTCGATCAGCAGCGGCCCGATCACATGGACGCGCCAGAGAGCACCGGTATCATCATATTCAAAGTCTGCGATCCACAATATGCCCAGGGAATTGGTGACGAGGACCGGCTTCGCCTCTGTAAGTCCGAGTTCTAACAGGCGAGGTCCCATCTTTTCCATCAGGAAAAGGAAACGGTACCGCTCGCTGTCCGGGCTGTTATCCTCGAGAAGCTGAAGATCACGATCATAGATCCAGCTGTACAGGTTCTGGCCGCAGGTCAGCAGGTCATGAAAGAAAGGCAGGTAGATATTATCGGAATTCCAGGTATTCATGGCATTTCCTCCGATCATTTCAACGGATGTTTTCGAGAGTATTTTCTATTCTGATCTTAACAAACAAACGGACCCTTGTCTATCCTAAAACACATATATTTATCGTAAATATATGTAAAAAGAAAAATGAAATAGAATAACGATAATTATCTGTGAAATATGTTAACGGCTTCCCACGTCCGTTTGATATACTGTAGACAGAAAAAACAAAAAGCAAGCAGGAGGACAATGATGAATACAAAAGAAATTCTGGATCAGCTGACATTAGAAGAAAAAGCCGCGCTTTGCTCCGGTCGCGATTTCTGGAAAACAAAAGCCATTGAACGTCTGGGTATCGAATCCGTTATGATGTGTGACGGCCCTCACGGACTCAGGAAACAGGAAGGTGAAGGCGACCATCTGGGAATCAACGAAAGCATCCCGACCGTCTGCTATCCGAGCGCTTCCGCGCTGGCGTCCTCCTTTGACCGGGATGTGATGAAAAAACTCGGCAAGGCTCTTGGCCGTGAATGCCAGGCAGAACATGTCGGCATGCTGCTGGGTCCCGGGATGAACATCAAACGCAGTCCGCTCTGCGGCCGGAACTTTGAGTATTTTTCCGAGGATCCGCTGGTAGCCGGCGAAATGGGTGCTGCCTATATTCAGGCTCTCCAGTCCGAAGGCGTCGCGGCCTGCGTGAAGCACTTTGCCTGCAATAACCAGGAAACCATGAGGATGGCCGGCAGTTCTCAGGTGGATGAGCGTACACTTCATGAGATCTATCTTCCGGCTTTCGAAACCGCGGTAAAGAAAGGAAAGACCCGTGGCATCATGGCCGCTTACAACGCGGTCAACGGGGAATTCTGCTCCGAGAACAAGACTCTCCTGACAGACATCCTGCGGGATGAGTGGGGATATGACGGGATGGTCGTGACCGATTGGGGTGCCGTCAAGAACCGTGCGGTCGGCGTGGCGGCAGGCCTTGATCTGGAAATGCCCGGAGGTCCCACCGCGACCGGTGAGGAGCTGGTGAAAGCAGTCAAGGAAGGAACTCTTTCGGAAGAAGCACTGGATCGGGCTGCCGGAAGCGTGCTGCAGTTTATCCTCACAGCTATGCAGAATCAAAGGGACGAGATGATCGACCGTGAAGCTTGCAGGAACCTGTCCGAGGAGCTCAGCGCCGAATGCGCGGTCCTCCTGAAGAATGACGGCGCGCTGCCTTTAAGCGAATCAAGCCGTGTAGCCTTTATCGGTGAATTCGCAAAAATGCCCCGTTATCAGGGCGGCGGCTCCAGCCATATCAACGTCCCGCATGCGGTCGGCGCAGTCGAAGCAGCGGAAGAAAAAGATGTCATCTATACCAGAGGCTATGATGTACACAGCGAGACCAGCGATCCTGCCCTGGTCGAAGAAGCGATCGAAGCCGCGAGATCCGCACAGGCGGCGGTCATCTTCGCCGGCCTGCCCGATGCGTATGAGACGGAAGGCGCGGACCGGGAACACATGCGGATCCCCGAGAACCAGAACGAGCTGATCAAAGCAGTTGCCGCAGTCAATCCGAAGACCATCGTGGTCCTTCATGGCGGCAGCGTCATGGAGCTTCCCTGGCTGGACAAAGTTTCCGCCGTCCTGTTGATGCACCTGGGCGGAGAACAGGTAGGAAAAGCGGCTGTCGAACTGCTGTACGGCGAGAAGAACCCCAGCGGGCACCTGGCGGAGACCTGGCCGGCTCGGCTCGAGGATAATCCTTCCTACCTGAACTTCCCCGGCGAAGAGGGCGTCGTCACCTATGCGGAAGGCATTTATGTGGGCTACCGCTATTATGATAAAAAGAAAATGACCGTGACCTTCCCCTTTGGTCACGGACTGAGCTACACGACTTTCACGTATGAGAACCTGCAGGTCGACAAAGAAAGCCTGACAGATCAGGAGAGCCTGACAGTCCGCGTGGATGTGAAAAACACTGGGAAATACGCTGGTAAAGCGGTTGTCCAGCTCTATGTGTCAGACAGGGAGAGCACTGTACGCCGGCCGATCCGCGAACTGCGTGATTTCGCGAAGGTCGCTCTGGAACCCGGTGAAGTGAAAACGGTCAGCTTTACGCTGGATAAGAGAGCTTTCGCCTACTATGAACCCAAATGTTCAGACTGGTTCGTGGAGAGCGGTGAGTTCGAGATAGGGATCGGCGACAGCAGCCGGAACATCGTCCTGTCGCAGACGGTCCGTGTGGAAGGAACGACGCTCCTTTCCTTTACGATCACGGAAACGACGACCATCGGACAGCTGATGAAACATCCCAAAGGATCACTCTTCGTCCGGCAGATGATGGGCTCATCGGCGATGGCATCTTCGGACATGAGTTCGTCCATGGGAGAAGGTACTGAAAAGGCACTGCAGAAAATGGTGCTCGAGATCCCGATCGGTGCGATGGTCAGCTACGGCCGCATGACGGCCGAGCAGCTGAAGGCCCTGATCGACAGCCTGAACAGCTAAAACAAGGAGGAGAAATATGGAACAGGCGCTATCAAACAGAAGCCGGCTGATGATCTTTTTCAGTCTGCTGGTTGCAAGTGTCATTTCATCTTTCCTGTCGACGGCGCTGAATACAGCACTGCCGGCCATGATCAGCGTCCTGAATGTCAGTGTTGATACAGGGCAGTGGATCACGAGCGGATTCTCCCTTGCTATGGGTATCGTCATGCCGCTCACCGCGTTTCTGATCACCCGCTTTAACACAAAGCCGCTCTTTATCTGCGGAGTACTGCTGTTTATCATCGGATCCGTGCTTTGTGCCACATCAAATTCCTTCGTCCCGATGATGCTCGGCCGCGTTCTGCAGGCTGCGTCTTCCGGCATCCTGACCGCCATGACCCAGGTCGTGATCCTGTCTATTTTCCCGAAGGAAAAGCAGGGAAGTTATATGGGATGGTACGGGCTTGCGGTATCCGCAGCCCCGATCATTGCTCCGACCGTTGGCGGGATCCTTGTGGATTCCCTTGGCTGGCGCAGTATTTTCTGGATCGTGGCCGCGCTGATGGGACTGGTGCTGGTCTTTGCGCTGATCAGTTTCTCCAACGTGCTTTCCGTACGCAAAACATCTTTCGATGTGGTGTCTTTCGCCATCAGTATCTTTGCCTTCGGCGGCATCACGCTTGGTATCGGGCAGCTTTCTTCCAGAGGGATCACCGCCCCGCTGACGCTCATCGCTCTTTCGGTTGGTATCGCCGGATCCGTACTGTTTGTATTCCGGCAGCTGCGTTCATCGGAACCTTTCCTTGACCTGAGGATCCTGAAATATAAGAATTACACATTAAGTGTGCTCGGATCCATCATACTCTACCTGATCATGATGGGCGGTTCCGTACTGACACCGCTTTACCTGCAGAGGAATCTCGGCTTTTCCGCCACGGTTTCCGGCCTGCTGACTCTGCCCAGCTCACTCTTGTCTATGGTCTGTTCTCCGATCGCCGGTAAGATCTATGATAAACTTGGAATGAGAAAGCTCTTTCTGATCGGCGGCGGTATGTTCCTTTTAGGCAACGCGGGTATGATGTTCCCTGAGCCTCTGCCGGTACTCATCGTTTCCTACGCAATCCGCTGCGGTGCGATCTCATTCATGATGATGCCCTTTGTTACCTGGGGAATCGCGGGGATCGATGACAAAAACGCGACAGCTCACGGCACAGCCCTGCTAACTTCTCTTCGAACGATCGCAGGCGCTATCGGTACCGCGGTCTTCGTAGGGGTCATGTCCACCGCGGCTCAAAGTGCCGCAGGGATCGGCAGTGGGAATCCCGGAACTTACGGCTTCAGAATCGCCGCGGCAGGAATGGCGGCTATCTCGCTCTTCATGTATCTCGCCGGTATGATCCTGATACGGGATGAATGAAAAGAAAAGGGGGGCTGTAGCACCGCTACGGCCTCTCCGGTTTCTCCTGAAAAAATATTGGGGCATATTCTCATGTTTTTCTTATCCGCCCCAATCCTTTGGGGTGGATAGTGCATTTTTAAGCACCGCCGCCCAGTACTTTTTTGCATTATTGGGCGGCTGATCGATTTGACGAGCTATCTTATCTAAACTCTGGGCAGGAAGAGCATGCAGGCTCATAACTCACCCACCGTTTCTATTAAATGGATGACTCGGCTGGGCGAAAAGCTTTTTTCCAAGACTATCTTTTCCAATTCTTAGATAGGATAGCTCGTCAGGACGATATCTTATCCAAAAAACACAGGTAATTTTGGGCGGCGGAAGAAGAAATAAAGCTAAACGCCCCAAAAGGCTTACAGATAGTTTCATCAAAGGGAATTACAAGCTAGAGCAAGAAAAAAGAGGGGCGTAGCAGTTCATTTTGAACTGCTACAGCCCCTTTTTTGTGGTTATTCGATTAATCGTACCGCTCGTCGATGACGCGCTTGGTCTTCTTCTCGCTTCTGGGCAGCAGGCCGTTCTCGACGACCTTCACCAGCGGCGTGAAGCCGATCACACTCTTGACCTTCGTGGCGATCCGCTTTGCCAGATCCAGGAAGTCGATATGGCCGTTCGTCTCGACGTAGATACGCATGGTATCCTTGCCGTCCAGGTGAGAGATACGGATCTGGTATTCGCTGGAGACCTCCGGGAATCCCTGCAGGATCTCTTCGATCTGGCTCGGGAATACGTTGACGCCCTTGATCTTCATCATATCGTCGGTACGGCCCATGATCGTGCCGAGGCGCGGATGTTTGGAGCCGCAGGGGCACTCGCCCGGAATGATCTTCGAAAGGTCGTGCGTGCGGTAGCGGATTAGCGGCGCGCCTTCTTTCACAAGGGTCGTGATGACGATCTCGCCCATCTCGCCGTCCGGCACGGGTTTGAGTGTCACGGGATCGATGATTTCGATATACAGATAATCGTCCCAGTAATGCATGCCGGTGTTGTACTGGCAGTTGATGCCGATGCCCGGGCCGTAGATCTCGGTCAGGCCGTAGATGTCGTACAGCTCGATGCCCAGCGACTCGGAGATCGTCTGGCGCATCTTGTCGCTCCAGCGCTCGGATCCGATGACGCCCTTCTTCAGCTTGATCTTGCTCTTCAGGCCGCGTTTTTCGATCTCCTCGGACAGCAGCAGCGCGTAGGAAGAGGTCGAGCAAAGGACGGTCGAACCCATATCCTGCATCATCTGCAGCTGTTTTTCCGTGTTGCCGGGGCCCATCGGGATGACCATGGCGCCGAGCTTTTCCGCGCCGTTCTGAAAGCCGATGCCGGCCGTCCACAGGCCGTATCCGGGTGTGATCTGGATACGGTCTTTTTTCGTGATGCCCGCGTATTCATAGCAGCGCGCGAACATGATCGCCCAGTCGTCGACGTCTTTCGCGGTATAGGGGATGATGACCGGCAGGCCGGTGGTTCCGGAAGAGGAGTGGATGCGGACGATGTCCTCTTCAGGCGCGGTCATGAGCCCGAGCGGGTAGGCGTCCCGAAGGTCGCTCTTCTCGGAGAAAGGCAGCTTCTCGAAATCCTCCGCGGTCTCGATGCGCTCGATGCCGGCCTCGGCCAGCTTTTTGCCATAGAAACTGCCGGCTTTGGTAAGGGCCTGGATCTGTTTGTTGACTAAGTTGATCTGTAACTGAGAGATCTGCATGGGTTATCCTCCAATATTCTGGTAATAGTCGAGGGCTTTGAAGTTGAGTTCGTGGAACTTCGCGGGTATTTTGTCGATGATCGCCTGCCGCATCTCGTCTCTCGTAAAGCCGAGCGCGCCTTCTGCGAGCGCCGCTCCCAGCAAAATCAAGTTGACGACCTTGCTGGAACCGACTTCGCGGGTCGCTGATTCAATATCGACGATGGTCAGATACGGGACATGCGCTTTCAGGTAGTCGAGCATGATCTGCGGATCGTAAGAAGAGCCGGAAAGTGTGGCGGTAACGGGCTGGATCGGACGGTTCGAGACGACGATCCGGCCGCTGTCTTTCAGATAAAGAAGCATTCGGACAGCTTCGGCCGGCTCGAAAGCCAGGATAAGATCCGCTTCGCCGAGCGCGATCATGGGGCTAAAGATATCTTTGCTGCCATCTTCATGCACATCTCCGATGCGAAGATGCGAGAACACACTGCCCCCGCGCTGCGCCATGCCGATGGTCTCCGCACTCATGACAGGCAGGCCCTTGGCCATGGCAGCGGCGGAGATAAGGCGGGAGGCAAGGACGGTGCCCTGCCCGCCAACGCCGCAGAGAATGATATTCTTAGACATGGCTGACCTCCCTTCTGATTGCGCCGACCGGGCAGATCTGCGCGCAGAGACCGCAGCCGGTGCACTGGGCGGAATCGATCGCCGCTTTAATAGAAACGGCTTTGGCGACGCCGGCTTCATCGGGGCCGTTCTGGCCAATGCCGGCTTCATCTGGCTCCTTGTCACTGGTGGCGAGCACCAGCGCCGGGCAGCCGATCTCGCGGATGCAGCGTTTACAGCCGATGCATTTTTCCGGATCGACGACCATCGGACCGGTTTTTCCGGCAGCGGCTCTCGCGGCCGGCAGGGCAATACAGGGCGACCTGAAGATGATGGCCTTGACGCCCTTTTCCGCCGCGACGCGGCGGACAGTCTCGACAGCCAGTGTGTGGTCGAGCGGATCGACGGTCTCGACAGTTTCCAGGCCGATCCCGCGAAGGATATTTTCAATACTGATTTTAGAGACGATCTCGCCCATCATGGTCTGACCGGTGCCGGGATGCGGCTGGTGGCCGGTCATGGCGGTGGTCGAGTTATCCAGGACGATGAGCGTCATTTCTGCCTGGTTGTATACAGCGTTGACAACGCTCGGGATTGCGGAAGCGAAGAAGGTGGAATCACCCACAAAGGCGAAACAGGCTGTATCCGGTTCGATGTGACTGATCGCCTGGGCGATGCCCTGGCCCGCGCCCATGCAAAGACAGGTATCCACCATGTCGAGCGGCATAGCGTTGCCAAGGGTATAGCAGCCGATATCACCGCAATAGATGGTCTTCTTTCCCTGCATGGCTTTTTTGACAGCATAGAAGGAAGCACGGTGCGGACAGCCGGCACAAAGCACCGGCGGACGAACCGGCAGCGGCGGGAGATCCAGCGGTTCCTTTGTAGAGAAGGGGATCTCCATGAATCCTTCGATCGCCTGCTGCACGATCTCTCGGCTGTTTTCACCGGAAGCAGGCATATCGCCGGTCAGTTTCCCCAGGATCTTCGTTTTCAGACCGTATTTGCCGCAGACATAGGTAAGAGAGCGTTCGATAACAGGATCAAGCTCCTCGATACATAAAACTTCATCCAGTCCTTCCAGGAATTCCAGCGCTTTCTTTTCCGGGAAGGGGAAGGGTGTCGAGACTTTGAAAAGCCGGAAGGATTCGCCTGCTTCTCGGCGGATCCTCTCGCGGGTCTCCATACAGTAAGTGAAGGAAAAACCGCCGGTCGCGACAGCGCGAACCGTAAAGGGATCGGGCGGAGAGCTCGGTTCGGCCGGTTGATTGGAAGGGAACGCAGCGGGATAGGCCGGAGAGATCTCCTCTCGGTAGATCCGGTTGCCGGGATAGTCGGAAAGGGTGTCTGTGAGCTCAGCGTTTCGGGCCTCGATCTTGCGGTGGTTCATGTTCGCAAGTCGCGGGAAAATGACCCAGCGGGAGCTGTCCTTAATGAACCCCCCGATCTCGTGGACGGCATATTCATCCGGATCTTTGACTTCGATCGATTCATATCCGTGCGAAACGCGGGTAGTCGAACGAAGGAAGACCGGCGTCTGGTATTTCTCGGAGAAAACGAAAGCCTCCTGGACCATTTCATAGGCTTCCTTAGGCGTCGACGGATCGAAAACCGGTACTTTCGAAAAAGCGGCGAATGTGCGCGTATCCTGCTCAGTCTGAGACGAGATCGGTCCCGGATCGTCCGCGACCAGCACAACCATTCCGCCCTTGACGCCTATGTAGGAAAGGCACATGAGCGGGTCGGCTGCCACATTCAGTCCCATCTGTTTCATGGTCACCATCGACCGGGCGCCGGCATAGGCGGCACCGCCCGCCATTTCCATGGCGGTCTTTTCGTTGACGGACCACTCTACATAGGTCCCCTGCGAGCGATGTTTGGCGACGGTCTCAAGCACCTCGGTGGAAGGCGTTCCAGGATAACCACAGACCAGATCGACGCCGGCCGCGATCGCGCCCATCGCGATCGCCTCATTGCCCATTAAAAACTCCTGATGCATAGGTGATTTCCTCGCATGCGTTGATATTTGTGCCGCATCCATATGACACGTCATTTTGATGCGGCAAAACTTTTCTGCTTTAAAGCAAAAGTGTAACACAAAAGCCAAGACGCGTCAAGGGATTCTTCGTTTGAGGAAATAAGCGGTCTTGACAATGCGATAGCAAGGTGTCAAGGGAAAAAGAGAAAATCTTGTTAGAACTGATCAGGGAAATAGCAAGGTCTTTATCAAAATGGCAATGACCTTGCTAATGTGGTAGCAAGGTATCCAGCAAAAATGATACGACCTTGCTAGAGGAGATCAGAAAACTAGCAAGGTCTTTATCAAAATGGTAGGGACCTTGCTAGTGCGATAGCAAGGTGTACGACAAAAATGATATGACCTTGCTAGAAGCAGGGAGAGAAGTAGCAAGGTATGATCAAAAAAGTCGATGAGTCTTGCTATTCAGTGACCGAGCATTAGCAAGGTGTTCAGGAAAAACAGAAAGATCTTGCTAATCAGGCACTTGGATTCAGCTAAGTCGCTCCCGAAATCCTCGAAAATCTCGTTGCGTATCGACCCTCTTGTGATTATAATAGAAGAGATAGAGTAGCTTTATCCATCAACAGGAGGAACCGCCCTATGAACAGACAGTATCCGGGTACGACTTCCCTGGAAATCAGCCAGCGGGAGATAGACAGTCAGAAGGTAGCCAGAAAGGCTGCCGCGGAAAGCATGGTGCTTCTGAAAAATGACGGGATCCTGCCACTTCAGGAAGGCGCGAAGATCGCGCTGTACGGTGGCGGCGCCAGCTTTACAGTCAAGGGCGGGACCGGATCCGGCATGGTCAACAACCGGACGAACGTGAGCATCACGGAGGGCCTGAAAAATGCCGGTATAGAGCTCCTGAATATGGACTGGCTGGAAGCTTACGACAAGGAATATAAAGAAAACTGGGAAGCCTGGAAGGCCAGCCTTTACGCCATGTCGGCGCCGGGAGACCGGATGGGCCTGTACCGGGCACATGCGTCGAATCCGCTGAAAATGCCTGACGGAGGCCCCATCACGAAGAAAGACACGGATACCGCTGTGTATGTGATCAGCCGGATCTCCGGCGAAGGCGCGGATCGTAAGGCCGTAAAGGGAGATTATTACCTTTCCGAGGCGGAAGAACAGCAGCTGAAAACCGTCTGTGAGCTGTATGAAAAGGTGATCGTGATCCTGAATGTCGGCGGCATCATCGATCTGGGCTTTATGGATCAGTATCAACTTGACGCCCTGGTCCTGATGGGACAGGCCGGTATGGAAGGCGGCAACGCCCTGGCCGACATCCTGCTGGGCAGGACCGGATTCAGCGGCCGTCTGACCGACAGCTGGGCTTATCGATATGAGGATTATCCCAGCAGCGCGAATTTCAGCCACAACAATGGCAATATTATTGAAGAAGACTATACCGACAGCATTTATGTCGGATACAAATATTTTGATACCTTCGGCGTGGAGCCCCGATATCCGATCGGCTACGGCCTTTCCTACAGCCGGTTCAAGGTGGAAGCGGGCAAAGTGGAGACCCGTGCCTGCCAGGTGATCGTGCCGGTCAAGGTCACGAATGAAGGCACCGTCGCCGCCCGGCAGGTCGTACAGCTTTTCGCGTACCTGCCCTCAGGTCATCACGTGAAAGAGCTTCGGCGTCTGGCCGCCTTCGGCAAGACCGGCTTGATCGCGCCGGGTGAAAGTGAAGAGATCGAGCTTTCCTTCCCGATCGATCTGCTGGCCTCCTACTGGACAGCCAGATCCCAGCTTTACATGGATCCGGGTGTCTATCCGCTGGAGATCGTCTCCTGTGACGCGGACGGCGTGATGAAGAAAAACATCATCGGCGGACTGAAGCTGGATGAATTCACGGTCATCGAGAAACTCACTCCCATCTGCCCGCAGCTGGAGACCATGAAAGAGATCAGCCCGGACGGCCCCACAGCCGTCCTGGCCGTACCGGAAGAAAAACTGATCAGCATTAACGAGACGGTCAGCGCCGCCATCAGCCGCCGCGCGAAAGTCCACGAACTGGACAAGGCCTTCGAACTTCCTTATAAGGAGAAAGTAGAAGAAGTTCTGGCTCAGATGACGCTGGATCAGAAGATCAAAACCGTCTGCGGTCAGCCCGGCGCCCTCAGCCAGGAAGTGATCGGCTCCGCAGCTATCACGATCCCCGGCGCCGCCGGAGAGACTACTCATGTACTCAAAGATCTGGGCGTAGGCCATCTCATCATGGCCGACGGCCCGGCCGGCCTTCGTCTGCAGAAGCATTATCAGGTCAATCCGGCCGACGGCAGCATCTATACCATGAGCTGGTATGAGTCGCTGGAAAATCGGTTCTTCGGCAAGGAATACCTGCATGAAGGAGCGGAGGACCACTATCAGTTCTCCAGCGCTATCCCGGTGGGGACCCTGCTGGCTCAGAGCTATGACGTCCGGCTGATGGAAGAAGTGGGCGGCGTGATCGGGACCGAGATGGAAGAACTGGGCGTGCAGATCTGGCTGGCGCCCGGCATGAATATCCACCGCAATCCCCTCTGCGGCCGCAACTTCGAGTATTATTCTGAAGACCCGCTGGTCTCCGGAAAGATGGCCGCCGCCATCACGAGAGGCGTCGAGGCGCATCCCGGCTGCATCGTCACGATCAAGCACTATGCCTGCAACAATCAGGAAGAGAACCGGTTCGGCGTCACTTCCAACGTCTCGGAAAGAGCCCTTCGCGAGCTTTACCTCAAAGGCTTTGAGATCGCTGTCAGGGAAGCCCATCCCGGCGCTATCATGACATCCTACAACCGGCTCAACAGTGTCCACACGGCCAACAGCTATGACCTGTGTACGACGGTCGCCCGTGAGGAATGGGGCTTTACCGGCATCATCATGACGGACTGGACCACGACCGGCCCGAACGGCGGATCGTCCGCCGCCAAGTGCATCCTGGCCGGCAACGATCTGATCATGCCCGGATCTTCAGGGGACATGAAAGAGATCGAAGCCGCTGTCTATGAAGAGAACGACGTATCACTGCCCATCAGCGCGCTGGATAGCTGCGTAAGGCGGATCCTGAGCATGACGCTCAAGCTCCTTGACGCGCAGAAAGCCAGCAAGGAATAATCAAGGGAAATGGACAAAAAGAAAAGGACCTTCTATCTGTTCTGCGCACTGCAGTTCACCTACTGGGGCTGCTTTGCCGCCTTCAACGCATACTTCGTCGCGTTGATGCTGGACGCGGGCATGACCAGTACCCGGATCAGTCTGATCCAGGCTACCTACCTGATGGCCGCGTTCGCCGGCTCCTTCGTGTGGGGCGGTATCTCGGACAGGCTGCATACCAACCGCAAGACGTTTCTGATGCAGATGGCCGGCGCGCTGACGACCGGCGTGATCATCTATCTGTTCCGGAACATTTCGCTGCTGGTCGCTCTGGTCTATCCGATCTTCGGATTCTGCCTCGTGCCCATGGCGTCGAACCTCGATTCCTGGATCATCAAAAGCTTCCCGCAGGATCCTGACTATTACGGCACGACCAGGGGCGTCTCGGCCTTCGGTTACGGCTTCCTGGCCCTGGGCGTCGGACAGCTCGTCGCGAGAGTCGGCTACTTCATCATGCCCATCGGCCTCTCGATCTTCGCGGTTTTGTCGATCATCATCGCCCTGATCCAGCCCGACAGCCCGACGGTCGGCATCAAGATCAGCGAGCGTTTCTCCGTCAAGGACATCGGCACGCTGTTCAAGAACGGCCCGTACGTGATCCTGCTTATCACGCTGCTGCTCACCGGCCTTTCCTTCGTTCCGCTTTCCTACATGAAACTGCTGCTGTATCAGAACGTCGGCGGCGACGTTACGTGGGTCGGGTATGAATCGTTCGTAGGCTGTATCATTCAGACCCCGTTCTTCCTCGTCGCCGGCAAGATGAAACGGATCCCGGTCGCGACGCGCATGGTCCTCGCGCTTTCCGGCATGGCCATGATGCTGGTCTTCTACTTCTTCGCGGTCCGTCCGTGGATGATCCTGTTCGGCTCGGTCTTTTACTTCGTCGGTTACAGCGTCCTGCTGCCGACCTACCGCGAGAAGGGTTCCGGCCTCATCGAAGGCCGTTTGATGACTACCGCGCAGAGTCTGATCGACGCGGTCTTCGGCTCGCTCGCCGGTATGTCCGGCCTGTTCTATGCCGGCTACGTCATCGATACCCTCGGACCGAAGATGCTGGTCATCTTCAGTATCTGCACCTTCATCATCCCGATCACGATCGTCTATGTACAGCTCGTGAAATTCCTCAAAAACCGAAAAAAGGAACAAGCTGCCAATGAGTGATCAGTTTAAACGTTTCGATATGGCGAAACCGCCGATCCGACAGGCGAACTTCCTCCGCCCGCTCATCTGGGCCCTGACGATCCCGGAAGTCACGCTCAAAAAAAACCAGATCATCAAGACGGGCATGGACGGCATCAAACCGCCGTACCTGCTGCTCTGCAACCACAACGCCTTCTATGATTTCAAAGTCGCGACCAAGGCGATCTTCCCGCATCGCGCGAACTATATCATTGCCATCGACGGCTTTATCGGCCGGGAATGGCTGCTCCGGGAAGTGGGCGGTATCTGCAAACGCAAGTTTACGAACGACATCCAGCTGATCCGCCAGATCCGCCAGGTCTTCAAGAACGGCGATATCCTGGTCCTCTATCCGGAAGCCCGCTACTCCCTCTGCGGCACCACCGCCGTGCTCCCGGACTCGCTCGGCAAGCTCTGCCGCTCCATGGGCGTACCGGTCGTGAGCCTGATCTGCCACGGCCACCATCTGCAGTCACCGTTCTGGAACCTGAAGATGCGCAAAGTCCGAGGCCTTTCGGCGGAGATGAAACTGCTCTTCACGCCCGAACAGCTGAAGACCACACCGGTGGCGGAAATCAACCGGACGATCCGCGAGACCTTTATCTACGACGACTTCACCTGGCAGAAAGAGAACGGGATCCGCATCACGGAACCCTTCCGGGCGGAAGGCCTGCACAGCGTGCTCTATCAGTGCCCGGCCTGCAAAAAGGAATACCGCATGGCAACAAAAGGCACCGAGATCTTCTGCGAAGCCTGCGGGAAGCGCTGGGAAATGACCGAGCTCGGCGAGCTGAAAGCCGTGAAGGGAGAAACCGAGTTCTCCCACATCCCCGACTGGTACGAATGGCAGCGGGCGAATGTCAGGAAAGAGGTCGAAGAGGGCACCTACCGCTGGGAAGGCGAGTGCCACGTGAACTCCCTCCCGAACGCCAAACGCTATATCCCACTGGGGGACGGCGTCCTGATCCACGACATGGAGGGTTTCCATGTCCGGGGCGAAGGCAAGTACGGACCCTACGAGATGAAGATCAGCGCGAAGGAGCTTTACTCCTGCCATATCGAATACAACTATCTCGGCAAATACGGTGACTGCGTGGACCTCAATACCCTGCAGGATACCTTCTATACCTACCCGCACGGGAAAGATTTCTCCGTGACCAAGATGGCACTGGCCACGGAAGAACTCTTCTACTACTATCACCCGGAGAAGATCCGCTGAAAGGATATCTAGGCTATGAAAGTTTTGACCGTCATGATCGCCACGCTCGCGGTACTCCTCGCGCTGATGGCGAATCTGCTGCTGAAACCCAAGGCGACGAGCCGGATGGCGACCGTCTTCGGCTGGAGCGCCAACGTGCTGGGCTTCCTGCTCTACGGCTACGGTTACGCCGTGCTGGAGAGCAATGTCCTGATGGCGATTTTGAAAACCATCTACGCGGTCTTCGGCATGTTCCTGGGCAAGGACGCCATGAGCGACATGCAGGCCCTGCCGTTCTTTGACCTTTCGATCGTTAAGCTACTATTGTACCTGGCACAGATGTTCGCCTTGTATTTGACCGCCAGCGCCGCGATCTCCGCCTTCGGCTCTACGCTGATCAACCAGCTGAGAGGCCTGATGCTTCGCTTCGGACCCGTCCACCTGGTCTACGGAGTGACCGATGAAACGCTGGAGATCGGCAAACAGATCGAGGACGGCGGACAGGATGTCGCGTTCATCGACGATTCCGTAACGGATGAAGAGAGACGAGCGATCCGCGAACTGCACGGCGTCTATCTGATCGATGCCCTGGCACAGGCAGGCAGCGCGAAGTTTTTGAAGCGGATCGGGATCGGCAAGCGGCCAAGGAAGATCGTGCTCTATGCGATCGGAGAAAGCCCCGCGGCAAACATCGCTTACGCAGAAAAGTTCCTGAAAGCGCTGGAAACAGTCAAAGCGCCAATGGATCAGACCCGTCTGGTGCTCTGCGCGGAGGAGAACTACGATGTCGCGGCCCTGCAGGGCAATTCCGAGAAGTACGGATACGGCAATATCTTCTCCTTTGAACGGCCGGATCTGGCGGCCCGCATCATGATCGAAAAGTGCCCGCCTTTCGAGAATATACAGTTTGGTGAGCGCGGCCTTGCCGAGGAAAACTTCGAAGCTTTGATCATCGGGTTCGGCGACGTCGGACGGGAAGTTTTGAAGAAAGTCGTCCAGAACGCGCAGTTTCCTGGCAGTCACTTCCACGCGACGGTCTTCGACCCGCAGATCCAGCACACCGACGGCAACTTCCGCTATCGTTATCAGGGCATGCTGGACGCCTATGACATCGATCTGGTACCGGGTGACGGCCGAAGCTTTAAGATCTTTGAATATATCCGTGATCACGCGAAAGTGCTGAAATACATCGTGATCTCGACCGGCAGCAAGTCCATGAACGAACATATCTCCCGCGACCTGCAGGGTATTCTTTCCGACTTCGGAAGCGAAGCGGCCCTGATCGAGTGCTCGCTGGAATCTGTCAACCGCATCTATTACGCGAACGGAAAGAAAGAAGTGGAGTCCTGGCCGATCTTCACGAACGATCTGATCAGCACCGATAAGCTGGATGAGATGGCGATGATCCTCAACCAGTATTATATGAAGAGCAACGGCAAGTCGAAAGAAGACAACTGGCGCGACTGCGACTATTTCAGCCGCATGAGCAACCGGGCTTCCGCCGACTTCATCCCGGCCTTCCTCGCGATCAGCGGGAAGAAGGAAGAGGATGTCCGTAAGAACGGCTGGATGGTTTCCGATCAGATGATGGAGGTCCTTGGAATAGCCGAACATGATCGGTGGTGCGCTTTCCACTATGCGCACGGTTTCATCCCGATGGATAAGGCCGAATGGTATGAGCGGGCCGAGATCTACCGGAAACAGAAAGAAGAAAAAGGCAAGGCCTCCATCAAAATCGGCAAGGATATGGCCCATCGACATCATGTTTGTCTCATCCCCTGGGATGAACTGGATGAGCTTTCCGAGAGGGAAGCGACCGTGACCGGCAAGAATCCGGAGTACAAACAGATGGACATCGCGAATATTAAAGCGATCCCCGAACTGCTGAAGCAGAAAACGGGAAACTAATATACGAAGGGAGAGTAAAACATGAATTGTCCCAATTGTAACGCACCGTTAGGTGAAGGCGTATTGTTCTGCGGTCAGTGCGGAGCGGATCTGAGAAATTATCATCCGGAGGCGGCAGCCCAGCCGGCAGCGGAAGCACCTGCGAGCGCAGTGGAACAACCCTGGCAGCAGGCACCCGAGCTGGATGAGGAACTCACCGTCAGAGAGTTTCCGACAGAACCGGTCATGGCAGAAGTCCCGACCGAGCCGGTCATCGATCCGAACGTGGCAGCGCCCGTAGAGCCGGCGCCCATGCCGGATTATTACGCACCGTATCAGGGGCAGGCCTTCGATCCGAATATGGTCCCTCCGGCACCCGGAACCGATCCGAACGCGTACCAGAGTGCACCGCAGTTTGACCCGAATGCTATTCCGTGGGCGCCCGGAACTGATCCGAACGCGTACCAGAGTGCGCCTCAGTTCGATCCGAACAGCATTCCTCCGCTGAACCAGGATCCCGGCGCTTACGGTCCGGCTCCCGAACCCGAGAAGCCCAAGAAGGAAAAGAAACAGAAAGAGGGCAAGAGCAAAAAACCGCTGATCATCGCGATCTGCGCCGCGCTGGGCGTTGCCCTGATCGCGCTGGCCGTCATATTGATCCTGAAGGGCGGATTCAGCACCGGCGGAAGCAAGAAGGCGGACACCGGATTCAATAAATATGCCCTGTATTTCAAAGACGGCGAACTGTTTTATTCCGATCTGAAGAAGGAACCCTGGCAGGTCACGGACGAACTGCTGGCCGATGAGGATTCCTGGGGGAATATCTACAAGGATGACGGCAGCAGCCTCAGCTCCTATGTCCGGATCACTAAGGACGGCAAGACGATCTACTATCCGGACAAGCTCCGCGGTGACAGAGAAGACGGATATACCCTGTTCAGCCGGCCGCTGGCGGCAGGGGAGAGCGGCGAAGTCACGAAGATCGATTCTCATGTCTCTTCCTATATGATCAACGAGGCGGGAACCTTGATCACTTACAAGAGCGCTTCCGGTACCCTGTATCAGTATGACGTGAAGAAGGGTGAAAAAACGAAGCTCGCGACGGATATCGCTTACTATACCGCGTCAAAAGATGGTAAGACGGTACTGTATGAGAACGAAGACTATACGCTTTTCGCGATCCCGCAGGGGAAGGATAAGATCAAGATCTCGACCGACATCGGCAATTATCAGAT
This sequence comes from Bacillota bacterium, assembly GCA_017442735.1. Taxonomy (GTDB): domain Bacteria; phylum Bacillota; class Clostridia; order Lachnospirales; family Bianqueaceae; genus RUG760. The sequence goes on from JAFRZE010000078.1 coordinate 58,373, forward strand.
CATGGATGACAATAAAACGCTATATTACACAAAGAATGATACGCTTTATCGTCAGGTGATCGGAGACGATAAGGAAAAGATCGCTTCCGACGTGTACACTTACTACATTGCCAGCAACGGATCGATCTACTATATCAAGATGGAAGAGATCGAGATCCCGGCGAATGATTTCATCCGCGATGACAAGAAGGGCGACGCCAGCTACGATTATATGCGTACGAGCCTTGAGACCATGGTCTTCAAGGGCAGGGAGTACACCTATTATTATTACGACGGCAAGGAATCGACCAAGATCGCGACTTCTACGCTGATCAATACGAACAGCCCCGGCAGCCGCACATTTATCGACGACGCACCGGGCATGATCTGCACGATCTATGAACTGCCCGAGACGAAGGTCAAGATCTCCGAACTGAACACGAGCACCCTTCAGGATACGCTGTGGCAGGAATCCAAGGAAAATGCCGTGAAAGTCGTATTCCTGAAAGATAAGATGACCGAGATCGGCGTGGTCGGCACGGTCCAGATGGATTCGAATTTCGATATCTACTATCAGGAGCCGGTCGAGAAAGAGAATCAGAAGGACGCCTCGATCTACAGAATGCCTTACAGCGGCGGCTCCTACAAAGACGCGGAAGAGGTCGCGGAGGACGCGGTCCTTGACTACTGGAACATCGTTGACGGAAAGTTCTACTACTTCACCGACGTGAATGAGAAAGATTTCAACTCCCTTTCCACCGCTGATCTTTACCAGGACGGCAAACTGCTGGAAGCGGACGTACTGCTTGGGTCGGTCTATTCACTGGTCCCGCAGGGCAAAGAGATCTTCTACTACACGGATTACAGTGACAAGGCGGATACCGTGACGATCTACGCCTGGAACGGATCCAAGAGCCAGATGGTCGCCGAGGATGTCGGCAATATGGCCCAGATGAACGGAGAAGGCATCCTGATCCTCAGTGACTACAGCAGCAAACGCCAGGAAGGTGACCTGAACTGGTACTATAATGGCAAGCTTACTTTCATCGATGATGACGTACGTAATATCATCAGAGTCAGTAATTATTAATCGATCGACTATAGGGTTGACAGAAATAAGAAGTAATTTCTTGATGTAAGCGTAAAGAACCCAGGGCAGTTTTTGGTCCGACTTATGAGGCGCAGCCTCATCTGCGGAGGAGCAAAAACTTCGTCCTGGGTTCTTCGCGTTCTTCGTCAATAAATGGTTTGTTTATTACTTCTCGTTGGTTTTGGCCTTCTGCCGCTCTTCCTTGGCCTTGATAGCTGCTTCGCGGCGGGCTTTGCGGAAGGCTTCGCGCTTGCGTTCGGCTTCTTCCTCTTCGCGTTTACGGGCTTCTTCGGCGGCCTGTTGCGCGGCTTCTTCAGCCTGGGCCTGCAGGATCAGCTCGTTTCGTTTTTTAAGTGCCCAGAAGATGCCGCCGATCAGCAGATAGAAGATCGGGAAGACACCGGCGAGTACGAGTCCCAGACGGGATACCAATGTCTCGTTCGCCATCAGGACGCCATAGTTACAGATGACTCTCGGGATCGTTTCCCATTCCTGATCCGCGCCGAAGTAGCGGAGCACACCGTAAATGAAGTAACGGTTGCCGCCTTCGGCGACTTCGTTCGCGTCTTCCGCGAGCAGGCTGGCGGTACCTACCCAAACCACGGTGCCCTGACCCTTCTCAGAAAGAGCGGCAAGGGTGAAGGGACCGTCGATGTCACGGTTTTCTTTACTGAAAGTAGAGATCTGATAACCGTCTACCTTGGAATAGGACTCCTCGGAACTGATGAGCAGAGGTGTGGTCGTCACGCCGTCCACATCGGTGAGTTTCAATCCCTGCACCTCGGAGAAAAGCACGGCTTTCTCACTGTAGGCGCCTTCTTCGTTGACCGAGTGGACCAGCATCCTCGGATAGAAGCTGTAGGGTGTGTCTTCCGCGTAGATATGAGTGCCGGCTTCGATCACCAGACCGGGGATCGTTTCTATACCGTAAGTGGAGAGCAATTGTTTCAGAACAGGCAGTGTGCCCTGTTCTTTTTCGGCGCTGGTGACGACAAACAACTTGCCGCCGCCGGAAAGATAAGCCTCCAGCTTGTCCCGTTCGGTAGCGGAAAGATCCTGCTGCGGATCGTAGAGCAGCAGCGAGTTCGCGCCTTCGGGGATCGAGGAAAGCTCGCAGGAGGATACCGCCATATCGAGTTTCTGGATCATGACTTTCCAGTAGTCGGTCAGAGGCGTTTCTCCGTGTCCGGTGACTTCATAAATCGTCGGCAGCGCGCTGGTCCCACCGACATATTCCAGTCCGTGTCCCATCATATTCTCGAGCTGGAACGCCATGTCCGGAAGGCCGGTCTGTTCGTAGCGGGAATAATCATTCGCGTACAGCTCCTCGCGGGGCAGATAACGGGAACGTTCCCCGCTCATCAGGAGCAGAGCGTTATTGGAAATGCTTTCAACGATATAGGTCTGCAGGAATTCCACATTGGAAAGAGGTTCGATCTTCTGTACAGTCAGATGCGGATTCTGACGGCTGTAGTAGTAAAGCGCCGTCTGCAGGGTAGCGTCTTCCGCCCCGTTCTGGCAGATCCAGTAAATGGTCACATCATCCCTGACAGCATCGATCACCTGGCGGAACCGCTCGTTCTCCGAGAACATATGGGTGGACGTCGTGTCTTTGATGAGCGCGGTTTTGGTAAGGGAAAGGCCAAGCATGATGATCAGCGCGGCGGCACAGGCAATGCCGGCCGGAATAGCTCTCTTGAGCGCTGCGAGATCCGCTGCTTTATGGGCAGCGGCTTTTTCTTCGTCTTCCGCCTGTTCGCTGAGTTTAGGCGCTTTGGTGACCTTGAACTTGTTGCCGCTTGATGCTTTCGACTTTTCCGCGGCTTCCACGTCCCGCTGATAGGAATCTTTCTGCTGACGGACCTGCTCGACACTGAGAACGACCAGCACGGCGGCCAACAGAAGGAAATAGACCAGGGACGGGATATCCAGGATACCGCCGGTGAAGTTGTCGAAGCGCACCACGGGCGAGAGCAGGGACAGCACACGGGTCGCGAGCCCCTCAAACGCGCTTCGTTTCAGCACGAAGAACAGGATCTGAACTACCTCGAGCACAGCCGCGACGCTGAGCGCGACGAGGGTATTTTTATATAGAAGATAAACGGCGCCGGCGATCATCAGAATGACGAGCGTGAAGAACAGCATGCCGGCGTAGGCGGAGAATGCCCACAGGGCGAGACGGTGGATCAGGAAGATGACCAGCGAGGTCAGGATAACATAGCCCAGCGACAGCAGTGGATGTCGTTCGGTGGTCACCACCAGCAGCATAGTCATAAGGAAAACCAGTCCAAGCCCGCAGAACGCCCAGAGCATCGCGTACGCGCTCGGTAAATACACTTCGCCGAAAGGCATCAGAATCAGCGGATAAAGATGGAGCAGCAGGACCGGGATCAACAGGACGACGAGAAGGGCCAGTGCACGGGCAGCGGCCAGCGCGGCGGGTGAAATGGTGCCGCTAAGCAGGCCTTTCCGGTAGAAAAGCGCGTCAGCAAGATCGGTTTCCGAAGGCTTCAGAAGCGTCATATGCCGGAAGCTCCTGGTCTTGATCGGTTCGGAAGCAAGGCTGAGACCATCCGCCGAAAGATTCTCGGGACCGACCAGACGGTCCGCGTGGATCCTCGCGTGGACTTTCAGGCTGAAGACCGGGATCGCCAGAAGGAAGAACAGCGCGGCGGCCTGCAGCGGGTATTCAAAGTTCGCGATCTGATTCTGCAGATTGTAGTACACGGCATAAGCGCCGGATGCTCCCAGGAGGATCGCGCCGAAAATATAGGCGCTGACACTCTTGAAATAAGCTTTCAGTTCGCGGGTAAATAGAGAGATCATAATCTAAATTCCTCCACAAATGGATCGATAGTATATATGAAATGATTCAGCGCGCGTTTCAGCCGGGCGACCGGCAGACCGACGACATTGAAGAAATCGCCGCGGATCCCTTCGACCAGCACACTGCCGGCTCCCTGGATCCCGTAGGCGCCAGCCTTATCCATGGGCTCGCCGGTCGCGACATAGTCTTCGATCTCCTGTTCGGAAAGGGGATAGAATGTCACATCGGTCACTTCGGCAAAGGACTCGGAAAGAGCAGAAGCGGACATAGCGTCCGCTGGCAAAGCATCTGGCTCGTCCGGTTGATAAACAAGGCACACACCGGTCACTACCTGATGCGTTTTACCTGAAAGAAGCCGAAGCATGTGAGCCGCGTCCTGACTATCCACAGGTTTACCCAGCATTTCGCCTTCCGGACCGATCACGACGGTATCGGCGCCGATCACGATCCTGCCGGGATGCCTCGAGGCGACATCTTCGGCCTTCGCCGCGGCCAGAAGCAGGGGAACTTTTTCGGGTGGCGTTCCCTCCGGGACATGGACCTGTTCCTCCGCCGAGGAGGAAGCGAGGTCATAATCAGACGTGATAAAATGAAGTAATTCGCGACGTCTTGGAGAGGCAGACGCGAGAATGATTTTGGTCATAAAAAGAACCTCTGTATATGCTCAAAAAATATCAAATTTTATCTTATCACATTTTTGACATTTCGTAAACCACAACTTATACGGATGCCAGGCACCCTGACCCACTAGATGTAGTGGTTGACAAACGTCCTTTTTTACGATAGAATAACGAATGTATTACAAATATTACAAAAAATATTTCGAAAATGTTTCAAGGAGAAATGAACCGATGAAATCATCAAGAAACCGGAAGGTGCTCCTGGTAATCGGGGTACTTACGGCAATCGGAATCGTTCTCTCCTCCATCGTTTTTGAGGTGAAGCCACTGGCTTCGGAGCATCCACAGACTTTGGAAGAAAGGACGCTTTTCGATGAAAGCATCTTCGAAAGCGAAGGATCTTCCGAGGTGAGCACAAAATTGCCGACAAGTGCACAGGCAGTTCATATGATGACCCTGGTAGGCGCAGCGCCCGGAAAAAGTCAGGATCAGCTGAATGAAGCTGTTACAGAGAGAATCGCACCGGCAGAAGACACAGAAACAAAATCACAAGAGACCGATTCGGCTGAAGTTGTGAGCAGCCCATCGCCTGCCAGCAAAGTCCGGATGAAGAGACTTCTTTTCGGACCCTTTGAGCTGGTGAAAGGCCTGACCCCGGATCCTGTTTCCGAAATAAACACCGACGCTGCAGCACCGATCGAAGCAGTAGATACGGAAGAGGAAACAGAAGACAACTCTTCAGAGGAGACTTCGGAAGAAGAAACCTCAGAAGAGAAAACTTCTTCTTACGAAGAAGAGGAAGAAGAGGAAGAGCCGGTGTATGAGGAAGCATACACCGAAGATTCTTCCGAGGATGAGGAATCATCCGAGGAAGAAAGCTCTGAGGAGATCTCCGAAGAGACTTCTGAGACCGAAGGAGAAGAGGAAGAAGAATCCTCTGAAGAACCGGAGGAAGAAGAACCCCAGACACCTCTTGCTCAGGAAGAAAGCTCTGAAGAAAGCACAGAGACCCCAGAAGAGCCGCAGGACGAAGATAGTTCAGAAACTTCAGATGAGGATGAATCGTCTGAGACCGAAGAAAGCTCTAAGCCGGAAGAAAGCTCAGAAACTACGGAAGAGTCCACGAGTTCTTCATGGGAAAGCGATCCCGGTACGACGTCCCGCGGTATTTCCACCGACGGGTCGCGCGTGGTGGACGGCTATACGGAACTGGATTATCTGGCGGCCCTTTGCCAATGTGAAGCAGGCCCCTATTATGACGGTTCACTGGCTGTTGCCAACTGTGTACTCAATCGACTGTATGCCGGTTTCGAGAGCAACATCTATGATGTCATCTATGCACCGTATCAGTTCGCGACAGGCCGCATCGGCGGATATCTCGCGAGCAACGATGTAAGTTCCGTCTGCTATCAGGCAGCACAGGACGCGCTTAACGGTGTGAACAACATTGGTGACTATCTGTTCTTTAACGGAGTCTATTGGCTCGATCCTTTGACACTGGATCGACCCTATGTCGTGATCGGCGGCAACTGTTTCTATTAATCTGATAGAATACCCCCAAGAAAAATCGACCTGACGGTGATCTCTCGTCAGGTCGGTTTTTTTATTTTTTCAGGTCGCTGACAAGACCGGTGATGATGATCTCCGGTCGGTCCTCCGGCTTTTCTGCTTCTGGCGTCGCAGGTATTGTCTGCAGTGTTGCTGATTTTGTTTCTGGGTCTGCTGGTATTGCTTCCAGTGATGCTGATTCTGCTTTTGTGATGACAAGTTCATGTGCTTCAGCGCTTGCGGTGAATGCTTCGGCCTGACCCTCATCGGGCATTTCAGTGTCTTGTCCTGCAAGTGACGGAAGGATGGCCAGCAATTCCTTTTCCAACTCTTTTTCTGTGATCGGCATCCATACATGAAGCAGCGGGATCCCGGCTGCCGCGTATACCTGATCAACGAACTCATCGCGTTCGATCCGTTCTGGCCGATCGTGGGACGGATCATCCAGTTCGACTCCGGCCAGGACCTCCAGCGTATCCGGATCACAGAGAACAAAGTCTGTATGTTTGGCTTTGATCTTGTTGAAATAAGCCATATAGTCTTTTTCGCCCGGCGCGACAGCTAGGATATCCGCGAGCCGCATCTTCACGAGCAGCATCCAGCCATGCTTTTCACAAAGCGGGTAGAGGATCTGATAGAAAGGAAACTCATTGGAGGTCAGAAGATCTCTGCGTTCGTAGGGAAACTTCTTCCTGGGCCGGATCAGGTAGAAAAAAAGAAAGAGAAGGGCCATCCCCAGGACAGACAGTCCCAGGATGATCAGTTTTTCCCTCATATCGCAGGTCTCCTTTCTAAATAATCTGGTGGTTGCGTCTGGAATGTAAATTTTACCAGATTCAGACGCATTGACTAAGGGCTGTATAAACAGACGCAAGCGGCGGAAGAATTCCGTCTAAAGGTGGAAATACCAGGATTTCAGACGCATCAGGCCAGGTTCAGACATGTCAAGGAAGGAGAGAGGCTTTCGGAAAGTCGATGAGCAGCCAAAAACCGTATCTTACTCCGATTGCCAGTTGGAAAGCAGCCTGTTCATCCAGGAATAGACGTCCATGCCATAGATACTTTCAAGATTCTCTCGATTGAGCACTTCCTTTGGCGTGCCAAACCCGCGCACCCGACCCTCGTGGAGCAGGAGAACGCGGTCGGCGAAGGTCATTGCGAGCGACAAATCATGCACGACCGAGATGATCGCACGCTGCGCCTGCGCCGGTGCAGCTGCGGCGTCTCCGCGAGCCAAGACCGTGTCCTTTGCCAGCCATTTCTCCAGCAGGGAGAACAGCTGCATCTGGTACTGCAGATCCAGATGGTTCGCCGGCTCATCCAGGACGAGGATCTGCGGATCCTGCGCGAAAAGCTGCGCCAGAAAAACTCGCTGTAACTCGCCGCCGGACAGCGTCAGCACCGATCGATCCTGAATACCGCTGAGCCCGGTCAGGGCCAGCGCTTCATCGATCTTTTCTTCATCATCAGCCGGACGGGGAGAGAAGATCGTCGGGGTATAGGCATAGCGGCCCATGCGGACCAGTTCGCGAACAGAGAACGAGTAGGAGATCTCATGTGACTGCGAAAGAACGCCCAGGATCCGAGCCAGCTGAACGGACCGGTATTCTTTCAGATCGCGACCCAGATAGGTGATGCGGCCGGTGTAAGCGATGCTCTGCGCGATCGAATTTACGATCGTGGACTTACCGGCCCCGTTGGGACCGACGATGCAAAGATGCTCGCCGGGGGCAAGAGAAAAGCTGACATCATCAAGGATCGTACGTGAGGAAGCGGTCTGCCGCAGACGGAAACCTGTCACAGGGGCTACAGTTTCTGCTGCGGATCGCATTTTCTCACCGCTTCTGATCGGTACCCGGACAGAGAGAGCCTGAACATTCAACAATTCATTCATCATCTGCCCTCCTACCTGCGCGCCTTCGCGTAGATGACTACGAACACGACCGCGCCGATCAGACTGGTCACCACGCCGATCGGCAGTTCCAGCGGCCGCAGCAGCACCCGCGCGACCAGATCACAAAGCATCAGAAACGTTCCGCCACCAAAGAGACATGCAGGCATCAGCCGTTTGTGGTTGGGTCCCGTAATGAGCCGCACCATATGCGGTGTTACCAGTCCCACGAACCCGATCGAGCCGCCGATAGACACACAGACACCGATCAGTACGGAAACCGTGATCAGCACGATCAGCTTGGTCCGGCGCACGTTCACGCCGATCGTCCTCGCGTTGCTTTCTCCGATAGCAAACGCGTTCAGCTCGCGCGATAACGACAGCAGGATCGTTCCGCAGATCAGCAGGACGAGAAATAAGACCAGTGCGTTCAGATAACTGGAACCTGCCAGCGATCCCATCGTCCAGAAAACGATATTTTTGACTTTATCAGAAGCAAAGGTGATCACCAGTGAGAGAATACTGGAGACGAACATCGAAAAAATGACACCCAGCAGGATGATCGTATTTGTGGAAAGGGAATAGTCCAGCCGGTAAGCCAGCGTCAGGATGATGATCAGGGAAAGAAAAGCGAAAAGGATCGCCATCACCATCGTCCCGGCAAAAGGTATTCCGGGCAGCGTGATGCCTAGCGCGATGGCGAGCGCCGCGCCTAAGGACGCTCCGGTGGAGACGCCAAGCGTCGATCCGTCAGCCAGAGAATTCTTCAGAAGCCCCTGCATGGACGCGCCGCAAAGCGCCAGCGATGAACCGGTCAGAAGCACGCACAGTACCCTGGGAAGACGCACATTCAGGATGATCGACGCGGCGGACGTATTTTCCTGCGCGCGCCCTGAAAGAGCCCGGGCAAATACCCGGACTGTCTCGGAAAGCGGGATACTGACGCTACCGGTACATACGCAAAATACCAGCGTCGCCGCTGTCACCAGAGCGAAAAGCCCCAGTGTCAGCGGCGAAAAACTGTCCTGACGAAGATGTTTCATTGTATCTTTCAAAACTTATTTGGAAGCTCCACTGACAAAATCATAAAGCATTTTCGCGCCTTCCGCCAGTCTCGGGGCGGGACGGGAAAGCTCATTATTCGCAAGGTTGAGAATCATGTTGTCTTTGACGGCCGTCACGTTCTCCCATCCGGAGCGGGAAGCGATCTCTTCCACCGGTGTCGGGCCTTCGCCGTAGTACATGGAGATCGTCACGATAATATCCGGGTTGCGCTCGAGGACCTGTTCCTCGGAGATCTCGCCCCAGCCGGTGACGTCGTCGAAGCAGTTTTTCAGGCCCATCATTTCGGCGATTTCATTCATAAAGGTACCTTTGCCGGCGGTCCACAGGCCCCATTCCAGCGGGGAGACCTCGAAGTAGACGCTCTTGCCGGAGAGAGCGGGGTTGTCCGCCACTTCCTTGAAGGTAGCTTTCATGTTCTCGATGACTTTTTCCGCTTCCGCGGACTTGCCCATCAGCTGACCGATCATGGTGATCGACTGATAGACACCTTCAATATCCTGTGCATCGGAGACGACGACCTTGATGCCCGCGTCCTCCAGCGCCTTGACCTGTTCTTCGGTCTGCGCCATCGTGCTCATCAGGAGCACCTGGGGTTTCAGCTCAATGATCTGCTCGATGTTGGTCTCGTAACCTGATTCTACAGAGGGGACATTCAGCACTTCGGCCGGATAGTCGCAGTATTCACCGCGGCCCACCAGCGTATCGCCGGCGCCGACAGCGAACAGAACTTCACAGTCTGCCGCGGACAGCGCGACCACACGGGTCGCCGGCTCTTCCAGGGTAATTTCCCGGCCGGTCATGTCGGTGATCGTGACAGCTTTGCTCTCAGGCGCCTTCTGGCAGCCGGCGAGCATTCCCACTACAAGAACAAGGGCGAGAACCAGTGACAGGATCCTGAAGCGTTTGAGTTTACTTTTCATTGCAACACTTCCTTTCAAAAATGGATTCCGTTTGGTCCCGGATCCTTGATAGTATAGCACAAGAAAAAAACCTTGACAATGCATTCGAAAGATGATATCCAAGTTTTACAGGGAAAAAGAAAGGATCGAAGACATGGAAACCATTTCAAAAAGCGCGGCGAAGCAGTTCATCCTCACAAAACAGGGACTGCTCGGCAAATACCGGTTCAAGGGCAAGGAAGGCGCGTACCACTATGTCCGCCAGGCCGGCTGCATCCAGTTCGATCCCGTCGACGCGTGCGGCAAGAACGCCGAGCTCACCCTGCAGTCCCGCGTCAAAGGCTTCACCAAGCAGATGCTCGCCGACCTTCTGTACAAGGACCGCCTGCTCGTTGATTACTCAGACAAGGAACTCGCCATCTGGCCCAGCGAGGACTGGCCATACTTCGCTTCCTACCGTGAACGAAGCCGCGCGCACGGCGAGTCTTTCTCCGGAATCTCCGAGCTGGAGGAGCAGGCGATAAGCTATATTCGTGAAAACGGCCCGGTCAGCAGCGACACGCTTCCTATCAACGGGACGATCTTCTGGCATTCCTCCATGCACTGGAGCGGAAACTGGCATAAGGATTCACAGGCGGCGCGATCCGTGCTGGAGCAGCTTTACACCGACGGCGTCCTGTTGATCCATCATAAGAACGGGTCGCGCAAATTCTATGATCTGGCAGAAAACTATTTTGATCAGGCGCTGCTCGAGGCGCCGGATCCGTGTGGCGACGAGATGGCGTTTCTTCAGTGGCGCGTCCTTCGCCGGATCGGCGCGGTGGGCCTTCTGTGGAACCGGCGGTCGGATGCCTGGCTGGGGATCCAGATGACGACCGAACAGAGAGAGCAGGTATTCGAGGCCCTGGAAGAGGAAGGCGAGATCGTGCCGGTACAGGTGGAAGGGATCCGTTTCCCGCTGTATCTTCTGCGAGAGGATCTGCCGCTGATGCAGGCCGTGCAGGCCGGTGAGATCGACACGAAGGCGCGGTTGGAGTTTCTTGCGCCGCTGGACCCGATGCTCTGGGACCGTAAACTCATCGAAGCGCTCTGGGATTATCGCTATTCCTGGGAGATCTATACGCCGGCGGACAAGCGGAAATTCGGATACTACGTGCTGCCTATGCTGTATGGGGAGGACCTGATCGGACGGATCGAGGCGGTGAATGACCGGCGTACGGGCACGCTGATCGTCCGGGGATTGTGGTTTGAGGACAGTGTGAAGGCGGGCAAGAAAGTGATGAAGGCCATAGAAAAGGCAGTGGAGCGGCTTGCTGTGTTCAACGACTGCGAAGCGATTCTCTGGGAAACAAAGTAAAAAGAACTTGACATACTTGACAACGGTCATCGGTAGCAACGGTTTAGCAAGACAGGATATAAAAAACGAGAAACCTTGCTATGGAGTTTGGCTCGGATAGCAAGGCCCAAAGGAAAAATGACAAAACCTTGCTACTGGAGTAGCAAGAAATCTACTAAGAATTGCCCGGCCTTGCTAATGGAATGCCTTGTCCTAGCAAGGTGAGGCCCAAAAAGCAAACAATCTTGCTATGTCGCTAGCAAGGTTTTCATGAAAAACAAGTGAACCTTGCTACTGGATAGACAATCCGTAACAAGGTTTTTGCAAAACACATCTATACCTTGCCAAAGGAAAAGCCAAACCACAGGGTTCTCTGGGAAACAGCAAAAAGAACTTGACAACATTCTCCTGAGGTGGTATGATAACTTTTGCTTTTATGCGGATGTGGCGGAATTGGCAGACGCGCTAGACTAAGGATCTAGTGGTTAATATACGACCTTGCGGGTTCAAGTCCCGCCGTCCGCATTATTTTATTGCAATTCTCCGAATCTCCGATTTTATCGAAAAACCTCGCAAACCAGCATAAATACTGGGCTCGCGAGGTTTTCTTAGTGTTTGCGAGATGAGCAAATACTATAACAATCCTAACAGCTGTAACACAGTTTGAGCAAAAAGATGACCAAAAAGATGACCAAGAAGATGACTCAGGAGCCCACATTTCATTTGCATTTTTGTGGCAAAAGCGGTACATAAAAACCGCAAAAGATGACCAGAAACATGAGAAATATGGGTTTCCAATACAGATAGGCAAAGAGACAGGGATCATCTTTCCCTGTCTCTGCTTCTTTGTCTGGGTCTTTTGATTTCAGCCTGCTTCTGCATGAACGATTCCTGGGCTTTGCGTTCGGCTTTGATCAGGTTTATGTTACGATCGAATTCTACCGCGAGGCCTTTCGCGATCTTGATCTCTTTTCTGAGCTTGACGATGCTCTCTGTCCTGGCTGTTCTGGCTGCTTTCAGTTCGGTCATCTTCTGTGGATCCTTACATCTTCGCAGCATGTTGATGAGGTCTTTCCGGATATCAAGAAAACCCTCCAACTGCTTTTCCAGTGTTCCGATCAAATGCATGAGCGCATCCACGGTCGTGATATGATAACTGGATACCAGATGATACTGATCCAGAATCCTGTGTATATACCTAAAGGTTTCCTTCATCACGGCGGAGAGCGGCTGATAATGATTCCGGTGTGGCTCGTCGGGAAAAAGATCAACACCCATCTGGTATAGAACAGTCGTCAGAACAGCCACCACCGGACTGTCCTCTGTACCAAGTCTGTGATGAGGGATATTTCGGATCTCGTTTTCCTGCTGATTCCTCCAGACGACATACTGATCATTCGCATCCTGGATATGCTGAAACGGCTGTGAGAGGATCCGGCTATAGATGCTGTCCGGAGTATAATTTTCTCCCAGTCGTTCCATCCGGGTGTTTCGTTTGTTCAATTCTCATTAAGAAGATATAAAGCTTATCTCATTTCTCACTGATAATACTTTTTATTGTTTTTGCACAGTGATATACTAATATTATATCATGTCTACGAAACGTGGATAGATTATTGGTCTAGGATAGCGTACTATAGTTGATAGCCAGATACAATCGGAGGAAATGGAATGGATGCAGAACAGTTTGGCAAACAAGTGGCTGCCCGTAGAAAAGAATTAGGAATGGCTCAAGCTATGCTTGGAGATAAACTCCATCTCACAGCAAAAACTATTTCTAAATGGGAATGTGGTCATGGATTTCCAGATATTTCTTCTATTATTCCCCTTGCTGAGGCTTTACATCTCTCGATCGCTGAATTAATGATGGTAGATGAACAGTTTAATAAGAATGAGATAATTCAAGAATCTATCAAGAATACGGTCATTTTAGCAGAAAAAGAAGTTACTAAAAAGCTAAAGTTTGAAAGTATAGTTTTAATTGGTATTACTGTTATTCTTTTAATTCTAATAGTTGGTTTATTTATTCCCACCCAAGAACATGTCAGCAAATCTTTTTCAGGCATTTACCACGATAAGACGAGGAATGAGTCTTCGATTGAGTTGATAATCGATATGAGAATAAAGCACTATTTGCTTAGAAAAGACACTGTTTCGGGTTCTTTATGGATAGTTTCTGAGAATGATAGAGATACATGTCTAGAGACTCAGTTTATGGAACGAGTTTATCATCCAGAGGATGCTTATTTTCTTCATGTCGACTATTATAATTCTGACAATAATCGTTTTGAGGGATTTGCTGTAGTTCTAACAGATGATCTAAGAAAAATCCTTTTACAAACAACATTAGACGATGGGACAGAAATATATGTTACAGCGTCAGATGACCAAGACTATTCTGACGAAAAAGTCTATCAAACACTAATCCAATACATCAAGCCATAAAAAGGAGTACAAATGATAGCAACATAAGTGTTGTATAACCAAAGATGACCTAGGATTTAAGATCGTAGGCATCATTTAGGATATGAAGAAAAAACATAGTAGACAGAGACAAGGATCTTGAACTTTTTCCTTGTCTCTGTTTTTTGTGTTGCCAACCATACATAAGCCAAGCAACTGTTAATCCGTGTACCAATTCCTGAATTTACCCTGATAGTTTTTCCCAACA
>JAFRZE010000079.1 GCA_017442735.1 Bacillota bacterium
ACAAGCCGGAAGACCGGATCGGCGATTCCACGTTCCGGTAACTGTAACCTGCCTGGATACCGCCGAATGCTACGACGGACCACTTGGGCTTGACATTCTTTTTGGTGACACCGAAGAGCGGTGCTTCGAAATTGAGTTTATTGTTTTGTGCGCTGGCAGACAGCGCGATCAAGGCAGCCAGCAGCGAAAGAAACACTTTTTTCATATTGACTAGGATACTGTTTTACAAATTATTTATAACGCGATACCGATGTGGGCGCCGAAAGAAGGGCCGATCGTCGGGCCGAAGAAGATATTGGATTTACCCCATAGGCGGATGGAGAGGCCGGGTTGCCAAGAGAACCACCAGGTCCAGTCTCCTTGCTTCGGGGTATCCAAGGGATCGGATTTTGTGCTCTTGTAGATATACGATCCACCACCCATTAAGTCACTATACAGCGAGAAACGGCGGCGTTTGTCGAACGGGAGATAGTGCCTGTGATACACATAGACGTTGATGCGATAGTCGCGCGCCGGGAATGCGTCGTAGTGCACGGAGCTTCTTCCGATACCCAAGCCGAAGACCTTGTTGGGACTGGTGCGGATGCCACCGGTCAGATCGAAAGAAGTCATGTAAATCATAGGCGTGAAGCGCAGGCTGAATTCGGGCTTCCAGGCCTTTCGTCCTTCCGCGGAGAGATGAGCTTTGACGCTTTCAAAGTAAGTGGAGACCATAAAGTTCGGCTCCTCGAAATTCAGTTTATCGCTGGCCACGGTCGTGGTCGTGTCCGCATTTTGCGCAGCAGCCGACAGGATCGTCAATACAGCCGATATGACAAGGATGATGTGTTTCATTTTTTGTCCACCTCCTGTTTTTCAAACATCGAATGCAGATCCTCCAGCGTGGCCGATCCTTCCAGGTAGAGGATGGTGATCTTCCAGATAAACCCTTCTGGCCGGGCCTGGTAGCAGAGATAGCGGTTGATCTTCCGGTCCGGTTGGAGTGTGATCAGCGCATAGATCAGCAACGCGCCGTCTTTTTCTGTCTCGCACGAAACGGCGGTTTCGGCATCTGCGGCCACCAATGCCGCCACCTTCAGGGCCGTGGCCGTATCTGCCCGGAAGGAAATCCCTCGGTAATAATCCAGTTTGTAAGTGGCCATGCCGCCGCCACGAACCTCTGTCGTGACCATCCGCTCGGTAGGGACCACTTTCCCCCGGAAAACGGGGTAAGTGTTTAGGCCCCGCTGGGCGAAGGCCGTACCGCCAAGCAGAAGCAGCATCACAAAGAAAAGTATTGTCTTTTTCATCGCTGGAACATTTCTAGTAATTGAATCTCGGCAGGTGTGTCACCCGCGAAGAAATCGGACAGCGAAGCCGCCACGGACGCCATGATCGCCTCGCTGTCATTGGATTGCACGCCGTATGCATAGCTGACGCAGCGTTCATCGGTGCGCTGTGCTGGGCGGAAATGGAGGCTCAGGCTGACGGCCAGTACTGCCACGATGCTCGCGGCCGCGGCCGTCCAGGAG
>JAFRZE010000080.1 GCA_017442735.1 Bacillota bacterium
CTGCCGGTCAGATCGGTGTACACGTCTTTAAACGCGGGCAGCACCATGGTCAGCATGGCAAGGAGCACCACGATGATCAGAACCAGCATGGCTGCCGGATAGGTCACCGCGTTTTTGAGTTTTTCCGTAATGGTCTTCTGCTCCGCGTAATATCTGCCGAGCCGGAACAGGATCTCCTCCAGATGGCCGGATTTCTCGCCGGTCCTGACCATGTTCAGCGCGTAGTCGGGAAAGATTCCGCTTTTCTCCATGGCGGCGTACAGACCGGATCCCTCGTCCACCTGCTCTTTCATTACATGAAGACCGCGCTCGAGTATCCCGCCCTTTTCCTTGCCGCTCTGCTGCTGCAGAAGGCCGACGGCCTCGTCCACCTGGATGCTGGAATGCAGCATCATGGCCATGCTCTCGCAAAAAGCGCTAACGCCCATTGGATCCAACGTTTGCTTTTTCATATCTTCCCCACCTGTCAATAATAATATAGGTCTGCGTAATTGCTGCCGTCGCCGGTAAAACTCTCGTTCTGACCGTTTGCGATGAATGTAAGATCGATGCGGGTCCAGTCCCTGCTGTTTACCTTGAAGCCGACCGTGACCCATCCGGTCTCCTCCGTATAGAACATGTTCCACGCGTGATAGAGCTTGCCCTTCCCGACGTAGCCGAAGACCAGCTTGCAGGGCACGCCTCTGCTCCGGAGCATGGCGGCTGCCAGCGCGGCGTAATCGAAACATATCCCTTTTCTCGTCTTCAGCGTGCTGTCGGGATCCGGAAGATAACCGGACTGCACCGTGGTTGCCTTCACATAGTCGTAACGGATGGAATCCCCGATAAAATCATAAATGGCCATGACGACTTCCTCGTCATTGACGGCGCCTTCCGTAAGCTCCGCCGCCTTGCGCACACACCGTGAATCAGGGGCGTAGTTCGAGTAATCGCTCGGCCTCAAAAAGGGCTGAAACGGGTCGTCCAGCTTGACCTGATGCGAAAGGACAAGCGCCTTGGCATACTTCGAGCCGCCCGTGTTCTCCATCGCGCGGAACGTGTATTCTCCGTCCCCGGTCTGAAGCGGAAATATGGACGGCGTGCCGTCGGACTGGATATCGTAGGTATAGGTCGTTTTGTTATGGATCACCTGGAACTTCATGCGCTTTTTGGACTTGGCGGATACCGCCACGTATCCCAGATGACAGGCCGACAGATCGATCTTCACCTTGCTGTTTCCTTCCGCAGCGTCTTCATGGAAGGAAGCGTCCAAAAAACCGTCGGCGTTTTCGAATAAAGGACTGGAAAGATGGCTTCCGGAAAGGGCAAGTGCGGAGGAAAAACCGCTTACGCACAGCAGCACAGCAAGCCCCAGACATATGATCGTCCGCCTGATCAACCGCCTTTCCCCCCATCTTCCTATTTGTTGCATAATATCATATTTTCGCCCGAAGCCGCAACTGTTCCCCACGTTCCGGAACATCGCGCCGGGTGATTTTCCATATGACATCCCCGTACGGAAGCTTTCACGTGATATGGAAAAAGAAGGGATGACTTTCCCCTGGCGATTCTGTTATACTTCGATTAGTGAACATCCGATCATGATTATCAGGAGGATAAACGAATGCTGACGATTGAAGCCTTGAAAGCTTTTGGCGCGAACACAGCGGAAGGCGTGTCCCGCTGTATCAATAATGAAGCCTTCTATCTGCGTATGGTCACCAAGGCCATGGCGGATACCAATTATGAAAAGCTGGAAAAGGCCATCCATGCCGGAGACAAGGATGCTGCCTTTGAAGCCGCTCACGCTCTGAAAGGTGTGCTCGGCAACCTGTCGCTGACCCCTATTCTCGAACCTGTGGAGGAGATCACGGAACTGCTCCGCTCCCGCACCGACGCGGATTATGAGCCGATCCTGAACAGGATCCTGACGAAGAAAAAAGAGCTGGATAACCTGTAATCATCTCAAGGACAATCCGGACATCTTCTGCGGATGCGCGCTTCTGCGCCGTCCGCTTTTTTTATACGTGAATATATCACAGGAATCGCCCCGAACAGGCTGCGTCCCTTTCTCATAGAAAGAGTGCGTGTCTTTGATGACACGCACTCTGTTTCATACTGTATGGTTTTTTGATGAACCGTTCCGTTGAGACTTTACCGATTTCCATCCAGATAGCTCTCCAGGATCGCATGTGCCCATGTAGCATGGGAACCGATCTTGTAATTCACAAGCTGCGGGATATAGAAATCATAGTAATCGTTGGAATACAGCGGAATCGCGGGCAGCACTTCGTTGTACCGATCCTGGAATTCGGTCCACCTTCTCAGGTAGTTGTACACATCGCCGGTCTCCGTTTTGCGCATATTCAGCGCCAGCTGATACAGCTGTTTGTCGTCGGTATACATGCTGTTCCACTGCTTCCGGTCTGATGCGGACTCCAG
>JAFRZE010000081.1 GCA_017442735.1 Bacillota bacterium
AGCTGGGAAGATCTGGATAATGTATGGATGTTTGGCTACTTTACAGCAGACTGGGCGGCTTCCTCCACCCCAATAGGTCATTTTGATTATGAAAGCCGGACGATGCAGAACAAGTTCGTCGCCCGGTTTGACACGACTGATTTGCCGGCCAATTATTATTTTTATAATGTGCTGGAGGAGCTGGACGCGGAAGGAGAATGGTATCTGGACCGGAAAGAAGGTGTGCTCTATCTGTATCGAACAGAAGGTTTTGAATCAGCGAGGATCATGCTTTCTCTGTCAAAGGAACCGATTATCCGGATAATGCAGGCCGATTACCTGATCTTCCGAGGTTTTACCTTAGAAGGAACACGCGGAGATGCCATTCAGATTACTGGGGATTCCAATACTGTTGAAGCCTGCCTGATCAGGAATATCGCAGGCAGCGGGATTATTGCAGAGGGGTATAGCAATCTGATTGCAGGAAACGAGATTACTGGCGTGCAGAAAAGCGCAGTCAGGATATCGGGAGGTGACACAGCTTCGCTGACACCCGGCAACAATCGCGTTTATAACAATTACATTCACAACTGGACAGGGGGAAACGGTGCCTCCGGCATTCGGGTATTCGGAGTAGGTCAATGGATCGATCATAATGAGCTGCATCATACCACTGACTCGGCGATTGAATATGACGGAAATGATCATATCATCGAATACAACCTGATCCATGATGTATGTTTGGAGTCTTCCGACGGCGGAGCTATTTACTCAGGCAGAAGCTGGACCGATTACGGCTGCATTGTCCGCTATAACGGGATCTACAATATGGGAACGCCTCGTTTCAGCGCGCCGAACGGCATTTATTTGGATGACGGACTGGCGGGACAGACCATCTGTGGCAATCTGCTGGTGAACGTTCCGCAGGACGGAATCAAGCTCGGTGGAGGACGCGACTGCGAGATATGGGGGAATGTGATCGTTAATACGACACAAAACGGGATTCACGGCATCAGAGCCGTTTATTACAGCAGCACGACTGCCAACATTTGGGATTCTCTGAAGCCGGGATGGGACGTTTATAAAGATAATCCGATCTGGCAAAAGGCTTATCCCGAGCTCGCCAGGACCTTCTGGGATGAAAACCGTACTGATGATCCGTACTTCATTGCCAATGCGGCAAATAATAAAGTGAATGGAAATGTTGTGGTTAACATCGACGGAAAGCTGGGTGAAGTGGAGGATGATAACGCCCGTTTCAGCGATTTTACCGGCAACGCGGTATTCACGCTGGATCAGCTGAAGGAGATTTTTGAAGACCCGGAGAACGGCAACTATCATATCCGAAAGGATTCTCCGATCTATGACATCATTCCGGGCTTTTCCGACATCCCGATCGGAAAGATGGGAAGGGAATAGGAGAGGCATATGAAAGAAAGCAATAAGAAGACAGTCACGCTGTTTTCGGGCTTTTTCCCTTTTTACGGGATCATCACCGGAAATTTTGACAATGTCTGGTGGATGGCGCTGCTCAATTTGGCGATCCTGTTTGCGGCAAGCTTTCTGGTGCTCTGGATCGGGAGGGAGAGAAGCTTTCAGAAGGTGATGAAGGTGACGGGACGCGCTTACCTGGCGGCGATCCTGGCGGATGCGGCAGGGCTGCTGTTCCGCTTCCTTCCACTGCTTGCCGAGCTGGTGCTGCGTCTTTTCGGAGCAGTAAAGCCGGCAGAATATCTGGCCAAATATGTTTCCCCCTTCACCTGGTACGAGATCTGGGCCTGGTGGAACAAAATCGGCTTACCTTGGACCATTGCCAGTATCCTCGTGGCCGGCGTGGCAGCGTATCTGTTCAATTATTGCTGGCTGCTAAAGAAGCTGGTACCGGACAGGAAGCTGCGGCGCATCCTGTCCATCGTGCTGGCGGTCTTAAGCGCGCCGTATGCCTGGACCAACCCGGCATGGTAGAAAGGAGCGGAAGATGAAAAAGAAAAGACAATGGATTCCGGTTCTGATTCTTGCTGTGCTGTGTCTGGTGGGGCTTGGCGTTTTCCTGCTTTCCCGGGGGAATTACGAAAAGATGACGGGAATACGCCGATACATCACCTCGCTGGTAAGGCAGGATGAGATCCTGAACACCGACTATATCGGGACTGTCAGTACAGAACACTGGAGCAAGGACGATCCATACCGTTTGGAGGATACGGTGATCTTGATGAAGGATCCGGAGCATGATTTTGTGATCATGAACGTGACGGATATCCACATTTCGGATTACTGGCTGGATTCGGTGCTGGCGATCCGGACTTTTGCGCAGATCCGCCGGCTTGTGAAAGAGCTGCAGCCGGATCTCATCACGCTTTCCGGCGACATCGTATGGGAAGTCATGGAGCGTGACGACTCGACGATCTATTCGATGCACCGCGTCACGGAATTCATGGACAGCCTGAAGATCCCGTGGGCTATGGTGTTCGGAAATCACGACGGAAAAGGCAACTGCGACCTGAACTATCTGGCGGATATCATGGCGGAAAGCGAGTATTCTCTGATGAAGAAGGGCGATCCCGCCTTCGGTGTGGGCAACTATGTGATCAATATCTGCGAGGAGCAAAGCGGTGAGCAGCTTCCGGTCCATTCGCTGATCCTGATGGATTCCCATAACGGGCAGATCCCCGCGGAGCAGATCGATTGGTATGCCTGGGCGGCCAGGGGCATCTGCGAGATAGGCGGAAAAGACGTTCCGTCAACCTTGATCATGCACATCCCGCTGCCGGAATATGAGACAGCTTACCATGAAGCCTGGGACGTAGCTTCAGAAAGCTGGAAGGACGGATACGGCGCCTTCGGGGCCAATCATGATGACTTTAACTGGATCAACGATGAAGAGGAAAAGCCAATCACAGCCTTCTTTGAGAGGATCAAAGAGATCGGTACGACGAAAAATGTACTTTGCGGACATGATCACAGGAACTGCGCTTCCATCGTTTACGAAGGCGTGCGGCTGACCTATTCGCTGAGGCTCGGAAAAGGCGCTTATTTTGATTTTGATATGCAGGGCGTAACGACGCTTACCATCAATTCACAGGGGGACGTCCTGACCGAACACCACTATATGTACCCTTATGACATAAAGAATCCGTAAAAAAACGGAGGGAGGAAACCATGGATCCGAATGAACTCTTTGCGGGACTGTCCCGCGGAAAAAGCGACGTTCCGCTGCTTCTTCCGACGGATGATCTTATCTTTGACCCGATGCAGATCGACGGCAAATATGAGGATCTGTCAGCCGAGGCTTCCGGCTGCGTGGTACTGATGTTTACGAAGGAGATGGACCCGTCGGTAAGCGGCGAAGCCTTTCTGGAAGGCGAACGTCTCCCGAAGTGTGTGCTGCGGCAGATGCCGCAGATGGGCGGCCTCTGGGTCGTGGGGATAAGCCTTCGCGGGATCATTACCGAATGCGGAAGAAGCTATACGCTGCGGGTGGAAGGTTTCCGGGATGCAGACGGCCTCGTTATGAATCCGCAGGAATTTACGGTGAAGACGCCGCCCGAAGCGATGCCGGATAAAGCACAGGAAGCAAGAGACGGGATTGCGCTGCAGGCAGCCCGGGAGAGCATCGTGCTGCTTGAAAATAACGGTGTGCTGCCGCTTAAGCATGGCGCTGTGCTGAATCTGTTCGGGAAGGGGATTTACCGGTTCAGGATTACAGCAGCTGGGGCCGGAGAGATCAATCCGAGACGGCGGATCAGTCTTTTGCAAGGGCTTGCGGAAAATGGCAATTTTAGGATCAATCATGAACTGGCGGATTATTACCGCCATGATGAAGACAGCATCCCTTCGGACGAGCTGCTTGCGCGTGCCCGTGAGTTTTCCGATACTGCTCTCGTTCTCATCGAACGAAGTGCTAGAGAAAACAAAGATAATCACTCAGGACCCGGCGGCTTCCTGCTGACAGAGCAGGAGGAAGCCCTGTTGAAGACCGTCCGGGACAGTTTTGAAAAGTTGATCGTCATTCTGAATACCGGGCATCCGATGGATGTCATTTGGGCTAAGGGGCTTCCGGTGGATGCGCTGATCTGGAACGGCTACGGTGGGATGTTTGCGTCGCAGGCGTTAGCAGAGGTCCTTTCCGGGCAGGTGAATCCTTCCGGAAAGCTGCCGGATACCTGGGCAAAGCGTTATGAAGATATTCCTTCCAGCCGGAACTTTTATGACAGTTTTGGGAAGGAAGCCTTAAGCGGAGACGCACCGCTTTATCTGGATACGGTCTATGAAGAAGGCCTCTATGTGGGATACCGCTATTTTTCCACCTTTGGCAAAGAGCCGGCTTATTCTTTTGGATACGGCTTAAGCTTTACGCAATTTGCCGTTCGGGCGGAAAAACCGGTCTGGGCGGATGGGAAGCTTTCGCTGAAGCTGACGGTGGAAAACACCGGCGCGGCTGCCGGCAGGGAAGTTCTTCAAATCTATGTGAAAAAGCCGGAATCTCTTGGCGAAACGCCTGAAAGAGAACTGGTCTGGTTCAGCAAGAGTCGTCTACTCGCGTCCGAAGAGAGCGAAAACTTCCATGCAGAGATCGCACCGGAGCTGCTTGCAGTGTATGATACCGTTCGTCCGGGCTGGGTGATACCGGAAGGAAGCTTTACAGTCTATGCGGGAAACAGCGTGGAAGCGCCGGTAGTCGGAAGCTTTTCGGCAAAAGAGCAGCTGCTGCGAAGAACAGAACACCTGATGACAGCACCTGAGCCGCCGAAGGAACTGACAAAACAGGATACGGACTCTTTCCCGAAAGGCGAGCGAAGCGGAATCAAAAAAGAAGAGTCCTTCCTGCCGAAAGGAGAGCGCCGCCGCTATCCGGTCTCGTGGAAGCCTGTTAGCACGGACAAGGAAGTCCTGACCTTTGAGGATCTTAAAGAGGATCCTTCTCTTGATGAGGCTTTTGTCAATCAGCTTTCGATAAAGGACCTGGTACGCCTTCTGGTTTGCGACGGCTCCGGCTGGAATCCGGCCGGAATCGGAGAGGCCGGCGGTGTCGCGCGCCTGCCAGGGAGAGGGATGCCCCTCTACCGTGTAGCTGATGGAAACAGCGGTGTCAAGGTCTGGCACCCGAATATCGGCTTGCCTTCCGGCGCTTCGTTAGCTGCGAGCTTTAATGAAGAACTGCTCGAAGAGGTGGGACGCGCCATCGGAGAAGAAGCAAAAGAGCAGGGAATTCCACTGATTCTAGCGCCAGCCATCAATCTGCACCGAAATCCTCTTTGCGGGCGACAGGCGGAGTATTTCTCCGAGGATCCGTATCTTGCGGGTTGTCTTGCGGGGGTGTACTGTCGCGGGATGGAAAGCGCCGGAACCGGAAGCTGCCTGAAGCATATGATCGCCAACAACTGCGAAAGCGCGCGGAAACGCAACCAGAGCATTATCGGGGAGAGAACGCTTCGAGAGCTCTATTTAAGACCCTTTGAGATCGCTATGCGGATCCACCGCCCGGCCTCGGTCATGACTTCCTACAACGCGGTAAACGGCTGCTCCACAGCCTCGGATCCCGAGCTGATCCAGGGCTTCCTTCGGGCAGAATGCGGGTTTGAAGGCGTAGTCATGACAGACTGGGATTCCTATCAGACAGCGGATCCGATCGCGGCTGCGGAAGCGGGCAATGGGTGGCTGACACCCGGCTTTGCCGACGATGCCTTCATCCAGGGGGCTGCACAGGAAGCGTTAGAGGCCGGGCTCCTGCACGAAGACCGCCTTCGGGACAGCGCGCTGCGGCTCATCCGTCTGATGCTGCGATTCCCAGTGGAAGGAGAAAAACACGATGCTGTCTGAGAAGAAGACGATCCGTCTGCGCAGTATTTATTTCCCTTTTTACGCCTTTATCTGTTTTAACTGGAAGGCATTTTTGCCCATGCTGCCGATCAATCTGGCGGTCACGGCACTGCTTCTTTTCCTGACGCTGCATTTCTCTAAGGCTTCCGACGTGAAGGGAACCTTGAAGAAAACAGTGCTTCCTTCGTTCCTTTATGGCCTGCTGGCGGATCTTTGCGGCGTCGTGTTCCGCTTTTTGCCGCTCCTTCTGGAAAAGCTGACCAGAGCGCTTGGCTGGATCGGTATTTCCGATTATCTGGGAAAGTACTGGTCCGATGTTGTCCTTTTCAACATTTATATGAATCATCAGGAGCGGAGTCTGACGTGGATAGCGCTCAGCATTGTTTTAAGCGGTTTTCTGGTATTTGTATTCAATTATCACTTTGCTCTGAAAAAGGGCATCCCGGACGGGAAGCTGCGGAAGCGCTGCTCGATCATACTGGCAGTTGTGACTGCCCCGTACTCTTTCTCAAATCCGTTTATGTAAGGAGGGCGCGATGAAGAAGAAATGGATTGTTCTTGGTGTTCTCCTCGCTCTTCTTACCGCCGCTGCGGCAGTGGGTATCTCGAACCTGAGCAGAGAAGACTATGGGAGTTTAAGCGGCTGGCGGCGAAGCGCTTATGCGATCCTGTTCCGGGACCGGATCATGGCCGGCGAATACAAGGGCAGCGTATCAGAGGAAAAGTGGACACCGGAGAATGAATACAGCCTGGAGGATACGTTTATCCTGAAAAAGGATCCCGACAAGGACTTCGTGATCCTGAACTTTACGGATTTTCATATGGGCGACTATCAGTATGATATGCCCTTTGCGATCCGGACCTTTGAAGTACTTCATTATCTGGTCGACAAGTATCAGCCGGATCTGGTGACGCTTTCGGGCGACCAGTTCTGGACGTCCTGTCCGCTTTATTCTCTTTACTGGCTGCGTGACGAGATGGACTCTCTGGGGATCCCCTGGGCCTTTGTCCTTGGCAATCATGATACCGACGGCAATGTGGATGCCAACTTCCAGGCTGACGTGATGACGGCCGGCGGCAGGTGCCTCTTCCGCAAGGGCGATCCGGAAATGGGCTGCGGCAATTATGTGATCAACATTTGCGAGGAGAAGGAAGGGACTCTCAAGCCTGTTCACTCTTTGATCCTTATGGATACACACGGCGACGGGCTCTATGAAAAGCAGATCGGCTGGTACCGCTGGGCGGCGGAAGGGATTTCTCATGTCGCCGGGGAAGCCGTGAAATCGACCGTGATCATGCATATTCCCTGTATCCAGTTTCTGACGGCGTACGAAGAAGCGTGGGATGAGGCATCTGGCAGATGGAAGGAGGGCTATGAAGCTTTCGGCAGGCGCCGGGAAGCAATCGCTCCTCCTGAGGATGATGACGGAAATCCCGTGGACAACGGCCTGTTTGCCGCGGTGAAGGAGATCGATACGACAAAGAATATCCTCTGCGGTCATGATCACGCCAACGATTACTCGATTCTGTACGAGGGCGTGCGGCTGACGGCTTCCTCACGCGTCGGGATCGGGGGATATTATGACGTGGACTGTATGGGAGCGACCATGCTGACGATTAACAGCGAGGGAGAGGTCTCTGTCCGGCATGTACACCGTTTTCCGACGGATGAATGATCAGGAGAAAAGGATCATGCAAGGATCACGAAAAAAACGGAGGATCATCAGGACGAGCGCCCTTATGGCTTCGCTTTGTCTGCTCCTTTGCGCCTGCAGTGGAAAGGTAGACAAGAAAGACGTTCTGAATGATGAGAAGGCGATCCGCGTGATGAGTTTCAATATCAGCGGATGGAACTATAAAAACACGAAGAATCTGGTGCCCCGCGTAATTGAAGAATATGATCCGGATCTCGTCGGGCTTCAGGAATGCACCTACGATTTCTATAAAAAACTGAGCAGCAGTCTGCCTCAATATGAATGGATCGGCGTCGGCCGGGAAAGCGGGGACCGCAGCAAAAACTGTGGAGAGATGTCCGCCATCCTGTATAGAAAGGACAAATTCTCCGTGATCGACAGCGGGACCTTCTGGCTGTCCGAAACGCCGGATCAGGTCTCAAAAGGCTGGGACGGCGACTATATCCGCATCTGCACCTGGGCGGTTCTGGAGAACCGGGAGACCGGTAAGCGGCTGGCGCATGTCAATACCCACTTGGAAAACGTCGATGATGGCAGCGGATGGACCGCTCAGGAAAAAGGCGCGGCAATGGTGCTGGAGAAAACGCTTTCCTTTGACCTGCCCCTGATCCTGACCGGAGATCTGAATTTCGAGAAAAGCAGCCGCTTCTACCAAAGCTATCTGGATGCCGGAATGCAGGACACGCAGGAGATCGCGGCAAGCTCCATGGAGGGACTGACCTGCGGAGAGGAGCATATCGACTATATTCTGGTAAATCCGGCTGTGGGGGATGTTCTGAGCTATAAGATCGTAAGAGATTCCTATGACGGAAAGTTTCCCTCCGACCACTACCCGATCTATGCGGATATTCGTTTTGGCAAAGAATAACAAAGAGCTGATCCTTTCCGGAAGCCGTGAAGCCATTCGTTGGGGAACCGGGGGCGTCCTTCAAAGGAGGAAAACGTGAAAAAAGAAAAAAGAACAGTTCTATACGGCGGTTTCTTTCCGTTTTACGGGATGATGGTCGGCGACTTCAGCAATCTCTGGTGGATGCTGATCCTGAATGTCCTGGCGCTGGTAATCGTCAGCTATGTGGTTCTGACACTTGCGAGGACAAAGCCGCTTGTGAAAACGGGTGCGCAGTGCGTGGGAAGAGCGTTCCTGGTTGGCATCCTGGGCGATGCGGTCGGTCTGCTTCTGCGCTTTCTGCCGCTGCTTCTGGAAATGCTTCTGCGGCTCTTCGGAGCAGACAGGGCTGCGGGATTTCTGGCAAAGCGGCTTTCTGACTTCACATGGTTTCAGATCTGGAACATCGAATGGAATCATATCGGACTGCCCTGGACCATCGGCTGTATTCTGGCAGCGGGAGTATTTGACTTCCTGCTTCTCTACAAGGTGGTCCTGAAGAAGCTTGTTCCGAAGAAAAAAGTCCGCCTGGTCCTGTCGATCCTGCTGGCGCTTGTCAGCATGCCGTCCAGCTGGACGAACCCTGCCTGGTAAGGAGGCCTGAGATGAAAAAGAAAAAAGTAATCCTTATTATCGCTTTACTGCTGGTTCTCATCGCCGGAGCCGGGATCTTCCTGATCAGCCGCGCGGACTATGAACAGCTCTCCGGCTGGGAACGCGAGATCTATTCTGCCATCAACAGACAGAAAATCATTGACAGCCGGTTTATCGGAAAAGTGAGCGATGAAAACTGGACTCCGGAGACTGTTTACCGACTCGAGGATACTATTGTCCTGCAGAAGGAAGAGGGACGGGATTTCAGGGTGATGGTGATCGGGGACCTGCACATGTCGGATTACTCCGAAACCTATATGAACGCCGTACTGGCAAACCGCAACTTTTATTATATCAAACGGATGGCGCGGGAATTAAAGCCGGATCTGATCGTTCTCTCGGGGGACATCTTCTGTGAGGACGGTAATTCCAACTATCATTCCATCCATAGGCTGACCTCTTATATGGACAGCCTTGAGATTCCCTGGGCAGCCGTGCTCGGCGATCATGAGGACCTGGCCAACTGTGACAGGAATTATGTGGCCGATGTGATGATGAGCGGAAAGTACTGCGTCATGAAAAAAGGCGATCCGGAGATGGGGGTCGGCAACTACGTTGTGAATGTATGTGACAAAGACGGTACACTACTGCATTCCCTGATCCTTATGGATACCCATCACTGGTCAACAGAAGGCGGGAATCTTTGGGAGAATCAGCTTGAATGGTACCGCTGGGCAGTGGAAGGCGCCTTGCAGGAGGCGAGAAAGCTGGTCGAGTCGACGGTCATTACCCACATCCCCTGTGCCCAGTACGACTATGCCTATAACGAAGCCTGGGACACGGAAAAGAATACCTGGAAGGATGGCTATGAGGCATTTGGGTATAACGGCGAGGATCCCTGTATAGAACGGGATGCAAGCGGCGCTCCGGTAGATAACGGCTTTTTCGCGTTGATCAAAGAACTGGGCAGTACAAAAAACCTG
>JAFRZE010000082.1 GCA_017442735.1 Bacillota bacterium
AAAAATGAGAAAACGAGAGACGGGAGACGAGGGTTTTTATATACCTCCTGCGGCCCGGCTGCGCACGCTTTTCTTCCGCTTCGCTCCATCCAAGCGCACGCAGCCTTTGTCGGCCAGGCGGGCTTTGCTTCTCACAAGCCTTGCGTTTTCGGCCAATAGGCCTGCAAACCCCGCCTGTCCTGGCGTCGCCGAAAGGCCCTTGCGCTGCCCCGTCGCAAGTCCCTTCCATCGCCGCCGACCGCAGAAGGTATAACACACTAGACCTTGCATGGCAAGATCGTGTGCCAAGGGAGGCCCTGCCCCCTTTGGATACCCCCGCCACGAAACCCAGGTTTCATTGGATGCTTCCAGCCAGCGGGAGCTTCCCCTCTGGATTCCCTATGTAAGAGGAACGCTGTTCCCCTTAAATTCCCTTGCCACGAAACCACTCGGTTTCTTTGGATTCTTCCCTCATAGAAAAATGATATGCGCCGCAAAATTCCTATATCATTTTTCTTTTTCGAAGAGAACCGACTTCCTTTGAACCATCTCTGTCAGCAAAGCAAAGAAATCTCTGAACGCTGGCTGAGGCTTTTTCTTTATCGCAAAAGTAACGCAGCTTTTCTATTTTACGATCCGGGAGGTTCTGCATGTTCTGATGGAGAACGGCCTGAAGATCGACTATGTTGACAGTGACTTTTTTATTTCACTGTCTCTCATAGAGGGAGCATATCACTCGAAATCCTGTCTGCTTTTTTCATAATCAGCAGTAATCCGTTTTCAACACCAAGCAACGCACTACTTAAGAAATATTCATCTTGATTCAACAGTCTTCTCTTGATATAATTAAATTATTATATCGTGTTGTGATATCCGGGGACGAAAGCATGGGTGCAAAAAAGGAAAGCGCATAAATGTCTTTCTTATGGATGGAGAATCTGACGGATCTATTCACTCAACGATATCGAGAGGGGGCTGACAACGTATGATCTGGAATCTGAACACGGCGGCGCTGCTGGTCCCACTGCTGTTTCTTCTGACCGGCCTGACGATCACCGTGGTCATCGACCCCTACATCAGCCGGAAGCACCGCCGGGTCATGCTGGTCATCATTGTACTCAGCTTTACCCTGATCATTCAAAACATTTGGGAGGAATATCTTTCAGCGGGTGAGCTTCGGTGGTTTCTGCGAACGACCCTGGCCGTCTACGGCTATACCCTTCGCCCGGTGTTCCTGATTCTGTTTCTCTATATCGTCCAGCCGGAGAAAAAATACCCGGGCTGCTGGGCGCTGGCGATCCTGAATTGGGCCATCCAGATGACGGCGTACTTTTCCCACCTGTGCTTCTGGATCAACGAAAAAAACCACTATGAAGGCGGACCGCTCAGCAGAGCCTGTCTGGTCATCAGCCTGATCCTGCTGGTATATGGCCTATATCAAAGCGCGCGGAATTATCGCGCCGCCCGAAAGAAGGACATGCTGATCCCGCTGCTGGTGGTGCTGATCATCCTCGTCTCCGTTTTTCTGGATGATAAGGTGGGATTCTTGGAGCAGCCCATCACTTATCTGACCTTTGGTATCGTCATCAGCAGTGTGTTTTATTACATCTGGCTGCATATGCGCTTCGTGCAGGACCATGAGGACGACCTGAAGGCCCGGCAGCGGATGCAGATCATGCTCAGCCAGATCCAGCCGCATTTCCTGTATAATACGCTGTCCGCGATCCAGTACCTTTGCGACCACGATCCGAAGGCCGCCGGGGAGACGACTGCCAAATTCTCCCGCTATCTCCAGGGCAACATGAGCACGCTCAAGGACGACGGAGAGATCCCGTTCGCGCAGGAGCTGGAGCACACCAAAATCTATCTGGACATCGAAAAGGTCCGCTACGAAGACGCGTTGCAGATCGAATATGACATTACCTGCACAGACTTCTATCTGCCGACACTGACCCTGCAGCCTATCGCCGAAAACGCGGTGCGCCACGGCGCCAGAGGTAAACGTAGAGCAGGCACCGTGAAGCTCGCCACGCGGGAATATCCGGAGCACTACGAGATCATTGTCACGGACGACGGGCCGGGATTTGACCCGGAAGCGCCGGCGCTGGCCGACGACGGACGCGACCACATCGGGATCACCAACGTGCGGGATCGGCTGGAGCAGATGAGCGGCGGTACACTCCGCATTCAGTCCGAACCGGGAAAGGGTACTGTGGTCACGATTGAAATCCCAAAGAAACGGGGAAAAACAACATGACGATACTTGCCATAGATGACGAGCCGAAAGCGCTCCAACTTCTCCACGACGCCATCGCCGAGG
>JAFRZE010000083.1 GCA_017442735.1 Bacillota bacterium
TGGATAAGATATTCACTTGACAAGCTATCTTGTCCAGGGATTGGAAAAGATAATCTTGAGAATAACCTTCTTGCCCAATCGAAGCTTCAGAGGATCGCTTTTTCTGGGGAAGATACCAGTCAGATGTTTCTTCTCGCCCAGAATTTAGATAAGATAGCTCGTCAAATTGATGCGCCGCCCAAAAATGCAAAAATGTACTGGGCGGCGGGACTTGAAAATGCACTATCCGCCCCAATGAGTTGGGGCGGATTAGAAAAAACGTGAGAATAAGCCCAAAAGCTTCTTCAAATTAGGCCATCATTTTGCTACAGCCCCATCTTTCATCTATAGCGCGGCTGCCAGCTTCAGCGGCATAGAACGCGTGCATCGCACGGACACAACATCATAGTTTTTCATTTTGGAGAGCGGCATCCTGTCTTTCGGATAGACTTCGAGCCGGCGGATCATCATCAGCTTATCGATCCGCACGTGCTCGGACTCACCGGTGTACGGGATGTCGATTTCTGTTACTTCACAACGATAGAGGATCGCCGAATACGGTGCTCCGACATAGAGATAGACGATATCGCCGGGACGGATCTTGTCGCTGCCCTGTTTCCAGGCGATCTCTTCGTGCACGGCGAACTCGGTAATGACGTCATAGTATTTCGGGTTGGAAGGCACCAGCCAGAGCTTCTGGCCATCCGGACGCTCCGCGCCCTGGAAGCGGGTCAGATACTGTTCGATCGTCTTGGGATCGCACTCGGGGCAGAGCTTACGAAGATGGGCAAAGATCCTTGCGTAGGATTCGGAAGGTTTCCTTTTATATACCTGGGAGGTGAAAGCCTCGCCCATGAACTTTTCCGGGGTGGAGTATTCAGCGATGCCCCAGCCGTATTTCTGACCGAACCGGTCTTTCGCGTAAACAAAATCACTGACGATCACATAGCACTGTGCCTGCAGACGGGAAATAATGGTGTCAAAGCCCTTTTTCCCGTCTTTTCCGTAATTTCCCGCTTTTTTCAGATCTTTGGACTGGATCGGCGCTTTCTGATCCAACAGATCGAAAAGCATCTTATCTTTATAGGAAGCGAGCTCGTCTTCGTAGCGCGCATCGAAATCATATCCGTCACGTCGCCAGTTGGCAAAATCCGGGAAGAACTCACGGCTGATGAAGACAGCCTTGTTTCCCAGGAACTTTCCGTAGGCGCAGCCGGTATCGCGGATGACCGGACCTTTCCACTCCCAGACGCCTTCTTCCGACTCGAACCAGGCTTCCTTCGCGACATGTTCCTCGATAGAAAAACCCGGGATGGCGTTTCTGAAAAGGGGCAGGATGCCGAAAGCCTCGACGGCCTCCTCGAGATCCTGCAGTGTGCGGATGTATAGCTTATTGATATCCGGTATCTCAGTCATTCTGTTCCTCCTGCGGTTTCACCGCATATACCATCAATACTTCCGCACGGCTCGTTCCATCCGCCAGATGGAAAGCGTTCGGAATTCTGCCTATTTCCTTGAATCCCATCTTCTCATAAAGTCCCTTGCCGCGGAAATTGCCCTCGACATATTGCAGCTCGACCTGCTCGACGCCCCATTCCTGCGCGAGGCGCAGCATCTCTTCCATCAGCTTGGTCCCGATTCCGAGCCGCCAGTACGCCTTGCGCACGGAAATGGCGATCCCGGCCCGATGAGCCGTTTTCAGTCTGTTCATCCGCGCGATCTGGCTGTTGCCGGCCAGCTGCCCGTCGATGTAGCAGGAAATGCGGATCGCGTTCGGATCTTCCAGCCCGCTGGAGATCCAGTTTTCCTCGCTTTCCAGGCTCACGTTGATCTCCTGCGGATATTTCATGATAAAATCCGACTCCTCGGCGATACCTTTCAGAAAATCGATATATTTTTCGCCCTCACCCGGCCGCGGACTGCGGAAAACCGCCGGCTGTCCGTTCTTTAGTGTGAATACGGTCTCTTCATAGATCATTTAAGTTCTCCTTCTGCCCGTCAGGCAGCCACGTCAACGGCGTGAAGCCGAGCCGGCCGCGTCCAGCCCTTTAATCCAGTTCCGCCATGCGGTTCCACAGGCGATAGTACATGCCTTCCTTCGCCAGCAGCTCTTCGTGTGTGCCTTCTTCTTCGATCCCGTTCTTGTCCAGGACCAGGATCCGGTCCGCGTCCTGTACAGTCGTCAGACGGTGAGCGATCGTGAGCGTCGTGCGTCCTTTGGCCAGATCTTTCAGGCTCTTGGTGACCAGCAGCTCACTCTCATTATCGAGAGCGGAGGTCGCTTCATCCAGAATCAGGATCCGAGGATTCTTCAGGAAAACACGAGCGATGGACAGCCGCTGCTTCTGGCCGCCCGAGAGTTTGACACCTCGCTCGCCCACATACGTGTCGATACCGTTTTCCAGTTTGTCAATGAACTCATCCGCTCCCGCGAGATGCGCCGCTTCGAGGATCTCCTCGTCGGTGGCGCCGGGCCGCCCGTAAGCGATATTATCGCGGATCGTACCGCTGAACAGATACACATCCTGCTGTACCATACCGATCGACTCACGCAGCGACTGCAGGGTCACAGTCTTGATATCCTGTCCGTCGATCAGGATCCGGCCGTCCGTCAGGTCGTAAAAGCGCGGGATCAGGTTGCAGATCGTGGTCTTGCCGCCGCCGGAAGCGCCGACGATGGCCAGGTTCTCGCCCGGTTTGATCTCCAGATTCAGATCGCGAAGCACTTTATTGTGATCGTCGGGATATTCAAAGTAAACATGATCGAACGTAATAGCGCCATCGGTGACAGAGAGGGTGCCTGCGTCCGGCTGATCCTGGATCTCGATCGGCGTATCCAGGATCTCGTAGAAACGCTCGATACCGGTCATACCGCGCTGGAATTGCTCGGTGAACTCCACGATCCGCCGGATGGTCGCGATCAGGGTGGAGACATACAGAATATAGGCTACCAGATCGCCGGCGCTGATGATTTTATAGATCAGGAAGAGGCCGCCCGCGATAATGACCACGCTGTACATCAGGCCGTCGAAAAGGCGGGTGGAGGTGCCAAAGGTAGCCATCGCGTAGTAGGATTTCTTTTTGATCTTCTGAAACTGCAGATTGCCTTCTTCGAACTTCCGCTTCTCTTCTTCTTCGGCCGTGAACGCTTTTACGACACGCTCACCGAGCAGGCTTTCTTCGATGGCCGCGTTCAGTTCGCCCACCTGGAAACGCTGCGCCTTTTGCGTCGCGCGGAGCCAGTGGTTGATTTTTACCGAAACGAAGAACATCAGCGGCAGCCACATGAAGATCAGCACGGTCAGCAGCAGTGACGTCTTCGCGAGGATCACGAAGGACACCACGATCTTGATCGTCGCGATGAAAAACTCTTCGGGGCAGTGATGCGCGAATTCGGTCACGTCAAACAGGTCATTGGTGATACGTCCCATGATCTGGCCGATCTTGTGATTGCTGTAGTAGGTGCCGGACAGCCGCTGCAGATGATCGAACGCCGCGCGCCGCATGTCGGTCTCGATATACACGCCCATGATGTGGCCTTGCGACTGCATGTAAAAGTTGGCCCCGGCATCAACCAGACGAAGCGCGACATAAAGAACGGCCAGCTGGACCACGAGCTGAACGGTCAGCGGGTCGGCGTTTCCCAGCGCGGAGTTCGTGAGACGCCGCATGATGACGGGCAGCGCGATATCGCAGAGAGTTGTCAGGGAAGCAAAGAAAAGATCGAGCGCCAGAAGGCCGCGGTATTTATATAAATAAGGAAGAAACCGACGGATCAGTGTGCCGGACCGGTAGGTCTGCTGGCCGTTCGCCAGGCCGTCGGTAAACTTGAATAAGCGTTTCATTTCTGTATTCCTTTCTTTCGGAATTCATCTATCTATGATATCGCCAAACACCCGATTTGGCAAGCACGAATCACGTCAGGTTGATGGCGGAATTGAACCAGCGGTTCAATGACAGGGAGAAGCATGCGAGGTACAATACGATCAAAACAAAGAGAGAGGTAAACAAACATGAACCTGAAAGAAGCGTTTCGTTATCAGAACAAGATCCAGGCCTTCATGGATGAGGCCCAGCGGCTTCTGTCGTACGAAGCCAATATTACGAAAGTGGAAAATACCTACCGCCGCCACAAGGTCATGGCGGAGGCGGCGGACGAGACCGTGATGGTCGCGCCCGAGACCGAATATTATGACCAGATGACCGACATCGCGCGGTTCCTTGTCTTCCTGCTTGGCGAGAAGGAGCGACTGTTCGCGGCGATCCGACGGGCGAAAGACCAGCTGGACATCGACATGGACAGCGAGGTCAGCCTGAACGTCAGCCGCCAGAGCATCGCCCATACGTTCAAGCACATGAACGATCTGCGCAGCTCCGAGCAGATCCTCGCGAACGGAGGAACGGGCTATCGGTTCAACACCGACGGCAACCAGGTCTCCTATCGCTGTGACGTGAAACGGGTCACGACGATCAACTTCGATCGGAATGTCATTCGGACGGAGCTGAAAAAGCTGAACCAGGTTTCGGACGAGACCTCGGCGAAGCTGGACCTGTGTACGGTAACATCCCGTGTGGTATACGAGCCCCCGTTCGATGTGAACGCGAGCTTCGCCGATGCCTTCGAGACGTACCTGGAAGACAGGAAATAGAAAAAAAAGGCGGCCGTCACTGATCAGATACAGTGACGGCTGTGCCGGGGAAAGAAGGAATGCGGCAGGATCAAAGATCGCGGATGCCGGTTCAGGTGCAGATGAACGATAACGCTGCACAGCTAATGATGATCTGATCACCGGAAACAACAGGGAATGACGATCACCCTTCGTGTCGAGCATCAGTTGGCGCGCTTTCGTGAAAATCGCCCCATTCGCAAGACGCACGGATCCTTCTCGTATCCACACATCTCCATCCAACCGGAATAAATGCTTTTTATCTAAAAAGTTTCAACATCCGGCCGAGGATCTTCCGGAAGACGGATATCTGACGAAATCGTCAGGCACTGTCCTGCGGAGACCATCAGCCGGAAAAAGGGCGGAAG
Organism: Bacillota bacterium; assembly: GCA_017442735.1. GTDB lineage: Bacteria > Bacillota > Clostridia > Lachnospirales > Bianqueaceae > RUG760. Next base: position 5,015 of record JAFRZE010000083.1, read on the forward strand.
CCTTCCGAGATGTCTGCCGTATTCCTTCTTTCCCCGATGGTGATAATGATCCTGAAACTGGAACGATTATCTCCAAAAATCACTCATCCAGCTGAAAGATAGAAGAGAAAAAGAGATATTTACTTACTTCTTATAGTCTTTTGCTATTCTCTTTCTTGTCCTTCTAAGAATTCAGGAGTTTATCGGTTCACAGTAGAGGAGCTATGTAATTCGTCCAGAGGCTGCTGATCGGCATGACCAGGATCATCGCGGGAATGAGATCAGCAAGAGGGAAAATCTTGACTTTCAGGATGGTCAGACCCGTCGCCAGCAGCAGAAGCCCTCCGCAGGCCCTGAAATCCGCGATCATGACTTCGGTGGTCAGAGGGAAAATCAATTTGGCGGAGAAGAAGAGCGCCAGCATGATGATCAGCTGAGGCACCGCGATCAGTGAAGTGGTCTGTTTCAGTTCGCAGGCAAAAATGGCGGCCGTAAAGAGATCCAGCACCGATTTCGCGAGCAGAATGCTGTGATCTCCGTCCATACCGGAGACAAGAGAACCATAGATTCCGGGCCCGCTGACGCAGAATAGAACTATAGCCGTGATCAGCAGACTGTTATCCGATTCCTCGCTTTGATTTGACGGGAAGACTTTTGCAATGAGTTTGGTCGCGCCGTTACGGATCCGTTCAGTCAGTTTGAGCCAGGAGCCGATCGCCGCTCCGAGGATCACGGAAAGGAAAACCGCGGGCATATTCCGAATCAGAATAATGGATGTGATTCCCATGGTCATGCCGCAGATGCCGAAAGTCATATTCAGCAGCGTTTTGATCCGCTCCGGCAGTTTGTGCCCGAGCGCGGTTCCGAGCAGGCCTCCGATTACCACAGCAATGACAGTGACGATGATTCCAATTGGCATGATTCTTTTCTCCCGGCGGGTTTTCTTCTTAGTTTACCATATGGCGTTATCAGACGCAAGCTTGAAAAATTTTCTTCTATTATATATATAGTATCATTTGATCAACTGGACGAGGAAAAACGACAAGATGTTGTGAGATCGGCGGAAAACAGAAGGGAAACCAGGCGATCAGGGTAATTGACATCAAAGAAGGATTCTGGTAGAATATGCCCACTTACTCTGTAAAGGGATAAATGCAGAGAAACGCCTGAAAAGCACGTAGAAAGCCAGACATAGAATTTCAAGATTTTCTTAAAAAAGTTCTTGACAATCGAGGTGTATCGTGGTATTCTATATAAGCTGTTCAAAACGAACAGCGTTTTTTAAGGCCTAA
>JAFRZE010000010.1 GCA_017442735.1 Bacillota bacterium
ATATGCTATTTTAAAGATAAATAGTAGTATAGAAAGGAGATCGTTATGTTCATCAAAGTTGTTCCTAATACCAAAGGCAAACCAGGCACTTTCTTTTGCTATCTCGTCGAGTCATACAGGGAAAACGGCTCCATAAAGCATCATACTATCAAAAACTTTGGCCTTCTGGAAGAAGACCAGGTTCCTTTTCTTAAGGCCATGTATGCCAAAAAGAAACCTCGTCTCGTTTACGATGACGAGGCAATGTAGTATAGAACCAAGGCTGTTATAAAAACAGCGCTGGATGACCTGACCACAATCCTTTATTCCGATCAGGTATCCAGCGCAGCCAAAACCACTGTCAGGGGTTTCACTCAGACAAGAAAAATCTCCCTGCAGGATGTACTCTTATTTTACACTTTTCGACATTGTGAGACAACCAATAAAGATATTTCTTCATATTTTTCTAAAGTAGAAAAAAACCAGGTATCGAAACAAGCTATGTTTAAAGCTTTAAATAAGACGAACCCGGAAGTTTTCCCATTAATCATACGCGAGTTCGCTAAGCAGTTTTATGAACATCAGCACTATGATACTATGAATGGCTGGATTGTCCTTTCTTGTGATGGTTCGAAGATGGATCTGCCTTTGACTACTGAATTAAAAGAAAGATTTGGCGGTGTTCTGAATCAAACCATTGTAGATGAAAGCAAAGTAAAAAAGCCTCAGGCATCATGTTCTGTCCTTGTAGATGTGATTAATCATGTCATTCTGGATGCATGTGTAAGACCGTACAAAACATCAGAATTACCCATGCTCTATGAACATCTTGAAAACTGCAGAGACCTCTTGCAAGGGAAGAAAGTAATGATTCTGTGTGACAGGTATTACGGATCAGCAGAATTGTTCTTTTATTGTAAGTTGAACGGATACCGTCTGCTTGTTCGTGCAAAGTCATATATGTATAAGGATCAGGTTCGTGAGATTGAATCGGATGGTAATATCCATCTGGTCATAAACAAAGCCTGGATGAGAAGACTAAAAAGGGAAGATTGTCGATCATATGCTGAGCAAAATCCTGAACTGGATATTCGGGCAGTCAAAAGTCATTATGAATATACCTTTAATCATTATAAGCGACGACAGCATCCGCCCGTTATCATTGATTCTGTTTATCTGACAGATCTTTACAGAGAAGAGTTTCCAAAAGAAACTATCATTGACTTATACCATACTCGCAGATGGGATAATGAAACTGCGTACTTCGATATAAAAAACCATCTCGAAGCAGAACGATTTAATTCCGGAAAATATAATATCATTGTTAATGAAATGTATGGGAAAATCCTATGCTATTCGATTTGTGGGATTATCTATAGCAGGGTTAATGAGATTATTATTGAAAAGCAAAAGAAGGATGCTAATCTAAAAAAACTCTATGCGCACATTCCAAACATGAAATATATCTGCGATGCAATACGACTGGAATACAAGTTCCTTCAATGTATTGTCTTGGATTTGGCATCAGGAGATTTTAAAACAGAATATTTAAAATGTCTGGAGGATGACTGTTCACGACATTCAGTCCCGGTGCGGCCGGGACGACATTATAAAAGATGGGGAAGATGGATGAGCTGGATCCCTACAGCGAAATTCAGAATCGATGGCAGACGAAATCCACCAATAGAAAAGTGCTATAAGAGTAAAGGTTACTGTACTGTACAATGATTGCTTGTTGTATCAAGTAGTATAGGATTATAAAAACTCAATAGTCATTCTCCCATTGGAACAGGGATACTTTGCGCTTTTTCAGCAAAAGAAAAACCAGTCCGGTATCTTAACCGAACTGGTTGATGCCATTGGACCCTGGTATGCCCAGGGCCTTTCTGTATCTGCTGCGTTTCCGTTCTTATCTAGTTACAACTGGATCTCGGCAAGGGAATTGTTTCTGCCGGGACCGACCTCGACCGGCGCGTCGAGTTTTTTCGCTGCCTGGATGTCTTCTTCTTTCAGACCCTGACGCATGGCGTACTTTTTCAGTTCCGGATCGCGATCCAGCATGTTCATCATACGGGTGGACATTTCCTGCATGCAGGCTTTCTGGGTGATGTTCTTGTCCTGGGCTTCCTGGGTCAGCTTCTGAATACCAAGCGTCAGAAGATTGGCCAGCGGGATCTTGTCTCCTTCGGAGTAGGCCTTGACGGCGATTTCTGTCGCTTTCCTACCGTCCGCCACAGCCTCATCCTTCTGCATCAGGATATTGTTTTCGAACAGAAAATGATCCCTGTTGGGAGAAGACAGTGCGCTGGAAAAAGCGAGCGCCGCGTAGTCCCGAACGGAAAGATGATGTCTGTTCGTGACCGTCCGCCCAACAGCGGGCAAAGTGGTTGTCCAACGGTCTTCGGGATCCCTTTGCTTCGGGGCATAGTGCTGGTCCATGTCAAACAGATAGGCCACTGCATGATAGTCGAGATCGCTCTTTCTGTTTTCCTTCGCCTTCTCCTGGTTGAGTCGGTCTGTTTTCTGGCTGTCTTTCACAAAGCGTGCTTTTTTCTCCTGATAGTAGGCGACAGACACCTTATCGCGAGGATTGGTCCGCTTCGCGTTGATCCTGTCTATGAGCTGGTCGAACTCCTCTTTCTTCAGTTCAGCCTGAAGCAGGGTCATAGCAGTATCAAAGCGTCCCTGTCCGTTGGAATTGCTCCGCTTGGATTCCTTGCCGTCGATATACTCATATGCGTATTTGACCAGCTTCTTTCTTTCATCGTGGATCTTTCCGCCATCATTCCGGGCCAGGGCTTCATGGTAAGCCTTGAGGGCAGTAACGAATTTCGTATATTTGGCGGAATCGGTCTTATGGAATGTCCAGACGGGATTGATATTTTTCAGGGTTTCCAGTGCTCCGGCAGTAAGCTGAAGGCGTGAGTTGATCTTGGCGGCCGGGATGTCGGCGCCGATTGCCTCGGCGATACCGGTCTGGTGCCGCATATCCAGACGTTTGCCACTGGTGACTTTCTCGGTGGCGGTCCGAAGAGTGGAAAGCGCGTTGTCATGCAGCATCTGCTTTTCTATCGCGTTATAGTCGACACCCTTTTGGATGAGGTCCCTCTTCTGGTCGGGTAAGTTCTTGATACGCTCGCCGTTTTCATACTCCTTCAGCTCTGTCTTCTGAAGCCCCTTGAGATAGGTCTTGGTGCCTTCATTGACCCAGACTTTGGGCATTTTATGGGCGTAATCAGCACAGATCTGATTCACGATCTGATTATACCGGACACGCGCTTTGTCCTCATCGGTTTTCGCTCGGTTCAGAAGCAGGGTGACTTCCGGATCGGTATCGATCTTCTTTCCGACAGTTTCATACAGGCTGTCTTCAGCGCCGCAGCCGTTCGCCTGCAGGAAAGCTTCACGATCCTTATCGGTTGCCTTTAAAAGGTCGAGATACTGACCGACGGTCATGGTGGGAGGGATCTGGGGACCAAGCTTGGCTCTCATATCTTCGCTTAAAAGATGCATCATCATGGAGTCATAAGTCTGCTGGCGATCCTCGGGCACCGCCTGACCGGGGACTTTCATTTCAGCCATCGTCTGAAGCATCAGGTTGGCGTAGTTATCGACTAGATTGGCCATGCATTCGCCGTTTTTCGCGAGCATATCCGAAAGCTGCTGCTTTGTTTCTTCAGGATAGGTATCCGGCAGAGAAGCCTTGATCCGCTGCTGTTCTTTGTCGAGGTCATGGGTCGCTTTGGCGGTCGTCATGCCCACCAGGAAGTGGATGTCGCGGAGGTATTCCAGGGTCGCTTCCGGAACGATCGCATGAATGACCTTGGTATCAAGCTCGGTGGCTTTGTTGTCTTCAGTGTCGGAGGACGAACGTCTGGAGCTCAGGCCGTTCTCGAATTTCTCTTCATCCGAAAGCACGGATGCCGCGCGCCGCTGCGCATCCTTCTTGATTGAATAATAGATGCTCATCCAGAGCTTATCCATTTTTCCCTTCTGGGCATCATAGGTCTTGTCGATCTTTCCGTTTTCTTTCTGTACACGGGTCCTGGCCTGTTCATCCAGAATTTGCGCTTTTCTCTGTTCGTTACTGTTTATGAAATCTTCAAGTGTATATCTAGGCATTTCTAAAACTCCTGTGAGTGAATTGTTTTTTCGTTTTACGGGCTTATTATAAACGAACAGTCGTGGATTTTCAATGGGTCGTGAGGCTTCGTCATATTATCGGCATAATCGACCGGACGACAGAAAAACTTGACGGGAAGAGGGGAGTGTGTTAGCATGATTTTGCACAAGTTTTTATCTTTGAGAAGGAGAAATGCCCCATGGAATTTACTGAACTCATCAGGATCCGCCGCAGCGTGCGCGCGTATCAGGAACATATCATCGACCGCGAGACACTGGAAAAGATACTGAAGGAAGCACAGATGGCTCCTTCCTGGAAGAACCAGCAGACTTCCCGCGTTTATGCACTGATCACCCCGGAAAGCCTGGAAGAGCTGAGAACGAAGATCCTGCCTTCCTTCAACGCGAAAAGCTCCGCCGGCGCCTGCCTGCTCGTCACGACTTTCGTGAAGGATGTGGTCGGTTTCGGCCCGGACGGCCCTGCGAACGAGCTCGGCAATTACTGGGGCGCCTATGACCTTGGCCTGCACGACGCCTATATGATCCTCGCGGCCGCCGATGAAGGCTACGATACGCTGATCATGGGCCTTCGCGACGAAGCCGCTATCCGCAGGGAGCTTGAGATCCCGGAGAATGAAGTGATCGTATCCGTCATCGCGCTGGGCAAACGCGCGCAGGAGCCGTCGCTCCGTCCCAGACTGGAGCTTTCGGACACCGTCCGGATGATCTGAATCAAACGAGGAGATATTCATCTTCATATGGAAATGAATATCTCCTCGTATTTTTTTGTTAGATCGAATGGAATTTAGCGGCCCAGAACCTGATTCTGCTGGTCATTGACAGGGTGATTCTGGTCGTTCGGCTGGCCACCCTGCTGCGGAGCGTTCTGTTGCAGATTCGGCTGCTCAGGCGCGTGTTCGGGTGCGGGATGCGCCGGCACCTGAGGAAAGAGCCTCTGCTGCAGTTTCTGAAGAATCGTCTGCGCGGCGTCGGGCTGATCCAGATCCTGGATCAGTTTTTTCATTTCCTGCTTGTTTTTGCCGGCGGTCGCTTCCTGGATCAGAGCGTTAACGTTTGCGTCTTTCCGGATCTTGCTTAGCTGAGCATCCCTGTTACCTTCTTCGACCGGAGCGACAGAAGCGATCTTCTCCGCGTACTTTCTTTCAAACTGTACCTGCAGGAGTTCTTCTTCGTAATGCGGATGACGTTTCAGCGGATCGCGTTCTGGCGCATCCAGCGCATGGATGTTCCGGAGATTGTTGACATCATTCTTCTTGATCAGACGATCCATGGTCTCCTGGAATTCGGGATCCTTCTTGATTTCTTCGGCGAGGGCCTTGACCTGGGGGTTGCCCGACGCGATCGCGGGATCGTCAGTTCGTTTCAGTCCAAGGCGATCGCAGGCGATATCCATCGCGTAGACGTTTTTGAATTTCTCTTTATTGGACTTGGCCTGTTCGGCAGTCTTGACTTCCCTGTACTGGGCTTTCAGCTTGTCTGTATAGGTCTTCGAGATCTCGGCGAATTTGTCGTTTCCTTCCAGGGCGTGCTGGGCCAGCTTGCCTTCGTCTGTCAGATAGACATACGCGCGGATGGGCTGACGGGCCATCATCCGCTGGACCTTTTCGTTGATCTTCTCTTCCGTGAAGTTGACCTCCTGCTTGTTGGCCGGGATCTTAGCGTCGATAAACTGCTTGGCGTAGATCATCTTTGTGACGGTCTTCATAGCATTCTGCTGCATCCAGGTCTTATTCTTACGGTTCTGCAGCAGCGCCAGACGGCAGTCGTCATAGAGCTTCTGCGCGGGCGTACGAAGTCCCAGCTGATCCTGCAGTTCATGAAGCTTGGTCAGCGTGGTCAGCGCCTCGTCGCGGCGGAGGCGTCCGCTGGTATTACCGAAGGAAGTCTTGGTCCCGTTTTTCATCTTGAGGCGGATGTACTGGAAAGTGTCTTCCTGAGCTTTATCCAGCTGCGCGGCCAGACCGGGCGCCTTGAGCGCTGCCAGATCCACCTTGGGATTCTGACCGAGGGTGCGCATTTGCTGTACGGTATTACGGACGGCCGCCACACTCTCTTTCATGGTCGTGTATTCGTTTGTATCCTGGGAAGAGGCGAAAAGCTCGGTCTTGGTTGTCTGCAGATCGTTGAATGGAGTCTCGATCCCGGAAAGACGTACACAGGTCTCGGCCAGCGCTTTGGAAGCCGGCTGGGTGATCAAATTGGGGAGGTTGTTCACTGTCTGCTGCAGTGCCTGATAGCCGGGCGTACCGCGCATGTTTTCCGGAGCGTTCTGAAGGATCCGGGAGTAAAGACCGTAGGTGTTGAGCAGAAAATCATTTCTGGAGAAATCCTGCTCGTAGGCGTGGAACCGGATCTTGGCTTCGTCAAATTGATGGAGGATCCTCTCCGGACGGGAAGCCAGCTCATTAAGGTCCATCTGCGCGATCTTCTCAGGGGTCAGCTCGTTCTCTAAGGAAAGAGAAGTCTGCCAGTTGGGATCATCGACCGTCTTTTCCACGAACTTTTTGAGATTGAAACGATTTTCCCCAGTGTCGGGGAGGAGAGCGGCGTGCTGATACAGAAGGTTTCTCTTTTCCTTGTCCGCCGGTGTCGCTGCCAGCTGGATCGTTTCCAGAGCTTTGTTAAGCGTGAACTCTCGCTCCTGCCGATATCTCGCATTCAGCTGAGACAGTCGGACCTTGGCCATAAACTGATCGCGTTTGACGGGATCCGGCTCCATACCGGCAAGGCCCATCACACCGCGGTCAAACTGTACCAGATAGACGTCAAAGACACGGGCATAATCGGACTGATAATTTTTTTTGGCCCAGGCAAAGGACGAACCGGTGTTTTCCGCGTGAGAATCCAGATCGTTGGCGGCGGAATAACGCTCGCTCATCTTGTCAAAAGCGCTGACAGGATCACGGGAAAACTCCTGGAAGGTGATGCCGAAGGTCTTCAGCGGCGCGTAGATGTTGTAAAGAGAATTGACTTTGTTATGACCGGCATAGTCAGTCATATATTTAGCGGGAAGATTGGCGCAGTCATTTCTGGTGGCGTTGACATTCGCGGAGAAGATAGGATCTTTCGAAAGGCCCTCTTTGTGTACCAGAGAGATGATCTGATCCGCCTTGATCTCTTCCGTTCTGTACTTCTCAACGGCCGCTTTCAGCTGCTGCTTGTCTTCCGCCTCCAGAGCGGCAAAGATCTCCTGCTTTGCCTGCATCAACGGCCAGAAACCATACATCTTGGCGCCTTCTTCGGAATCGTGCGTGATATAAGGGCCGTTTTCTTCAGGACGAGGTTTGTAGGCAAGAGTCGAAGAGCTGGTGGTATAGGGCGTTCCCTCAAAGGCCATGCTGTCAAAGAGCTGCATGGCTTCTTCGGCGGTTTGAAGGGTGATATCAGACAGAAGAGCCGATGTGTTCTTCAGATTTTCCACGTTCTGAGGCGACATCGTCTGCGGTCTGATCTCGGGCCGGTAATCATTGAGAACATAGGAAAACTCTTTTCTTTCCTCATTATAGACGACCGGCTTCAGGAAGTTCTGATAGGTACCTCCGTCCAGCGATTTCATGCCCTGATCAGTGTATTTCTCACCCAGCTTGTCCAGAAACTTATCCATCGTAGCGTCCGGACTCGAATTTTTGTTCTGCGCGAAAGTATCCATATACTGACGAACGGGGTTAGCGACACGGATCATGATGGACTGGGCTTCATCCAAAAGCTGCTGATCTTCCGGATCAGTCCAGGCAGTCCTTAAGGTCTGGATCTTCTGCTGAGCCGCCTGGTCAGGCACTTCTTTGGCCAGCGGATAAGAAGGATCCGTGGGGAGCTTGATCTGATTCATCGAGGAGATGACCCGTTCAAGAAGCTCCGGCTTTTTGGAGATCGCCTCGGTCACGACAGCAATGACTTTTTCTCTGGGGCAACCCCAGTTGGTAGGCATGATGACTGTGTCCAGCGTACGGTTGTGGATCTTGTCAAGGAAATACTGAGGGGTCACGAAATTCTTGCCTGCATCGGTCTTGAGCTGGCTGAAGATAGAATTCAGTTCCTGATCGGACAGGTCGCTCAGCGCGTTTGTCAGAACGGATTCCACGGCATTCCGATAGAAAGTCGCGCCGACCTTTTCGATGGTATTATTGGTGATCTCGGCATTGGAGATATTCGGATCCATAAAGTCAGGCGCCGGTCTGTCCAGACGCTCGGTCACTTTCTGGTCCATCGCCTGATACCAGGCGGTAAAGTTTTCGGCATTCGGAGCGGGAATGTTCAGATAGCTAAGATCCATATTCCGCATGTCGATCGGCTCCACCGGCGGGACATATTTTTTATCGGACATGTCCAGGGTATCGAGCATATTGCCGCCTTCACTGAAGGTGGCTCCGCCGAAATTCTGATCGAAGGAGCGGAAGGTTTCGTTCTGCGCGGTCTGAGGATACTGCTCGATAAAGTTCTGATACAGGTTTTCAAACTGCCCGTAGCGCGTAAGGGTACGGTTCATCGTCTCCCGCATACGAGCGGGATTCATATAGTCGTTGGCACGGGAGAGGGAATGAAGATTCAGCAGGACGTCAGAGCCTGCCTTCCGGAGCTGTTCTACAGCGCCCAGTTCCGGTGAATCGGCACCAAGCTGCTGTGCGTACTGATCAAGAAACTGAACAAACTGGTTCAGCTGTTCAGCCTGGCCCTGAAAACCTTCCGCGGCATTCGGGCTGGTCTGGGCGGACAGATGGGCAATGATCTGTTCAGGAGTAAAGTTCTTTGGCATAGGCATAGTATAGAATCCTCTTTTCGGAATTTATTTTCATGTATCTGATTATACAGAAAAAAAGGCCGGATGCAAGGAGATATATGAATCGACATAAAACCGGCATAAAGGGAATATGACTTTTTTGGTTTTCCTCTTTCATTTGTCAGGAATTTCTTCTATTATAGAGGAAAGAACGAGGATTATCAATGGATTATCGATGGAGAAATGAGGAAGGAAAATGACAGATATAGAAAAAAGAGAAAGATTATATGAGCTTCTGGGGCCGCTCCCTGCACGAGGCGCGGCGATCAGTTCCGAGACGCTGTGGATCGAAGAGAGGGAAGGGTATATCCTGGAAAAGCTGCTCCTGACCGTCAGCGACGAAGGCTCCCGGTCGCTTTTTTCTGAGAAGATCCCGGCCTATTTCGCGAAGCCGAAGACTGCCTTGTCCGAAGCAGGCGCAGCTGGCGGTGACACCGCTCCCGCAGGTGACGCTGCAGCTCCTGCCGGGCTGCCGGCGGTCCTGTTCTGCCATTCCCACGGCGGCTATGAACTCGGCAAGGACGAGCTGATCAAAGGCATCAGCTACATGTATAAAGTACCATATGTCGAGGATCTCACACGCGCCGGCTATGCCGTACTGAGCTTTGACTTCTGGTGCTTCGGCGAGCGTCGGAAGGATTTCCATCCGGAGATAACCTCCACCCATACTTCCATCACCGAATCCGAAGTCTTCAAGGATATGCTCTGGCAGGGCGAAGTGCTCTGGGGACACATGGTCTATGACGGTCTGAAAGCTTTCGACTATCTGGCTTCCCGCCCGGAGGTCGACGCGTCGCGCATCGCCTCGCTGGGCATGTCCATGGGCTCGACGCTCAGCTGGTGGCTGGCGGCGCTAGAGCCGAAGATCAAGGTCTGTGTGGATCTCTGCTGCCTGACCGACTACGACGCGCTGGCGGCCAATAACGGCTTTGACCTTCACGGCCTGTATTATTTCGTGCCCGGTCTGAGGCGCGAATTCACGACATCCGATATCAACTGCCTGATCGCGCCGCGGCCGCATCTCGGGACCGTCGGCTTCTACGATCCGCTGACGCCCACACCCGGCGTGATGAAGATCGAGCGCGAAGTCACGGCCTATTATGACACTTTTGGCGCCGAGGATCATTTCCGCGTGCTGCGCTATCCGGTCGCTCATCTGGAGACGGAGGTCATGCGGCAGGACGTGATGGACTTCCTGGAGGAATATCTGTAGGCGTCCGGTTGATTTGACGGATTTGCTTTATAAAAACGGGATTTGGCGTTTTATATAGCAGAAATACGCCCTCAAAAGGGGATATGCTTTATGAATATAAGAAAGGGGCTGTAGCAAATTATGGCCTCATTTGAAGAAGCTTTTGGGCTTGTTCTCACGTTTTTTTTTTATCCGCCCCAACTCATTGGGGCGAATAGTGCATTTTCGAGTCACGCCGCCCAGTACATTTTTGCATTTTTGGGCGGCGCATCAATTTGACGAGCTATCTTATCTAAATCCTGGGCGAGAAGAAACATCTGACTGGTATCTTCCCCAGAAAAAGCGATCCTCTGAA
>JAFRZE010000004.1 GCA_017442735.1 Bacillota bacterium
GTTGTCCCATAAAGACGAAAAAAGGGGAGTTGTCCCCGAGTTGTCCCCGGTAAAAACGATTTGGTTGGGTCAGGTTGAGCCAGAACAGGACAAAAAGAAAAACCCCGGAAAACCGCATGGTTCCGGGGTTTTTGGGCATTGTGAAGTCTCGATCAGCGCTTGCTGAACTGAGGTGCGCGACGGGCTGCCTTGAGACCGTACTTCTTACGCTCTTTCATACGAGGATCACGAGTCAGGTATCCGGCCTTTTTGAGGACGGTACGGAATTCGGGATCGACGTTCAGAAGAGCACGGGCGATACCATGTTTGATGGCACCAGCCTGTCCGCTGTATCCACCGCCCTGAACGTTGACATAAACGTCAAACTTTTCAGTAGCTTCGGTAGCATTCAGGGGCTGCATGATGATCATTTTCAGAATATCCTGTCCGAAATACTCATCAATATCTTTCTTGTTGATCGTGATTTTGCCGTTACCGGGACGAAGGTACACACGAGCTACGCTGGATTTTCTTCTGCCGGTTCCGTAATACTGTGTAACAGCCATGCTGATTTCCTCCCTTTCCTTAACCCTTAATCTTCAACTCGATGGGCTGCTGAGCCTGATGGCCGTGTTCCGCGCCACGATAGACTTTCAGCTTTCTGAGCATGTCACGTCCAAGAGTATTCTTGGGAAGCATTCCTTTGACCGCTGTCTTGATCACAAGTTCGGGCTTGGTAGCGATCATCTGCTTGTAGGGGATCTCACGAAGGCCGCCGGGCTGACCGGTGTGGGTCGAATAGATCTTGTCCGTATACTTCTTACCGGTAACAACGATCTTCTCAGCGTTAATCACAATCACATAATCCCCGAGATCCATAAAGGGAGTGAACTCGGGCTTGTTCTTTCCACGAAGAACAGCTGCCACTTCGCTGGCAAGACGTCCAAGCGTCTGACCGGAAGCGTCAACAACATACCATTTTCTCTCGATATCTTTGCCGCTGGGCATATACGTTTTCATGAGCGTTATACTCCTTCTGTTATTGCCGCCGTCTTGAAATTTGGAATCCGGGGCTAGTGGATAAATTCCTACGGGGGCAAACGACCGCTTAAGTCGCACCTTGATATTCTATCAAACGAAATCCTGCTTGTCAAGCATAAAATAAGGCTTTTCAGAGATTTTTCTTTTCATAATCGACACAAAAAAGGCAAAGTCCCTTTGCCGGGGCTGTTGGCCCGAGCCAGGTCCTGTCACCACTGTCCAATGCCTGCCTGATATCGTCTATCTCTCTCTTCCCGCTTCCGATCTCCAGCAAGGTTCCCACCATGATCCGGACCATGTTATACAAAAAGCCATTCCCGGTTACTGTAAACACGATCTCCTGACCCTGGTCTTCTGTATGTTTTGTTACTTCAAAAGACGCCTGATAGATCCTTCTGACCGTAGAAAGATTCATCCCACCGCTGGAACGAAAAGCCTTGAAATCATGTTCTCCCAAAAGCAGCGCAGCCGCCTCATTCATCCGGTCCACATCTAACGGATAATCGATCAATACTGCATACTGTCGGATCGAGGGAGGCATAACGCTGCCGTTCCAGATTCGGTAGATATACGTCTTTTGCTTAGCCTGGAACCTCGGATGAAAATCTTCGGCAGCTTCGAAGACCTGATAGATCCGAATATCTTCCGGAAGGTTTGAATTCAGCGCGAGTTTCAGCTTATCCGTAGGGATCGGGTGAGAAAAATCCATGGCAGCCACCTGTCCCTGCGCGTGAACTCCCGCATCTGTCCGACCAGAACCCATGAGACTGACTCTTTCATGAAAAAGACGTTCGATCGTATCCTCGATTGTTTGCTGAACGGACGGACCGTTTTCCTGCTTCTGCCATCCGGCATAAGCGGTTCCGTCGTAGGCGATTACCATACCGATTCGTCTCATGTAAAGATCCTCATGATCATCTGCCATGTCGTCGTTACAGAAGGCAGGAACCGCGTCATGTACAGTCCCACTGAGGCCAGCAGAACGACCCCTTTAGCGATATAATCCTGCTTTTTGTACTTCAGTTCCTTCATACGGGTCCGTCCTTCATCCCCGCGGTAGCATCTGGCTTCCATCGCTGTTGCCAGCTCATCCGCCCGGCGAAAAGCCGAGATGACCAGCGGTACCAGTACCGGGATCAGAGCCTTGGCTTTCTGCGTAAGCCCGCCAGAATCAAAGTCCGCGCCTCTGGCGGACTGCGCTTTCATGATCTTATCTGTTTCTTCCATAAGGATCGGGATAAACCGGAGTGCGATGCTCATCATCATAGAGATGTCGTGTACCGGCACCTTGATCTTCTTAAGCGGCCTGAGGATCCTTTCCAGACCATCTGTTAACTGCAGCGGTGTCGTTGTCAGCGTCATCAGCGAGCAGCCGATCACAAGAAGGATCAGTCGGATGGCCATGAACACTGCTGTATATAGACCTTCTCTGGTGATTTGTAAAAACCAGATCCGGACCAGGACCTCGCCTTTGATCATCAGCATGTTCAGTACGACCGTAAATAAGAGAAGAAACAGGATCGACTTCTGACCGCGAACAATATAGGAAAGCGGAACTTTTGACAATCTGACAAGCAATAAAAGAAGGATACCGGCGATCATCAGTCCATAGAGTCCTTTGATCACAAACAGGATGATGATAAAGAAGAACGTCCCGATGATCTTTGTCCGGGGGTCCAGACGATGAATAAACGAATCCGCGCTGTAGTACTGTCCGATCGTGATATCTCTTAACATGACAGTACCTCCAGCAGCTTGGCTTTCATTTCATCTACAGTCAGGATCGTTTCATCGATTTCCCATCCCGCTGACGCGAGAAGCTTTCCGAGCTCCGTCATCTGAGGGACACCCAGACCGATCTCTTTCAGCTTTTCCGCATGGGAAAAGACTTCCCGGGGCAGGTCATCGTAGATGACCCTTCCATTATCGATGGCAATGATCCTTTCCGCGTAAAGCGCGACATCTTCCATGCTGTGGGAAACGAGGATCACAGAGATGCCTGTTTCCTTCTGCAGCTTTTTGATGTTGCCCAGGATCTCATCTCTGCCTTTGGGATCCAGTCCCGCTGTCGGTTCATCCAGGACCAGAAAAGACGGTTCCATGGCCAGAACACCCGCGATCGCTACCCTTCGTTTCTGTCCGCCGGAAAGCTCAAAAGGTGATTTTTCTTTCAGTTCTTCTGAAAGGCCCACCATTTCCATGCTTTTCTGCACGCGCTTTTCGATCTCTTCTTCCGAAAGACCCATATTTCTGGGTCCAAAAGAGATATCTTTGGCAACGGTCATTTCAAAAAGCTGATGTTCCGGATACTGAAACACCAGGCCGACTTTCTGCCGGACCTGCTTCAGACGTGCCGCGATCAGCCGTTTTTTCTGCTTTTTCGATGCCTTTTCCAAAGAAGGATAGTAAGATTCACCATCCAGCGAGATGGTCCCTTCCGTTGGTTCCAGAAGTCCGTTCAACAGCTGGATCAGAGTCGATTTTCCCGATCCTGTATGTCCGATGATCCCGACGAATTCGCCTTCCCGAAACGTGAGATCGACCGATTTCAGGGCTTCCTTGGAAGTCGGGAGTCCGGGATCATAGGTATAGCTGATATTCTTTAATTCGATCGGCATAAGGCCTCCACCATCTCTTCCACGCTCAGAACATCTCCCGGAACGTCGATTCCCTTTTTCTGCAGTATCTCACGGATCCGCGGCTCCTGCAGTTCATGGGCCAGTTCCGTTACCGGAGGAACATCCAGTCCCAGAAGCCGCATTTTTTCGACCTGTGAAAAAACTTCTCTGGGCGTTCCCGAAAGCGCGATCTTTCCCTGATCGATCACATACAGCTGATCCGCCATCACAGCTTCTTCCATATAGTGAGTGATATGAATGATCGTGATCTTTTCTTCCTGATTGAGTCTTTTGAGTGTTTTCATCACTTCTGCCCGTCCTCTGGGATCCAGCATGGCAGTGGGCTCATCCAGCACGATCAGTTCCGGTTTCATCGCCAGGATGCCGGCGATTGCGATCCGCTGCTTTTGTCCGCCGGACATATGAGTCGGGGAAGAAAGAACATATTCTTCCATACCGACAGCTTTCAGTGATTCATCCACTCTTTTTCTGATCTCTTCCGGATCAACGCCAAGGTTCTCAGGTCCGAAAGCCACATCTTCTTCGACGATAGACGCGATCATCTGGTTATCCGGATTCTGGAAGATCATTCCGGCCGTCTGGCGAACGGTCCACAGATTCTCGTCATCGCTGGTATCGATCCCGTCGACCCACAGACTGCCGCCTGTCGGTTTCAGAAGAGCGTTGAGCATTTTCGCAAATGTCGACTTGCCTGACCCATTATGGCCCAGGATCACGATCATTTGCCCTCTCAGGATCGTCAGATCGATCCCATCCAGCGCTTTCCGGAAGGTCACAGAAGGAGACGGATTCTCTTCTGTTTCATCGGATTCTTCGGCATAGGTAAAGGTCAGGTTTTCGCTTCTGACCATTTCTTCAGACATAGATCTCTCCACAAAAAAATGAATAAGAGAGGGACCACCGGTCCCTCTCCTGAAGTTGTGACTCTCTTATACTAATTCGATGATGGCAACTTCTGCTCCGTCGCCCTTACGAGGACCGACTTTCACGATACGGGTATAACCACCCTTACGGTTTTCGTATTTGGGTGCAATCTCGTCAAACATCTTCGCAGCCATATCGACCTTTTTGCTCAAGCTTCTCTTTCTCACGCCGTCAGCCGGAACTTCGGTGATGGGAGTGAAAACGCTCAGCATCTGGCGTCTGGCAGCCAAACGACTGGGGTTGTCCTTCTTGATGGTTTTGGTAACTTCGTCAAAAACAGTTACTTTCTTTCCATCGACAACTTCTTTGATTCTCTTACCGTTTTTGTCTTTTCTCGGAACTTTCGCGGTTACTTCGACCTGCTCATAGTTGTCCTTCTCACGAATGGCCAGCGTGATGAGCTTTTCCGCTTCGCGGCGGATTTCTTTGGCCTTAGTAACGGTTGTAGTAATTCTGCCATGGTAAAGCAGGTTGGTAACCTGATTACGCAGGAGTGCTTTACGCTGGGAAGAGGTTCTTCCAAGCTTTCTGTATCCAGCCATGATGATTCCTCCTATCATGTATCTGAGACCACATGGATCTCAGATACCACAAGATCATGCCCTTAAGTATTTGACACGATCCCCGGTCTTTTATCAAAACCGTAGCCACCGTCCGGGCTGGGGACGGAGGCTAAGCGCTGATCATTCCTCGTGGGATGTTTTCAGCGACAAACCAAGCTCATGAAGCTTGGAAAGAACTTCATCAAGAGACTTGCGGCCCAGATTACGGACTTTCATCATCTCTTCTTCCGTCTTGTTGATCAGATCTTCCACCGTATTGATGTTGGCTCTCTTCAGGCAGTTATAGGACCGCACGGAAAGATCCATTTCCTCAATGGTGGTTTCAAGCGCTTTTTCTTTCTTGTCTTCTTCTTTTTCGACAAGGATCTCGGTATTCTTCGCGTTGTCGGAAAGATCGATGAAAAGCGCCAGGTGATCATTCAGGACTTTCGCTGCCAGGGAGACAGCCTCATCCGGTTTGATCGTACCGTTGGTCCAGATCTCCATTGTGAGCTTATCGTAGTCAGTGATCTGACCGACACGGGTATTCTCCACAATGAAATTGACCCGTTCCACCGGAGTATAAAGTGAGTCGATCGGGATTACGCCAATCGCCTGACCGGGAGCTTTGTTCTTATCAGCGCCAACATATCCGCGGCCTTTTGTGATCGTCAGATCGATCATCAGCTTGCTGCCGGGGCCGCCGGAAAGGGTCGCGATCACCTGATCGGGGTTGATGATCTCATAATCATCATCCACTCTGATGTCTTTCGCACGAACGATCCCTTCGCCTTCGAACTCGATATAGGCGTTCTTGGGTTCATTGCTGTCGGTATTGGATTTGATGGCAACATTCTTCAGATTCAGAATGATCTCGGAAACGTCTTCCTTGACTCCGGGGATCGTAGAGAACTCATGCAGAACTCCATCGATCTTGATCGTGGAGATCGCTGCGCCGGGAAGAGAAGAAAGCATGATTCTGCGCAGGGAGTTGCCCAGCGTTGTACCATAACCTCTTTCCAGGGGTTCAACAACGAATTTGCCATAGGTACCGGCATCGTTGATGCTCATTACATCAATACGCGGTTTCTCAAATTCAAACAAAGGAAACCTCCTTACGTTTTAACGCTTAATTATTTGGAATACAACTCGACGATCTGCATGTCGTCTACAGGAACATCGATCTGCTCACGGGTGGGCAGTGCATTCACGGTAGCTTCCAGCTTGTCATTGTCTCCGGACAGCCATTCGGGAGTCACTCTACCGTTGGTCGCGTCCAGGATCATCTTGATACGGGTATAGGATTTGAATCCTTCGCGAATCTCGATCTTATCGCCGGCCTTTACCTGGTAAGAGGGAATATTGACCATCTTGCCATTGACAGCGATAAATTTATGATCGACGATCTGACGAGCTTCTCTGCGGGTACGAGCCCAGCCGAGACGGAACAGGATATTATCCAGACGGGTCTCCAGCATAACCATCAGGTTGGTACCGGTCATTCCCTTCATAGCCGCAGCTTTCGCGTAATAGTTACGGAAAGGTTTTTCCATTACACCATAGATGAATTTGGCTTTCTGCTTCTCGCGAAGCTGTCTGCCATACTCACTCATCTTACGGTTTGCTCTTTTCAGTTCTCTCTTGGACTCTTTGTTGATTCCCAGATAGGAAGGCTCCAGTCCCAGAGAGCGGCATCTTTTCAGAATCGGATCTTTATTAACAGCCATTTTTCATCTCTCCTTAATTAGACTCTTCTGCGTTTAGGCGGACGGCAGCCGTTGTGGGGAACCGGAGTCACGTCACGGATGGCGGTAACTTCCAGACCAGCCGCAGCGAGCGCGCGGATCGCGGCTTCACGGCCGGCGCCGGGACCTTTAACGTTTACTTCCACTGTTTTCAGGCCATGCTCCATAGCTGCTTTGGCAGCGGTCTCAGCGGCCATCTGCGCAGCATAGGGAGTATTCTTACGGGAACCACGGAATCCGAGTCCACCTGCACTTGCCCAGGAGAGAGCGTTACCTGCCGTATCGGTCAGGGTAACGATCGTATTATTGAACGAAGACTGAATGTGAGCGACTCCGCTGACAACATTCTTTTTATTACGGCGACGAGAGGTTGCCGTGCTCTTCTTACCACTTTTCTTAGGTGCCACGTTTAACTCCTCCTAGGTTACTTCTTCTTATTGGCGATCGTGCGACGCGGACCTTTGCGTGTACGAGCGTTATTTTTAGTGTTCTGACCGCGGACAGGAAGGCTTCTTCTGTGGCGAATTCCACGATAGCAGCTGATCTCTGTCAGACGCTTGATATTCAGCGCGACTTCTCTTCTCAGATCACCTTCTACGAGCTGAGTCTCATCGATCACGTTACGGATCTTATTAACTTCCTCATCGGAAAGATCCTTGCAGCGAGTATCCGGATTTACGCCGGCATCTTTCAGAATACGAAGAGCACTGGTGTGTCCGATTCCATAGATATAGGTCAGTCCGTACTCTACTCGCTTATCATTCGGCAAATCAACGCCAGAAATACGTGCCATGTTTTCTCCTCCTACTTAGCCTTGTTTCTGCTTGTGCTTCGGGTTCTCGCAAATGATCATGATCTTTCCTTTGCGTTTGATGACCTTGCACTTTTCGCAGATCGGCTTAACTGATGAACGAACTTTCATTCTTTCGCTCCTTTCCTATGTCTGGTTATTTTGCCCTCCAGACGATGCGGGCTTTTGTCAGATCATACGGAGACATTTCCATAGTGACTTTGTCTCCGGGCAATATTTTAATAAAGTTCTGTCGAAGTTTTCCACTGATGTGGGCCCGAACTTCATGTCCGTTCTCAAGTGCGACACGAAACATGGCGTTCGGAAGTTTTTCCACAACCTTACCTTCGATTTCGATCACGTCGTTTTTCGACATTCATTCCTCCTCACACATTCAGGCGCGGCTCACTTATCAAGAGCCTTGGTGATCTCTTCGGTGACGGCTTCTACAGACTTTGTGCCGTCAACAGCGACGAGTTTGCCTGCCTGCTGATAATGACCGATCAGAGGTGCTGTCTGGTCATGATAGACCGTCAGCCGCTTCAGCACCGTTTCCGGTTCATCATCTTTACGAATGATCAGTTCACTGCCGCAGCGGTCACAGATACCCTCTTTCGCGGGAACCTTGTATTCGGTATGATACGGTTCACCACATTTCGGGCATACTCTGCGTCCTGCCATACGACGGACGATATTCTCGTCCGGAACCTCTACATCGACTGCCGCGTCGATATCTACGAGCGCGTCAAGTGCCGATGCCTGAGCCAGTGTTCTCGGAAAACCATCCAGGATATATCCGTTTTTGCAGTCATCTTTGGAAAGACGATCCATCACGAGGTCGATGGTCAGCTCATCCGGAACCAGGAGTCCCTGATCCATATAAGCTTTTGCTTTCAGACCAAGTTCGGTCTCTTCTTTAAGATTTGCACGGAAAATATCTCCGGTGGAAATGTGCGGGATCTGATAGATGTCCGCTAATCTGGTTGCCTGTGTTCCCTTGCCTGCGCCAGGAGCGCCTAAAAGTATGAGTTTCATATGATACCTCCGGAATTATTCGGACAGGAAGCCCTTATAATGACGCATGACCATCTGAGATTCGATCTGCTTTACAGTCTCAAGCGCAACACCGATCGCGATCATCAGGGACGAACCGCTGATGGAAAGGTTGTCAATGCCGAAAATGAACTGAAGCAGGATCGGGAAAATCGCGATGATGGCCAGCATAACAGCACCGATCGTGATCACATACTTGGAAGTCTTCTTCAGATAATCGGAAGTCGGAGCACCGGGACGGATACCCGGAATAAAACCGCCGTTCTTTTTCAGATTATCCGCGATTTCTCGGGGATTATAGGTGATCGAAGCATAGAAGTAGGTGAAGAAGATGATCAGCACCAGGTACAGGCACGCACCGAATGGATGTCCGGTATTGAGCCATTTCAGGGCTGCTCCCCACCAACCTGTCGGATTCGAAGTAATGAATCCGGTAATGATACTCGGCATACTCATGATCGATACGGCAAAGATGATCGGGATAACGCCCGCCATATTCACTCGGATCGGAATAAAGGTCGAGTTTCCGCCGTAAACCTTACGGCCCTGCATCCGTTTCGCGTACTGGATCGGAACACGGCGTTCAGCCAGTTCCAGTACGACGATGAATGCGCACATAAACAGCAGGACGACTGTGATGATCACGGTCAGCCACCATTTACCGTAGCCTGTGATCTGAGAAATCAGGGCAGGTACACGGGACAGAACGTTGACCATGATGATCAGGGAAATACCGTTTCCGATACCATTCTCTGTGATCGTCTCGCCGATCCACATGGTAAACATGGATCCTGCTGTAAAGACAGCCATCGATACAATGATCGACCAGGCTACACCAAGTTCGCTGGTGAACACGGACCTAAGTCCGAAGCTGATGCCAAAGGACTGGATCAGGGCCAGTACGATCGTCAGGTAACGAGTATACTGGGTGATCTTTTTCCTTCCGGATTCTCCTTCTTCCTGGAGTTCCTGCAGTTTGGGGATCGCTACTGTCAACAGACTGATGATAATCGAGGAGTTGATGTAGGGGGTGATACCCATCGCAAACAGGTTCATCTGGCTGAAGGCGTTTCCGGACATGATGTCAAACAGCTGCATAACGCTGTTGGCAGATGCGAAGTAGGTCTTGACCACTTCTGCATTCATCAGCGGGCTGGGAATCAGGGCTCCCAGACGAACAAGGGCTAACATTAGGAGCGTATAGATAATACGCTTGCGCAGATCTTCAATCTTGAAAATATTCCTGATCGTTTGAAGCAAAATGCACCCTCCTTTCGAAGCTTTACGAATTCAGCTACAGCTGATTACTCAGCCGTACCGCCAAGGGCTTCGATCTTGGCTTTTGCGCCTTCACTGTAACGGCCGACTTTAACGTCAAGCTTTTTGGTGAGTTCGCCCAGTCCAAGGATCTTCACACCGTCTTTGGGATTGCTGATCACGCCGGCTTCGACAAGAGCAGCTACGTTAACGGTCTGTCCATCTTCAAAGATGTTCAGACGATCAACATTGATCGAAACGATCTCGACAAAATTCCGATGGGTTTTCTTTTTGATACCACGTTTCGGAAGACGTCTGTACAGAGGCATCTGACCGCCTTCAAATCCGGGACGAACACCGCCGCCGGAGCGGGATTTCTGACCGTTCTGGCCACGACCTGCGGTTTTGCCGTTACCGGACGCATGACCGCGGCCTTTGCGGAAAGCTTCCTTCTTGGCGCCTTCACTCGGTTTTAATTCAACTAAGTTCATCTTTCAGTCTCCTATCAATCCTGGATTTCTTCTACAGTTACCAGATGTCTGATCGCATTAATCATTCCGCGGACTGCTTCATTATCAGGCTGGATCACACTCTTCTGGGTCTTTTTAAGACCAAGAGCGATCGCGGTCGCACGATGCTTCGGAATAGCTCCGATCGTGGATTTCTTTAATGTAATCTTCAGTTTCGCCATGTTTGGATCCTCCTTAGCCAAGAATCTCAGCGACCGTCTTGCCGCGTTTTCTTGCGATCTCTTCCGGAGTATACAGTCCCTTCAGACCTTCGATCGTAGCAGCAACGACATTGTTCTTATTGTTGCTGGACAGAGACTTGGTTCTGATATTCTGAATACCAGCCAGTTCCAGAACGGCACGCGCGGGGCCGCCGGCGATGATACCGGTACCTTCCTGCGCAGTCATCAGAAGCACTTGTGCTCTTCCCTTGACTCCTTTGGTGGAGTAAGGAATAGAATTCGCTTCGTTACGGGGAACACTGATCATGCTCTTCTTGGCAGCTTCTTCGCCTTTGCGGATCGCTTCGGGGATCTCAAGAGATTTGCCAAGTCCGAATCCGACATGGCCATTCTTGTCGCCGACAACGACCAGCGCGGTGAATTTCATGTTCTTACCGCCTTTAACAACCTTGGTAACACGTTTGATCGTGACGACCTTGGTCTCCAACTCACCCAGCGTAGCCGGATCAATTCTATTTGTATTCATACATACGCCTCCGATTATTAAAACTGCAGTCCAGCTTCTCTGGCCGCATCAGCCAGCGCCGCCACTTTTCCGTGATAGAGGAAACCGCCGCGGTCAAAAATGACTGCTTCGATCCCTTTTTCCTTGGCACGCTTTGCAACCAGTTCACCTACGGCCTTCGCAGCTTCAACCGTATCGGTAAATTCGACCTTGTCCTTCACTTCTTTATCCAGAGTGGAGGCGGATACAAGCGTTGTTGCGTTCGTATCGTCAATGATCTGAGCATACATGTGTTTATTGCTGCGGAACACGCTAAGGCGAGGGCGCTCGGTGGTTCCGACAATGTTCTTACGCATACGGTAATGCTTCTGAACACGATTCTTAGATGCTTTGTTAACCATTTTTCACTCCCTACCTTATTTACCAGTCTTACCAACTTTGCGGCGGATGGTCTCTTCCTTGTACTTGATACCTTTGCCTTTATAGGGCTCCGGCGGACGTTTGAAGCGGATATTAGCCGCATGCTGACCAACCTTTTCCTTATCGATACCGCGAACGATGATGGTCGTCTGATTCTGAACTTCGGTCTCGACCCCTTCCGGATCTTCCATATTGACCGGATGAGAATAACCAAGGGTCAGATTCAGGACGTTACCCTGCTTAGCCGCACGGTAACCAACACCGTTGATCTCAAGGACCTTCTCAAAACCGGTGGTAACGCCGACTACCATATTATGAAGCAGCGCTCTCGTCAGTCCGTGAAGGGCTTTGTTTTCTTTCTCATCATTCGGACGAATGACACTGATATGTCCATCTTCCTGTTTGAGGGTCATGGCGGGCGAGAACGTACGGGTCAAAGTTCCTTTCGGTCCCTTAACAGTGATCTTGTTCTCTTTTTCGTCAAGCTGAACCTCGACGCCGGCCGGAATCTCAACAGGTAATCTCCCGATTCGAGACATGCTTTTATCCTCCTATTCCTTCTTACCAGACAAAAGCAATGACTTCACCGCCGACGCCTGCCTTGCGGGCTTCCTTGTCGGTGAGCACACCTTTGTTGGTTGAGATAATGGCAATACCGTAACCGCCAAGAACCTGGGGCAGTTCATCTTTGCCAGCATATACCCGAAGTCCGGGTTTAGAAATTCTTTTAATACCGGTAATGACCTTATCATTCTTGTCTTTACCATATTTCAAAGTGATACGAATTGATTTGAAATTGCCGTCTGCGACAACTTCCTGCTTTTTGATGTAACCTTCTTTGAGCAGGATGTCGACGATCGCTGCCTTCTCCTTGGAATAAGGAACATCGACAGAATCATGCTTTGCAACGTTTCCGTTACGGATGCGTGTCAGCATATCGGCAATGGGATCACTCATCGTCATCTGATTTACCTCCTAGTTAAGCTTACCAGCTTGCTTTTTTTACACCCGGAATTTCACCCTTGTAGGCAAGTTCACGGAAACAGATTCGGCAAATGCCATATTTACGAAGCACGCTATGCGGACGGCCGCAGATCTTGCAACGGGTATAAGCTCTGGTAGAGAACTTCGGTTTACGCTGCTGTTTGATCTTCATAGAAGTTTTGGCCATGGAAAATTTAACCTCCTAACTATTCGCTTACTTTACAAAGGGCATTCCCATGAGAGCCAGCAGTTCTTTGGCTTCCTCATCGGTTTTTGCGGTCGTGACAAAGACGATATCCATACCGCGGACCTTGTCGATCTTGTCGTAACTGATCTCGGGGAAGATCAGCTGTTCTTTGATACCCAGGGCATAGTTGCCGCGGCCATCAAAGGAATCAGCGGAAACACCGCGGAAGTCACGGACACGGGGAAGTGCCAGAGAGATCAGACGGTCTGCGAAATCATACATCTTTTCGCCGCGCAGGGTAACTTTGCAGCCAATCTGCATGCCTTCACGAACCTTAAAGTTAGCGATAGACTTCTTGGCCTTAGTGATAATGGGCTTCTGTCCGGCGATCTGGGTCAGATCCGCGATCGCGCCTTCGAGGGCTTTCGGATTTTCCTTGGCTTCGCCGACACCCATGTTGATAACGATCTTGTCAAGTTTCGGAACTTCCATCGGATTGGAATAACCGAACTTTTTGATCATACCGGGAACGATATTGTTCTTATAGTTTTCTTTCATTCGGCTCACGATACATACCTCCTATTAGTCGATCACTTCGCCGGTAGCTTTGGCAAAACGGGTACGGGTCGTAACCGTCTTTCCGCCTTCGGTCTTGGTTTCAACCTTGATACCGACACGGGTGGGTTTCCCGCCCTGAAGAAGCATGACGTTGGAAACATGGATCGGAGCTTCCTGATGCACGATTCCGCCCTGGTTCGCACCACTGGCTTTCATGTGCTTGGTAACCATATTGACGCCTTCCACGATGATACGGGAAGTTTCCTGACTGACAGAAAGGACCTTTCCTTCTTTACCCTTGTCTTTACCGGTGATAACCCGAACGGTGTCACCTTTTTTGATCTTCATTTTACTCATCTGTGACGCCTCCATTACAGTACTTCAGGAGCCAGTGAAAGGATTCTCATGAATTTCTTCTCACGAAGCTCTCTGGCAACGGGCCCAAAAATACGGGTTCCGGTGGGGTTCAGATCTTCTTTGATGATAACAGCGGCATTTTCGTCGAAACGAATATAGCTGCCATCTTTACGGCGAACGGGGCGTTTGGTTCTGACAACGACCGCCTTGACTACGTCGCCTTTTTTTACAACACCGCCGGGTGTTGCTTCTTTAACAGAGCAAACTACGATATCCCCGACATGTGCATATCTACGGGTCGAACCACCGAGTGCACGGATCACTAAAAGCTCTTTAGCGCCAGTGTTATCGGCCACATTCAACCTACTTTCTTGCTGTAACATGGCTTCTGATCCTCCTGATTATTTTGCCTTCTCGACGATTTCGACCACACGCCATCTCTTGTCCTTGGACAGCGGTCTGGTTTCCATAACTCTGACACGATCACCGACACGGCACTCGTTGTTCTCGTCATGGGCTTTCAGTTTATAAGTTCTCTTGATGATCTTGCCATATTCCGGATGCTTAACGTTGTTCACAACACTAACGACGACAGTTTTGTCCATCTTATCGCTGGAAACAAGACCAACCATAGTCTTTCTTAAATTTCTTTCCAATGTTAAGTCCTCCAATTAACTGTTCGCCTTCTGTGTCAGCACTGTCTGGATGCGGGCAATCGTTTTGCGAACTTCTTTAATGCGAGCCGTATTGTTCAGCTGGTTGGTAGCATTCTGAAAACGGAGATTGAACAGTTCCTTCTTGGCGGAAACAAGATCAGCCTGAAGCTGTTCGACATTCTTACCGTTCAGTTCTTCCAAATAATCTTTTCTCTTCACTTATGTTCACCATCCTCATTCAGATTAGAGCGATCAGCCTTTGGCATCGACGATCGCATCCAGTTCTTCGCGAGAGACGATTTTGCACTTGCAGGGAAGCTTGTGCATAGCCAGACGAAGGGCCTCTCTGGCAACACTCTCATCGACACCGGAGATCTCGAACAACACACGACCCGGCTTGACTACACTTACCCAGTACTCAACGGAACCTTTACCGGAACCCATACGGGTTTCAGCGGGTTTAGCGGTAATGGGTTTATCGGGGAAGATCTTGATCCAGATCTTACCGCCACGTCTGACATAACGCGTCATAGCGACACGAGCTGCCTCGATCTGATTAGACTTAACCCAGGCGGGAGAAGCAGCGACCAGACCAAATTCACCGTAAGTGATGCGGTTGCCGCGGGTGACCTTGCCGGCCATCGTTCCACGGAACTGCTTACGATGCTTAACTCTCTTCGGCATTAACATTAGTTATCGCTCCCTTCTTTTTTGGCCTTCACAGGAAGAACCTCACCATGGTTGATCCAGACCTTGACACCCAGCTTACCATAAGCGGTATTGGCCTCAGCAAAACCATAGTCAATATTGGCACGAAGAGTCTGCAGAGGCAGAACACCTTCATTGTAGGATTCGTCACGAGCGATCTCGGCGCCGCCGACACGACCGCCAACCGTGGTCTTGATTCCCTTGGCCCCTGCTTTCATCGCGCGGCCCATCACCTGCTTCATGGCACGACGGAAGGAAACACGGTTCTCCAGCTGCTGAGCAATATTCTCAGCGACCAGCTGCGCATCTCTCTCCGGACGCTTGACTTCCACGATATTCAGGGAAACTTTCGCACCTGTCATAGCCTGAAGCTCATCCTTCAGCGCTTTGACGCCTGCTGCTTCTTTACCGATAATGATACCGGGTTTCGCCGTCATGATAACAACTTTCACGCGGCCGGCAGCTCTTTCGATTTCGATCTTGGAGATCTGTGCCTGATACAGTTTATCTTTCAGGAAGGTACGGATCTTGTGATCCTCTACCAGAAGATCTCCGAATTCTTTTGAATCAGCGTACCATTTGGTATTCCAATCTTTGATGACACCGACTCTCAGTCCATGCGGATTAACTTTCTGACCCATGAGTCTCCTCCTTATGCTCTCTCATTCAGAATGATCGTGATATGACTGGTTCTCTTCAGGATGCGGTCTGCGCGGCCCTGACTGCGCGGACGGATTCTCTTAAGAGTGGGACCCTGATTGGCAAACGCTTCTTCGACGAAGAGTTTAGCGGTATCAATGTCCATATCACGCTCGGAAGCTGCGTATTCAGCATTAGCTACTGCAGAATCCAGAACCTTGCTGATGATGCGAGCACCTTCTCTGGGAGTAGAAGCTAATATTGCAGAGGCAAGAGCAACATCCTTGCCCCGAATGGTATCCAATACAAGTTTAGCCTTTGTGGTAGGGATACGCGCAAAGGTAACGCTGGCTCTCGGCCGAACGTCCTTCTGAGCGTTTCTTTCCCGCTTGATTTGGCTTCTATGTCCTTTCGCCATTTCCTAAATCCTCCTATCCGACTTAACGGACTTTACCTTTCTTCTCATCTTTGCCATGGCCGCGATAAGTACGGGTGGAAACGAACTCACCCAGCTTATGTCCGACCATATCCTCGGTCACATACACCGGAACATGCTTTCTTCCGTCATGAACGGCGAAAGTATGACCAACGAAGGACGGGAAGATCGTAGACCGGCGGGACCAGGTCTTAATGACCTGCTTGTCGCCGGAAGCGTTCATTGCATCAACTTTCTTAAGCAAATAGTCGTCCGCGAAAGGACCTTTCTTTAAAGAACGTGACATCGATTATGCCTCCTTATTTGCTGTTCTTCGCACGGCTGCGAACGATATACTTGTCAGAATGTTTCTTCTTGCGAGTCTTAAGACCCATTGCAGGTTTGCCCCAGGGAGTCATCGGGCTCGGACGACCGACCGGTGCTCTTCCTTCACCACCACCATGCGGATGGTCGTTGGGGTTCATGACACTACCGCGAACCGTAGGACGAATACCCATATTTCTCTTACGACCGGCTTTACCGATCTTCACCAGCTCATGATCTCCATTGCCGACAGTACCGATCGTTGCGCGGCAGTCGATGGGAACCATTCTCATTTCTCCGGAAGGAAGACGAAGGGTAGCGAACTTGCCCTCTTTCGCCATCAGCTGAGCGGAGTTTCCGGCTGCGCGGACCATCTGGCCGCCTTTGCCGGGTTTCATTTCGATGTTGTGGATGTTCGTACCGGTAGGAACATTCTTCAGAGGAAGTGCATTACCGACTCTGATCTCTACATTTTCTCCGGAAAGGACGGTCATACCAACGGTCAGTCCTTCAGGGGCCAGAATGTAGCGTTTCTCTCCGTCCGCATAGACCAGAAGAGCAATATTGGCGCTGCGGTTCGGATCGTATTCGATGGCGGAAACCTTTGCGGGGATCCCATCTTTGTTTCTCTTAAAATCAATGATACGATAAAGCTTCTTGGCACCGCCGCCATGATGACGAACGGTGATTTTGCCGTAATTGTTGCGGCCTGCCGTATTCTTCACACGGACAGTCAGAGATTTTTCAGGCGTGCTCTTGGTGATCTCCTCAAACGTTGAGCTCGTCATGTTTCTCCGAGAAGCTGTATAAGGCTTATATGTTCTGATAGCCATTACAAATTTCTCCTTTCGATATACTCCATACTTTGTGGAATTACCGATCTAAATAAGATCAGATGCCTTCAAAAAATTCGATGTCTTTGCTTTCGGGTTTCAGTGTTACGATGGCTTTCTTGGTATCTGCCGTACGGCCGCTCGTATACCCTCTTCTTTTGTTTTTGCCGCGGTTGTTCATGGTGTTGACCTTCTGGACTTTCACACCTTCGAACATCTTCTCAACGGCTTCGCGGATCTGAATCTTGTTGGCATCCGGATGAACAAGGAACGTATACTTGCGTTCGCTCATCAGTTCCATGCTTTTCTCAGTGATGACGGGCTTCAGCAGCACATCATAGTATTTAATGTCAGCCATTATTCAAACACCTCTTCAATCTTTGCGATCGCATCTTTGGTGGCTACCAGATTCTCATACTTAAGAATATCGTAGACATTCACCTGCTCAGCGGGAAGGGTCTTGACGCCTTCGATGTTGCGGGCGGAAAGGATCGCGTTGGTGTCGGAAGACATCAAAACGACCAGCGCCTTGGAAAGATCGAACTGATCAAGTACTTTCTGCATCTGCTTGGTCTTGATCTCGGGAAGATCCAGGTTTTCAAGAACCAGCAGTTTGTTTTCCTGCACTCTGGTGGTCAGCGCACTTCTGATCGCCAGACGGCGTGCTTTCTTGTTCATCTTCTTGGAATAATCACGGGGCTTCGGTGCGAACACGACGCCGCCGCCGACCCACTGCGGAGAACGGATACTTCCCTGACGAGCGCGGCCGGTACCTTTCTGACGATAAGGTTTCTTTCCGCCGCCACTGACTTCTGCGCGGGTCAGAGCACTCTGTGTACCCTGTCTGCGGTTCGCAAGATAAGCGACGACCGCCTCATGCATGACAGGAACATTGACTTCTACACCAAAAACCTTATCAGTCAGTTCGATCTGACCGTTTTCAGTGCCGTCCATTGTATAAACAGCAATTTTTGCCATGTTATCCTCCTTCAGCCGTTACGCTTTAACGCTGTTGACGATGGTAACAACAGCTTTCTTCGGTCCGGGAACGGAACCCTTGATCAGGAGCAGATTGCGCTCTGCATCCGCGCGGACAACTTCGAGATTCTGAACCGTCACATGGACACTTCCCATATGTCCGGGCAGTTTCTTTCCTTTGAATACACGAGCCGGATCACTGGACGCACCCAGGGAACCTGCATGGCGGTGATACTTGGAACCATGCTCCATGGGGCCGCGGTGGAATCCATAGCGATGAATGGTACCCTGGTATCCTTTACCCTTGGAAGTACCGGAAACATCTACTTTCTCACCAGTTTCGAATACATCAGCCTTGATCTCAGAGCCGACATTGTACTCTTCAGCGCCTTCAATGCGGAACTCGCGAAGAACTCTCTTCACGGCAACGCCTGCTTTTGCGAACTGGCCTTTCAGGGGCTTGTTCACAAGCTTCTCGCGGATTTCACCGAATCCAACCTGAATCGCTGAATATCCATCATTCTCGACGGTCTTGACCTGCGTAACTGTGCAGGGACCGGCTTCCAGGACCGTAACGGGAATCATCTCGCCGGTTTCCTGATTGAAAATCTGGGTCATCCCGATCTTCTTTGCCAAGATGGCTTTCTTCATGATCTAACCTCCTAATAATCTACAGCGGACCCGTCCGACCCTGGCCGGGCGGTTCATCCTAGGTCATTAAGCCGACATATATGTGAGCTGTAACCTGCTGTTTTCGTTTCGCTTGTTTGTTTAAGTTTTCTGATTAGTTCTTTGCAGCAACCTGGATATCCACGCCAGCCGGAAGTTCCAGCTTGGAAAGGGCATCCAGAGTTTTTTTAGTGGGCTGCAGAATATCGATCAATCTCTTATGTGTGCGCTGTTCGAACTGTTCACGGGCATCTTTGTACTTGTGAACGGCGCGAAGGATCGTCACAACTTCTTTCTGAGTAGGCATCGGGATAGGCCCGCTTACCTGGGAACCATTTCTGATCGCTGTCTCCACGATCTTCTGAGCGGTCTGATCGATCAGCTGATGATCATAGGCCTTCAGTGTGATGCGGATCTTTGTTGTTTTTGCCATAAAAAAACAGCCTCCTATTTTCGCATGATCGCGACTATGAGCGACTGTACACTTACCCGTGTGTTTCCTGCGTAAACAAGCAAAAAAGCGCAGAATGCGCACACGTACTCTCAATTGTACAGTGACGTTGTCGTCGACATCTGGTGTCCGACATTCACTCCCCGAACGTTCCCAGGACCGCTTTGTTTCGGGCCCTGCAACATCTCGGATCCTCGTTCTCAATGTCACGCCGACTATTGTAACACATCCCGCACTTCAATGCAAGAAAAATTTTTAATTTTTTTTGATTTTTTCGGTTTTTTTACAGATTTATATCCAATTCGACCGGACAATGGTCGGATCCGAGTATTTCGGTATGGATTTTTGCGTCATTCAGTTGCTCTTTCAGCTCTTCACTGACGATAAAATAGTCGATCCGCCACCCCGCGTTTCTCGCTCTGGAATTGAACCGGTAGCTCCACCAGGAATAGATCTCTTTCTGATCCGGATAGAAGAAACGGAACGTGTCCACAAATCCCGCGGCGAGAAGATCAGAGAATTTCCCTCTCTCTTCATCCGAGAACCCCGCGTTGTGATGGTTGCTGGACGGATTCTTCAGATCGATCTCCTTATGCGCGACATTCAGATCGCCACAGAATATGACAGGTTTCTTTTTGTTCAGCTCCTGAATATAGGCAAGGAAGGCGTCTTCCCATTCCATTCGATAGGAAAGTCTTTTCAGTTCCTCCTGGGAATTCGGAACATAAACCGTGATCATATAAAAAGAGTCAAATTCCAGCGTGATCACACGTCCTTCGTGATCGTGCTCTTCCCTGCCTATCCCATATGTCACCGTGATCGGTTCTTTCCGGGAAAAGATCGCCGTTCCCGAATATCCTTTTTTCTCGGCATGATTCCAGAAGGCATGGTACCCTTCCGGAAAGAAACAGATCTGATCCTGCTGGAGCTTTGTCTCCTGAAGGCAGAAGATATCCGCGTTCAATGTTTTGAAGCTTTCTTCAAATCCCTTTCCCATACAGGCTCTTAATCCATTGACATTCCAGGAAACAAGTTTCATATTTTCAACCTCCAAGAGATGAAAAAGGAGCGTATCTCTACGCTCCTTTTTGTCATTGCCTTTCGGCAATTATTGATTACTCAATAATATCGGTAACAGTGCCGGCACCAACAGTACGGCCACCTTCACGGATAGCGAAACGCAGACCTTCTTCCATAGCGACGGGGTAGATCAGCTCAACTTTCATGTTGACATGATCACCAGGCATGCACATCTCAACGCCTTCGGGAAGGGTGATAACACCGGTAACGTCGGTGGTTCTGAAATAGAACTGAGGACGATAGTCAGATACGAAAGGAGTATGACGGCCGCCTTCTTCTTTCTTCAGAACGTAAACCTGACCCTTGAAAATGTGATGGGGGTTAACGCTGCCGGGTTTTGCAAGAACCTGACCACGCTGGATCTCAGTTCTCTGAATACCACGAAGCAGAGCACCAATGTTGTCACCAGCCTGAGCCTGATCCAGCAGTTTGTGGAACATTTCAACACCGGTAACGACATAGGTCTTCTTCTCATGATGCAGACCAACCAGTTCGACCTGGTCAGAAACTTTCAGAACACCACGCTCGACACGGCCGGTAGCAACAGTACCACGACCAGTGATAGAGAAGATGTCCTCAACAGGCATCAGGAAAGGTTTGTCAACTTCACGTGCGGGATCCGGAATATACTCATCAACAGCATCCATGAGCTCAAGAATCTTGTCGCCCCACTCGCCGCTCGGATCTTCCAGAGCTTTCAGAGCGCTTCCACGAATGATAGGAGTATCATCTCCGGGGAACTCATACTGGGTCAGCAGATCACGGATATCCATGTCGACCAGCTCAAGCAGTTCTTCATCATCA
>JAFRZE010000011.1 GCA_017442735.1 Bacillota bacterium
CAGAAGGGTCCCACCAGCACCCCGGCGATCAGAAAGGCGGTCACGTCGGGAAAGCGGAGGTGCAGATATTTGAACACACGGGTCATCATCAGCCCGGCAAACAGGGCAAAGGCAGTGGCAAGCAGGATGCGCATTTGGTGTCGTTCCTTCTTTCAAGGGGCGCTGGGCCCCGGAGTCATTTGCAGCTTATTCTGTCAGTTTCTTTTCAAGGTATTGCCGCACGGCCTCGTAAACACAGGCCGCGTTGGCAAGCTGTTCCTCGGTGTCCGACCGGCTCACCAGGAACAGATCGTCATAGTCCGAGGCGTTGCGCAGCATGAAGGCCGCGCCGATCATCTTCGACAGTTCTGCCGGGAACACGCCTTCTTTGATGTAGCGGCGGCGGAACTCCGAAATCACGCCGCTGTGCTTGCTGGAGTCGAATTGGTCAAAGGCCAGCACGGCGCGCAGGGCGTGGAAGATGGAGTAATATGCCCGGTTGTTGGCGATCCGGTAGCGCTCGTGAGAAAAGAGAAGTTGCGCGGCATCCAGATCCTCTCGCGCCCGTTCCAGGCGGTAGCGGGCGTAATCTTTCAGCAGGCTCTCGTCAGGCATAGCGCACGCCCTCCGCTCGCACGTTCTGGTAGAAGCGGGACGCGGGGAGATAGCGGTCGAAGGTCTGCTTGCTCTGAAAGACCGGGGCCAGCACCACGTCGTAGTCCAGATCCAGCCGGTCCGAAACGTCCACGATCTTCTTGCGCTCCGCGTTGATGTGCTGCTGGGGCACGTCCAGCAGCACCAGAATGTCGATGTCGCTGTCCGGCGTAAAGTCCCCACGGGCGCAGGAGCCATACAGGATGACCTCCTGCAAGCTCGGCCCGTAGACCTGTCTGGCCTCTGCGGCAAAGCGGGAGACCACCGCTTGGATCGTTTCCGGTGTCACAGCCTGTCACATCCTTCCGGTACTAATAAAATTGCAGATTTGCGCGAGCGCAGCTCTTTTATCTACGCATAAAAACGGATAAATGAATTATTTTGGAATGCAAGAACCGCCTCTAAACGGCTTTGGATTCGTTACTGTATCCTTTAATTGGATTTTATACTTTCCATGAGTCGCCCTATCGCGGTATCCAAGTTTATGGTTTAGTTCATCTACAATTTTAGCATAATCTTCCGCTTTATTTCTGTCATTTTGCATAATAGCAAGTTCCTGAAGAAGACGAGCATTTTGTAGCTTTTGATGATACTCAGGGTTTCTCCTGTTCTGACGTTGTTTTGCACTAACAGAACCATAATTCTTTATTTCGTAAGCTTTGCCATCTACTATTTATTGACGCTTTTTCCCAACGTAGATCAGCTCTATCGCATCACGCAATTCTTTTAGCCTATATCGTGTTGATAGTTTTTTGTAATATGTTGTTTTTGGAAATTCACACAACTGATCGCAGTTTATATACCGTTCATTCGTTGGCTTTTTCTTGTCCAAGAATATTTTGATTCCTCTATTTGGCCTCTCTTTTCCAATCTCATACCCAAAAAACGATTTTCTGGTTTCGTAGATGCAAAAAAACCATCCTACTCAGCACCTACAGGAGAACGAAACACTTTAAATACTACATATGCTTTTTCCATTCTTTCGCCCCCACCGTCTTGATACTCCAGATGGTGACCATAATAGCATAGTTCACCAGATAAAGCAATGACTCATTGATGGCTGCCGCAGCGTTTTCAAAAAGGTGATACGGAAGAATAGATACAGCGGGAAAAGCTCACGCATATGCGCCTCTCAGCGCCACTGCGTTCCCTCCTCGCTGTAGTCCAGGGTCATCTCAACGATCTCCCCCGCCGCGTCCCGGAGCCGGATCTCCACCGTGCGGTAGTCGTGCTGTTTCAGCTCCACCCGGACAAAGCTGTTTTCCACGCTGATCTGCACGCCCTCCGGCTCCGCCAGCAGTTCATACGGGGCCGTTCCGGTTTCGATCTGAGCGGCCGTGATGAAGGTGGCGTTGCGGTCAAACCAGACCGTCTCCCAGACGGAACCGGCCAACAGGACCAGAGTCAGGGCGAAGGAGAGGGCGCGCAGCTTTTTGTTTTTGAACAGCAGCAGGGTGAAGAACACCAGTTCAAAGACGATGAAAGCCGTGGACAGGAGATAGCGCGGGAATCCCTCTGCCAGTGCGCGGACGGAGGACGGAAGCTCCAGGCACAAAATCACGTTCAGCGCGGCCAGCAGCAGCACGCTGTACCATTTCTCTTTCCTGACATACCAGCCCAGGGCCGCGCCGGGCAGGGTCAGCAGCGTGATGAGGCCCCAGCGGGGATAATAGCGAAGCAGGTCCCAGTGCCAGGGGCTGAAGGGCACCTGCACCAGATAGATCAGCGGCTGGCTGATCAGG
>JAFRZE010000005.1 GCA_017442735.1 Bacillota bacterium
GGCTGAAGAATAAATTCAGTTGCCTCATCAATACGGATATGTATCTCCCCGCCTGATCCATAAACATCCTCCTATTTAAAACTCGTTGACTTGTCAAGTATACGTCTAAAATGTTGACTTGTCAACTATTTTGGTAAAAAAATATAGCCGGGTACATACCCGACTTCACAGGAGGGCTCGAACGAGCCCTTTTTGCCCGAAAAACGAGCCCTCGGTCTTATGCCGCCACAACCCGTATCAAAGACGTAGTGCAGTTTTCAAAGACCACTACCGAATGAGGGAAACGCTCTGCCATAGCAGAGAATAATCGCCTGACATCCTCGATCTTGAAATAATAGAACACACCGGCTGCAAAGAACACCGCTCCGTTTGTAGCTTCGATGGTATCCATCCAAGACAATTCGTTCAGATCACAGGCAATGTTTTTCTCATGGGATCCAACGGGAAGCAGTTCGTTCCGTACCCGGATCACATCCGGGAGATCCATATTGTATCCATGGCACTGTCCATTATCTACTTTGGAAAAAGTATCGTCCAGACCGCAGCCGAGATTGACCACTGCTGCTTTTGGATACTCTTTCAAATATGCCTCTATCTCACAGCGTAGATCGTACTGTCGCTGTGCTACTTCCAGTGCTCCGAAAAGCCCTATTGGAGACTCCATCTTTTTCCGTTTCTCCGTGAAATCATAGTCCAGTGAATCACAGATCCGTTTTGCATCAGGGTCTGAGAATAACTGAGGAAACCGTTCGGAACATACCAAACGTCCGAACAGCGGAATGACCAGTGTCTCCTGAACTGTATTTTTCTCAATATGGTATTTCATTTATATCACTCTCCTTTAGCCTAGTGCCACATCCAGCGCCATCATCAGAGAAAACCCAATAGCAAAAGAAATAACGCCTATATTGGAATGCGTTCCAGCGGACATCTCCGGAATCAGTTCCTCCACGACTACATACAGCATAGCACCTGCCGCAAAAGAAAGCAAATAAGGCATGGCAGGAACAACCAGACTCGCGATCATTACGGTCAGCGCACCGAAAACCGGTTCTACGGCACCGGAAAGAACGCCAAGCCAAAAGGACTTCTGTTTACTTTTTCCTTCAGCATACAGTGGCATAGAGATGATTGCGCCTTCCGGGAAGTTTTGAATGGCAATACCCAGCGAAAGTGCCAATGCCCCTCCTGCCGTGATATTTCCTGAACGACCTAGCAATCCTGCGTAGACGACGCCTACCGCCATCCCTTCAGGAATGTTGTGGAGTGTAACAGCCAGAACCATCATCGCGGTCCTTGTCAGATGACTTTTCGGGCCCTCGGCCTGGTCTATACTTCGATGCAGGTGTGGGATGATGTGGTCTAAAAGAAGCAGGAACAAGATGCCCAGCCAGAAGCCGATAAAGGCAGGAAGAAAGGCAAGCTGACCCATCGCGGAAGATTGTTCAATAGCCGGTACGATAAGGCTCCAGATAGATGCTGCCACCATGACACCCGCCGCAAAGCCGGTCAGAGCGCGTTGGATACTGAGCTTAAGGTCCTTTTTTAGAAAGAACACACAAGCAGCCCCAGTTGAAGTTCCAATAAAGGGGATCAGAAGCCCCGTGATCACTGAGTTCATTTTCTACTAAACAGCCCTTTCTTTTCAAATGGAGCTGACTCCACAGACAAGCAAGTATAACCCGTCGAGTCGATGATCTTTTTCAAGAGGTCAGAATCTACTGCTTCTTCCGTAAGAAATGATGCCTCTCCTTTACTTCGGGAGGCAGAGACCTTCTTAGCTGTAGAAAAGCCCTTTCTGATGGCGTCAGAGACATGTGCCTCACACATTCCGCACATCATACCTTCGATCTTCATAATTGTTTTTATCATAACGCTTTTCTCCTCAATTATGTATTCTAAACATGATAGTTAGCTGTAGCTAACTAAATTATATTCAAATCTCTTCAAAAATCAAGAGGTAATCGCAAAATGGTTTCTTGCGGTTACCTTCCGAGATGGTTTTATTGCTTTATTCTTTTTATCATATATTTCGCGTACTGCTTAGCAAGAATTTCATCATAGAAAATTTCTGCGTTTTCACAATACTCCCGCATGGCATCCTGGATCAATCTATGGAATATTGAAGGCAGATGCTCGATCGCCCATTCTCCTCCTTCCTTTTTGGAAAGAACGAGCCCTTCTTCTCTATAAGCCAGAACTCTTGCCAGATTCAAAGTCAGGTACATGGTGTTTTCAGTTATTTCTTCTTCTGCTCCTTCTATGTCATACCATATGGAATCCATATAATCACTGCTCGGCACCTCGGCAAATACCTCTTTAACAGGTGCTCCGTAAAGACATTTGCCCCTTTTGTTGAGGATCGTAAAATGAGCGGCTAGATCTTTATCTGTGCCATGCATCTTACGGATATATTCGTCGGGATCTTTTCTGTACCGCTCCAGATGCCCTATCGAAAAATGCAATTGAAATGGCGTAGGATAAACAAAGGGCTTGCATACATTCCTCAGAACGATGCTCATCTCGATTCCTTTCGCAGGCCCTATAGCGTTGTACCTGACTACCATGTCCATGTATGCCTTTTTGACAGAATCGGGTAATGGACGATCGACCACGATGATCAAGTCGAGATCACTCTTTTTGGCGTTGAAGCACCCCATGGAAGCAGAACCATGCAAATAGATCCCGATCAGGTTGTCCTGCAGGATCTTTTTTGACTCATCAACAAATTCGTCAATCATAATTCCTCTTCTTCTACCGGTCCGGACAAATATCCTTTCTTTTCTGCGGCTCGTGTAAATCGAAGCATAGCCAACAGACATTTTGCTTCGTTTGGCGCTTCTACATCTTTCACAGGCACTTTCCAGATCCGCTGTGTACATTTCTTATAGTCACTTAGTTTTATCATTCCTGCATTCTTTCCTTTTTTTCAATGAGATTATATCAGAGAAACTCTCTGTATAATTCGCTCATCTATCCTGCGCACAACGCCGTTGGTATAGGCACGAAAATGCTTAAGCCAAAATCCACTGCCAGACGGATTGATGCTTTCAAAATCCACGCCAAGCCTGGTATATCCTTCCGTTTTCAAGGTATTGATAACATAATTCAACAGGTTTTTGTATACACCCCTGCCCCTGTGTTCGGGCAAACAATATGCCCCCGTGATATGACGATAAAAATCCCCTGATGCAATAAAGGTTTCACCCTGATCGGACACTTTCATATAAGCGCATAATTCTCCGCCTGTCTTTGCTGCAAAGAAGCGTTCCTTATTCCTTTCCGAAAATTCCAAAAACTCTTCCAGTGTATCTGCTTTTCGGTTCATAAAATAGGGGCTGGTACAATAATGCTCATTAAGTGCCAAATACAGCGGATAAACAGATGCATAATCTTCCTTGGACAATTCCAAAAACTCATATCCGCTTAATTTGGCGCAATCTATTGTTTCCATCGGACGAATGGCATCTACGCACCTCATGCCAAATCCATATTGAAACAGCTTCTGTTTTGCTTCCTCATCATGTTCATATAAACAAATGGCATGTGACATCGCTCCGGCTTGTACCCACTTTTTTGCAGCTGCCTGATACAATGCTGCATATATCATGCCGTGGTTTTCCATCACTGCACCATTTGCACTCATGGGCGAAAAAACTCCTCTTACATCAGTGGAACGAAAAGCATTCTCAAATGGTTCCACACTGCAAAGAAAACCGACCATTTTCCCGCCTTCAAATGCTGCAACACCAAAGCCATTTCCGGCTAATTGTTTCAATATTGGAACGCTTGATATTTCCGGAAGCTCCTGTGTAAATGCTCTCTCATTATTATATGCGCCAAGGGCAATTTCCATTGCTTCCTCTGTATGTTTCGATTCAAAATCTCGAATGATCATTTTTCCCTTTCTGCAGTGAGTTTCACAACTGATTCTACATGGCCGGTATGTGGGAACATGTCTACAGGACATATCCTTTCGATTTGATATGCTTCACATAATACCTTCAGGTCTCTGGCCAGTGTTGCCGGATCACACGAAACATAGACGATCCTCTTCGGCACCATGGCAAGCAGCGCGTCAAGTAGTGCCCTGTCACATCCGCTCCGGGGAGGATCGATCACAGCTTTATCCACACGGATTCCGCTTTTCAGTTTTTCCGGAACAAGCTCTTCCGCTTTTCCCACATAGTATTCCGCGTTCGTGATCCCGTTCAGACGCATATTGTCATGCGCGTTTTCGATCGCTTCCGGAACCACTTCTACCCCATAAATCATCCGGACGCACTTCGCAAGATACAGGCCGATCGTACCGGCTCCGCAGTAAATATCCCAGACAGCGTCTTCTGCCTGTGGATCGATCATTTCTTTAACGAGGTCATACAGTACCTTTGTCTGCCTGCTGTTCACCTGGAAAAAAGCCACCGGAGATACATGATAGGAAAGATCTCCGATCTTCGCGGTCATATACGGTTTTCCATACAGGATCTTTGTCTCTTTTCCCAGAATAACGTTGCTTCGGGTTTGATTGATATTTACAGAAAAACTGGTGATACCTTCTTTTTCCGCGAACCGGATCCAGTTTTCCTGATGAGGCAGTTTCTTCTGATTGATGACCAGACAAACGGACACTTCCTCTGTTTGTTCATCGTCCCGGATCAGTATATGACGAAGCATCCCCTTACCACTTTGTTCATCATACGCACTCATTCCAAGGCTGTCCGCATATCGGGTAATCTTTTCCGCAAGCGAATTGGCTGTACGGCTTTGGATCAAACAGTCCGAAACCGGGATCAGTCTGTGGGAATGAGGCGCATAAAAGCCATGGATCAGCTGTCCGTCCCGTAGCTGTACAGGGAACTGGGCTTTATTGCGATAGTATATGGGATCCTCCATTCCCCGGGTGTTTTCTATGATAGAGTCAGAGATTTCTTCGGCTGTGAATTGGCCGATCCTCCGGACAGCTGAAAGAACCGTTTCTCTTTTCTCCTGCAGCTGTGCTTCATAGGAAAGATGCATGAACTGACAGCCACCGCACTTTTCATAGTTGGGGCATAACGGTTCTGTGCGCATCGGAGATGCTTTTTGTATTTTCAAACATTTTCCGATGGCATAGTTTTTCATCAGTTTGACGATATGGGCAAGGACTTCTTCTCCCGGTAATGACCCCGGAACCATGACTGTGAATCCGTTATATCGTCCGACGCCCATGCCTTCCGCTGTCAAAGAATCAATAGACAGAAGAAGGTCCATGTTCTTTTGAACAGGGACCGTTTGATGTTTATCCTTCATTTTTGTATCCTGACTTATAAAAATAACGTTCCAGTGGACGATTGAAACTGGTCCAGTCTCCTTCGGTCAGATCTGTCTCGATCGCCTCTTCTACCTGCTTCATCTTGGAATCCGAATAATCCGCCAAATGAAGTGCCATCGCTTCTTTGGTGATGGGTACGACCGGGGAACCGAATTCTCGTTCTCCGTGGTGAGACAAAATCATGTGCTCCAACAGCATCAGTTTATGAGGATCCAGCTCTTTGATCTCTGATCCTTTTGCGTGAACAAGCTGATATCCAATGGAAATATGACCGATGAAACGACCGGGATCGGAATAATCTCCCATCGGAAGAGGTTCCAGCTCGACCAGTTTCCCAATATCATGCAGAAGGCCGCCCGCGATCAAAAGATCCCGGTCAAGATCCGTATACTGCTGCTTAAGGGATAACGCGATGGTGGTAACGGAAACCATATGCTCCAATAAACCGCCGATATATCCGTGATGGATAGCTTTCGCCGCGGGATGCGTTTTCAGTCTTCGTACCGTCTCCGGATCATCCACACAGAAAGCAGCTACCAGTTTCCTCAAGCCAGGGTCTTCAATGGACTGATAGAGCATCAGAAGCCTCTGATAAATGTTTTCCGTGCTCTCCTTGCTGGTACGGAAAAAGTCCGACACCTGGTATTCATCGGGGTTGGAACGGCGCAGGCGGGAAATCGTCAGCTGCAGCGCGTCGTTATATAACGATGCCTTCGCATCAACTTTGACGATATCTCCCTTATCGAAACCTCCGATCTGCGGTCCCAGATCCCATACCATG
Source organism: Bacillota bacterium (assembly GCA_017442735.1). Classification (GTDB taxonomy): domain Bacteria; phylum Bacillota; class Clostridia; order Lachnospirales; family Bianqueaceae; genus RUG760. The sequence continues at coordinate 6,093 of JAFRZE010000005.1, forward strand.
GCATTGATCGAACCAGTCTTATCCTCTAGCTGCAGTTTCAGATAATCTTTTCCTGTTTTGGTCACCAGCTGCTGTTTATCTTTACAGAAATAATGACCGATCACATGAGAACCATCTGTCAGATCCTTGATGAAAGCCATATTACCTTCCCCCTGCTATCTTCTCGTAGTTGAATCCTTTTCTCCAACAGTCAGTGTCATGGTGACCGTTGTCTTTTCACCTTCTTTGTATCCCCGTAGGACTTCTATCTCCAGGCTGTCGCCGATCTGTTTGCTCATTATGATATCAGACAGATCGTCGAAGGTATGGATCGGCTGTCCATCCATGCCTGTGATCACATCAAATGGAAGGATTCCGGCTTGCTCCGCGGGTCCTCCTTCGATCAGATTCAGAACGATCACACCTTCAGGAATATCATACTCTACCGCATAGTTTTCATAATTGATCACATCCATACCGGTGATACCTATAAAAGGTCTGGATACTTTTCCGTAATTCACAAGATCTTCGAGAATAGGTTCCGCCACATTAGAAGGTGTGGCAAATCCCATGCCCTCGACCTGTGTATCTTCGATCTTATAATTATTGATCCCGATCACTTCACCCCGTCCATTGACAAGCGCTCCACCGGAATTGCCTGGATTGATGGCCGCGTCTGTCTGCAGAAAGACCATCGTCTGTCCCACATTGTTCTCGTCGACAAACGTAATATTTCTCTCCAGTCCGCTGATGGTCCCGACAGTTACCGAATTTCCGAATCGGATGTCATAGGCACTTCCGATCGCGATGGCCAGATCGCCGAGTCTGCATTGATCACTGTCACCAAAAACCGCGATCTTCATGTTTTCGATCATGGAAGGTTCCAGATCGGATTTCAGGATATACATGACAGCCAGATCCGTGTCCGTATCCACTCCCTGCGGGAAGGCTGTGATCTCCTCGGATCTGTCCCCCATGATCACATGGACGGAAGCAGCGTTTTCAATGACATGAAAGTTTGTCGCGATAAAGATCTTTTCTGTGTTTTCCCCAATGATGATCGCGGAGCCAATGGAATCCTGCGACTCTGAAAGAAACGCGTTGGAATAACTGGCATGGATCCGGATCGCGACGACGCTTTTACCTACATCTTCAGCAATATCCGCTATGGATTCATAGGTAGAATCCTGAAGCTGATGGATCTGCTGGACAGATTCATCCTGTACTTTCTGCAGCACGAAGAATTTTTCCTGTACTTCTGTCTTTTGCGCAAGCGAACGACCCAGATAAGTACCGACAACAGTGGAAATGATCAAAGCCAGCGCGCAGCAGATCGCGGTAATGACGATCCATGCGTGGGGATGCTGTTTCTTTACCGGTGGCGGCGGCATAGTCCCCGGCTTCAGGCCATAATCACCAAACCCGTAGACACGGGGATCATACCCGTTTCCGGGCCTATTCTCACTCATTTTCCGGTATCCTTTCCTATGCGCTGTTCCGTTCCGAGAGGTAATGTAAAGGAAAACTTCGTTCCTTCCCCAAGATGTGAAGTCACAGAAATATCTTCTCCGTGATTGACGATGATCTGTTTGGCGATCGCGAGACCAAGCCCTGTTCCCAGTTTATTCTTTCCCCGGGACTTGTCGCCTTTGTTAAATCGGTCAAATACATGCGGCAGCGCGCTTTCTTCGATCCCGCATCCGGTATCTTCGACACTGATATGCGCTTTTCTTCCGATAATACTGGTTTCGACCGTGATCGAATCTCCTTCATCGGTAAACTTCAGGGCATTGTCCAGAAGATTATAGATCACTCGCTCAATCTGATCAAAGTCGGCGTAGACAAACAGTTTGTCCTGAATAAACTGAAACTGGATCTGTATTTTTTTCTCTTCGACCCTTTGTTCAAAACTGAGCGCGAGACCGATGATCATCTCATTGATATCAAAGGAACGACGCTGGAGCTCGATCTGCCCGTTTTCCATTTTGGTAAGGTCAAGCACGTTGTTGGTCATTTTTGTCAGCCTGTTGGCTTCGTCCAGTACGATCTGCAAATACTTGTCATAGGAATCCTGCGGGATCGTCCCATCCAGCATGGCTTCCACATAACCTTTGATCGAGGTAAGCGGCGAACGAAAATCGTGGGATATATTCGCGATGAAATCCTTCTGGAGGGTCTCCACCTGGGAAAGATCCCGTGTCATCTGGTTGAACGCCTGTGAAAGCTGACCGATCTCATCATTCGCCGTAACCTGTACTTCCTGTGAAAAATCACCTTTGGAAATAGCGGCGGCAGAATCTTTCATCTGCTGAACGGGAGTAAGGATGTTATTACCCATGACAGAAGTCATCAGCACAGAGGCCAGCACGATCAGAAACATGATCGCCAGCACGATCATAAGAAGCCGCCGACTTGCGAATGAAATGCCTTCCATGGAAATATGGAGAAAAACAGCCCCATTCTTCTGGATCCCGACGGTCTGAGGCGTTCCGTTGATTATGACCTGTGATGTCTGGATATAGACTTGCGGATAGCCGATCGAGATCGTGCTTCCGCTGAACGCGGAGGGAAAAGCACTGACGACATTTTTCAGAGATCCTCCGTCCAGGACATTCTTCACCATCAGTTTTTCATCATTGGTAAACCGGCTGAAGTCGATCGTAGCAGACTGAGTAGCCGGATTGGAACCGAAAACGGATATATAAGTCAGGTTCTCATCCGCCGGCGTGCAGACCCAAATACAGATCTGAGACGATTCCGCGGCTGTCTCCAGCACACGATAAGCCTGTGGAGATTGAAGGAAATCTTCATTTTCCAATACTTCCGCGATCAATTGATGCATGTTCTCCAGCTCATCGATCTTTTCTTTCACAAAATACTGTGTGAAAATCTTCGGCAGAACGGAGGCGATCAAGACAAGTATTGCCAAAAGAAGAATGATATAGATGCCGAAAAACTTTACCTTGATCGAAAGAAAGCGTTTTTCGCCTTCCGCTTTTTCCTGCATACTCATTTGACTTCCAGCTTATAGCCGACACCCCATACCGTTTTAATGCTCCAGGATGGATGTTCTTCATCTGAACCGAGTTTTTCACGAATTCTCTTAATGTGAACATCAACCGTACGTGTGTCGCCATAGTACTCATAACCCCAGATCTGATTGAGAAGCTGTTCTCTGGTAAAAACCTGATTGGGGTGAGAAGCGAGATAGTAAAGAAGCTCCAATTCCTTAGGCGGCATCTCAATATTGTCATCCTGATAAGAGACGGAATAATTCGCCATATTGATGGCAAGCTTCTCCAGGATGATCTTCTTTCCGGTCTCTTCTTTCGCGTCCAACCGTCTTAATACAGCCTTGACGCGGGCGACCAGTTCTTTGGTGTCGAATGGTTTCACCATATAATCATCCGCTCCCAGTTCCAGACCCAGGACTTTATCGAAGGTCTCGCCTTTTGCGGTCAGCATAATGATCGGTGTACGACTCGTTTTTCTGACCTCACGGCAGACTTCGTAACCATCCATTTCCGGCATCATGATATCGAGAATGATCAGATCCGGTGAATAGGAACGAAAGAGGGAAAGGGCTTCTCTTCCATCCTTCGCTTTCTGGGTATCATACCCTTCTTTGGTAAGATAGAGCGCGACCAGTTCAGCGATGTTCGCGTCATCATCCGCGATCAGAATTCTTTGTTTGGTACTCATCTCAATCTCCTTCAAGCTTATTATTCACCGGATCGGTTCTTCAGTTCCGCGACGGTGACTCCGGAATCACCTTCACCCATGTTTCCGAGACGATAGGATTTGACGTAAGAACACCGTCTCAGATACTGATGTACGGCTTTACGCATGGCACCGGTCCCTTTTCCGTGAATGATCCGGACTGTCGGGATACCGGCGAGCGTCGCGTCATCCAGATATTTATCCAGAACAGCGATCCCTTCATCTGTCATCATGCCGCGAAGATCACATTCGATCCTGACGGAGGCCGATTTATTGGTAGTGCTGCTGTCTGTGGTACGTTCAATTTTCGCTTTTGCCTTTCCGGAAGGTACATCACTGATTATTCCCAGGATATCATCCAGTTTGACCTGCATCTTCAGGATACCGGCCTGTGCTCTGATGGTTCCTTTACTGTCCGGTGCTGACAATACCGAAAACGGTTGTTCAAATCCGCTGACCCGGATCTTCGTGCCCGGGATCAGTTCTGTCTTCTCAAAGCGGGATTTTGGTTCTTCCGTCCGGAAAAGATCGGGCGTAAGATCGTTGGATCGTTCACGAAGTTTCCGTCTTTCTTCCTCCAGCGCTTTCATATCTACGCCGCCGCCCTGACGAAGCGCTTTATTGACTTTCGAAATAGCGTGATCTGCTTCCGCCTTCGCCTGATCGATGATCGCCTTTGCTTTTTCCTTGGCGTCATCCATGATCCTTTTCGTTTTACGTTCCAGTTCTTCCTTCTGTACCTGGTGCTCTTTCCGAAGCTCTTTGATTTCCAGATTCAGGCGATCGATCTCCATCTTTTCTTCTTCGATCTGTTTCCTTTTGGATTCCAGATCGCTGATCATATCTTCAAACTGGATGTCGTTACTCTCCAGAAGATCGCCGGCTTTACGGATAATGTCATCGGAAAGTCCCAGCCGTTTTGAAATCGCAAAAGCATTACTTTTTCCGGGAAGTCCGATCATCAGGCGATAGGTAGGCATCAGTGTCTCTATGTTGAACTCACAGCTCGCGTTTTCAACCTGATCCGTTGACAACGCATAGATCTTCAGCTCACTGTAATGTGTCGTGGCAGCTGTCAGGATCCCTCTTTCCCTAAGGTATTCCAGGATCGCCTGCGCGAGAGCTGCGCCTTCCGTGGGGTCCGTTCCCGCGCCTAATTCATCAAATAAAACAAGTGAATGGTAGGTGACGTTTTTCAATATCTGTACGATATTGACCATATGGGAAGAGAATGTAGACAAACTCTGTTCGATACTCTGTTCGTCACCGATATCCGCGAACACCTGATCCAATACAGTCAGAGAAGGATCATCTCCCGATGGAATATGAAGGCCGCTCTGTCCCATGACCTGCAGCAAACCGAGGGTCTTAAGAGAAACTGTCTTACCGCCGGTATTAGGTCCCGTGATCACAAGCGTCGTAAAATCTTCACCCAGCCGGATATCGATCGGAACGACTTTCTTTTTTTCGATCAACGGATGTCTTGCCTGATGTATATCGATCACACTATCTTCATTGAAACGGGGTTTGACGCCGTTCATTTCTTTCGCCAGCTTACCTTTGGCAAAGATGAAATCAAGATCTGTCAGGAGCGAAAAGTCCAGCAGGATCTTTTCTTCATGCAAATGGACCTGCCCTGAAAGCTCCTGCAGGATCCGAAGGATCTCTTCCTTTTCTTCCAGAAGAAGCTCGGAGATCCGGTTATTCATCTGAACAACAGCCATCGGTTCGATAAACAAAGTAGATCCACTGGCTGACTGATCATGGACCATTCCCGTCAAAGCCGTTTTATATTCAGCCTTTACCGGCAGACAATACCGTCCTCCCCGGATCGTTACGATCTGATCCTGCAGATATCCTTTGTAAGCTTCAGAATGTACCATATTCTGCAGCTGAGACTGGATACGCTGTTCCTGGATCGTGATTTCCTTGCGGATCTTGTGAAGCTTCGGGCTTGCGGTGTCATATAGTTCCTCTTCGGAGAGAATGCATCGCTTGATCTCGTCTTCGAGTTCTCTCACCGGGATCAGACCATCGAACATGGGATCCAGTTCCGGAAATTCACCATGCATCCGATCTTCACGTACACCATAGGATTTGATCCGGCTTGCCGCGTACAGACAGTCCGCGATATCCAGAAGTTCTCCCATCGTCAGTGCCGCACCGATTCCGGTACGTCGTACACTTCCTCTTATGTCTTTGATCCCATGAAAAGAAGGCACTCCTTTGGCAAAAATATAGCGGAGAGCCTCGTCTGTCTGATCCTGTAGATGTCGGATCTCAAATATATCTGTGACAGGTTCCAAATGAAGCGCTGTCTGTTTAGCCTTCTCGGAAGATGCTCGAAGAGAGACCATTTCTCTGATCTTATGAAACTCAAGTTTCTGTAATGATCGTTCCTCCACGAATCTGTTCCTTTCTAATCGATATAAGTTTCATGGTGCAGCTCACCCTGTTTATCCATGCCAGGAAAGTCCTGCTGACGCAGGGCTTCATACAGGATGACCGCGACTGAATTGGCAAGATTAAGCGACCGAAGATCAGGTCCCATGGGGATCCGGATACAGTCATTTTTCCTGTATTTCAGAAACTCTTCGGGGATCCCGGCTGATTCTTTGCCAAACATAATATAATCATCGTATCCGTAGATAACGTCCGTGTAAGTCTGTTTTCCTTTTGTTGTGGCCAGGAAAAGCCTTCCCTGCCCTTTCTGGGAAAGAAAATCCGCAAGATCATCATATACTGTCAAATCCAGCAGATGCCAGTAATCCATCCCCGCGCGCATGAGATTTTTTTCAGACAAGGAAAAACCAAGCGGCCGGATCAAATGAAGCCGACTACCCGTACAAACACAGGTCCTGGCGATATTCCCGGTATTGGAAGGGATCTCCGGCTCCAGCAGTACGATATTCATGAACGAAGCCCCTGAAGGAACTTTTCCATACGATCCAGCGCCGTTTTCAGTTCCTCAAGACTATAGGCATAGGAGATACGAACATACCCTTCTCCGTGTTCGCCAAACGCGTCTCCGGGAACGACTGCGACTTTCTGATCATACAAAAGGCTTGAACAGAATTCGTCCGAGCTCATGCCTGTTGACCGGATCGAAGGAAAAACATAAAAGGCTCCTTCGGGCTCAAAGCAATCCAGACCCATGCCCCGTATCCTTGAAAGCACATATCGTCTGCGTCTGTTATACTCTCTGCGCATGCTTTCCACTTTATCATCACAGTTTTTCAGTGCATATACAGCCGCGTACTGGCTGGTTGTCGGAGCGCACATGATGGCAAACTGATGGATCTTCGTCATCTGCCTGATCAGAGATTCAGGTCCCATTGCATAGCCAAGTCTCCATCCTGTCATGGAAAAGGCTTTTGAAAAACCGTTGATGACCAGCGTCCGTTCCTTCATGCCCGGAAACGAAGCAATGGAAACATGCGGTTTTTCAGAATAGCTCAGTTCCGCGTAGATCTCATCGGAGATAACAAGAAGATCATGTTTAATAATGATATCGACCAAAGGAAGAAGGTCTTCCTTTGTCATGATCGATCCGGTGGGATTATTGGGAAACGGAAAAACGATCGCTTTTGTCTTGGGCGTGATCTTTTTTTCGATATCTTCCGGTTTCAGCTTAAAGTCGTTTTCTCCGCGAAGCGGAATACCTACCGGTTTTCCGCCCGCCAGGATCGTACAGGGAATATACGAAACATAGGAAGGCTCAGGAATCAGAACCTCATCTCCGGGACAAAGGATCGCGCGGAGACAAAGATCGATCGCTTCGCTTCCGCCGACTGTCACCAGTATTTCGCGAAGCGGATCATAAACAAGCTGATATTTTCTAATCGAATAATTGGAGATCTCCTGGCGAAGTTCTTTCAGACCGGCATTGGCTGTATAGACAGTTTTTCCCTGTTCCAGCGTATAGATCGCCGTCTCGCGAATCGACCAGGGGGTATCAAAGTCCGGTTCACCGACACCCAGGGAAATCACATCTTCCATTTCTGCCGCGATATCAAAGAATCGGCGAATACCGGAAGGTTTGATATCACAGACGACCGGGTTTAAAAAGTTCTTCACAGGGAAACAGGTATCCTTTCATCTTTTTTCCGAGGTTCCATAAAAATACCGTTATCTTTGTATTTTTTCAGAACAAAACATGTTGCTGTACCGTTGACCGGTTCAAGAACAGCCAGACGCTCACGGACAAACAGAGCGACCTCTTTCATGGTCTTTCCTTCTACGATGACCATCAGATCAAATGGACCGGACATGAGGAAAACACTGGATACTTCTTCGAATTCATAGATCCTTCTGGCTATCTTGTCAAAACCTTCATCCCGCTGCGGGATCACTTTCACCTCGATCATCGCGGTAACCCGCTCCTGGTTGGTTTTATCCCAGTTGATCATCGTATGATATCCACAGATGATCTTTTCCTGTTCCATTTCCTTCATTTCGCTTTCGATCACTTCTTCACTCTCACCGAGTATGACCGATAGCTCCTGTACAGTAATCCTGCTGTCTTTTTCCAGGACCTCCAGTAATTCCTCACGAATCATAAATCAACCTATCTCCTTTGATTCAATCATTCTTCTGTGTTCTCTTCTGCGTTTTCTTCATCCGTATCACCGGTATCTTCTTCGGATGATTCTTCCTCTGATGAGTTTTCTTCAGGAGACTCTTCATCTCCCGGGTCTTCTCCTGTTGATTCTTCTTCGGAAGATTCTTCCGGTTTGGAGGAATCTTCGGGTTCGGATGATTCTTCGATCATAGAAGTTTCCTCGGATTCTTCTTCCACGGGCACAGAGGATTCAGTGTTTTCCGTAGCTTCCGAGCTTTCTTCAGTCGGGGTGGAGGATTCTGTGCCTTCCTTGGGTTTCGTTCCGACTCTGATCTTATCGGGAGAATTGTCATAGATGCTTTCCGAAAACCATTCCGTTACGGAGTTTCCATTTTCCGTGACGGTTTTATAGGTTTCCACCACATAACCGATATGACCGTATTCGATGATCTCCTCTTCTCCGACTTCCATCTCCGGATCTTCTACCTTTTTGGGTTCCGGTTTATCGATCGTTCCGACGATCTCATAATAGAACTCGATCTCCCTGGAAGGATCATGGATCTCTTTTCCGTACAGCCGGCATCCGCATTCACCCTCATCGCACCACATCTCTATATAGATCGGCGAGTCAGTGTCATTGGTAAAACAAAAATCCAGTACTTCTTCATAGACTGTGCTGTCAAGACCCATCTGGCAATAACTGGGCGGAAACGCGTGACACCAGCGTTCATTGACTTCCAGTTCGGCCAGAAGGACAGCATTGTAAAGGGTCGTAGAAACCTGACAGACACCGCCTCCGATACCGGGAATATATTCGCCTCCGGAAATGATCGGAGCGTATTCGTAGCCGCCCTCTTCTGTCATCGGGGCTGTCGAATCGTTAAAGGAAAACATCTCGCCGGGCTGCAGAACTGTCCCGTTGATTTTCGCGGAAGCCACTTTCAGGTTGGTCGAACGGCTTTCTTCATATTCGCTGTAATATGTTTCATATTCACCGATGACTTGGGTAGCGTCCTTAAGGGAAGCGGCGGTCGTTTTCGGCGGGGTAACATCTACGGTCAGCTTCAATGTCACCGGCCCGCTCAGGAACTCACCGGATTCCATAGACGCGTTAAGCTCTTCCGCGGATTTCGTTACGTTAAGCGAACGGCCGTTCGTCTCGTCAGAGATAATGAACTCTCCTGCCTTGAATTCCATCGTCGCGTCTACACTTTTTTGCTCTATTTCGGAGATCAGCGACCGAAGAACAGCATTCAGGCTCACCGGATCCACTTTGATCGGAACGGTCTCAGGCTTGATCTCACCATCAAGAAGCTCTTCGACAACTGTCTGATAATCAAAAGTGGCACCGAGCTCTTTCGCTGTATAAGTCCACTTTTTATCCTCATCTGTCAAAGTATAGGTATTGGAAAGCTGGTCATCGAGTGCTGCTCTTAACAGTTCGATGGCCTCTTCTTTTGTTTTATAGGAAAGATCGACACCCATCAGTACGGTTTGTTCCGGGATCTGGTTTTCTGCGATCGGCTGTTCTTCCACGATGATCGTTATTTCTGATGATTCATTGATACTCTTCTCTTCACTGCAGCCTGAAAGCAAAACAGCGATCATCATGATCCACAGAAACAGCAGCCTCCTTGTCCAATTTCGATCTGTCATAGCTCCTCCTCGAAGTAATTCTCTAAATGACGATATGATCTTGTATTATACCATAAAAGATACAAAATAACAATACATTACATCCGGATCTCAGTCAGGAAGCGGGATTTGAGTGCCTCCTCACTGAAGGAAAGAGAAAGATACTTTTGGGCTCTGGTCATTCCCACATACAGCAGACGTCTCTCTTCTTCCATATTGCTGACAGAATCACCGGCCTCGGCGTGCGGTATATTTCCTTCATTGATTCCAATGATCCAGACCGCTTCAAACTCCAGTCCCTTCGCCTGATGAAGTGTATTGACGAATACTCCCTTCTGTCCCGTTTTGCCAAACTGATAAAGTTGGAAAAACGGATAATAGACAGGAAGGGATTCATTGATCAGCCGATTCTTGATGTAGCTGAAATACGTGGAGTTCCAGAGGAGATTGATTGCCGCTTGTTTTTGTTCTTTCTTCTCTATCCGTTCAAGCAAACGAATAAACTGTTCTTTTTCTATCACTTCGTCAGGAATCAGATCATCACGGTTTATATTTCGGACAAAAGGAAAGTACCGTTCCAATGTCCGGACATTTTTCTCTTTACCAAGATCATATCCCGCTTCCCTGATCCATAGAATATCCTGACTGATATCCAGAAACCTCCTGTGGATAAAATCCGAAGACCGGATCTTTTGTCTGTAGGGTATCCCCGCTTCTCTGAGCGCCTGGATCATCAGATCCGCTTCTCTTCCTGTTCGTGCCAAAACTGCAATCTTTTCATAGGGGACGTTCCCGAAGACATGCAGCTGACGGATCCTTTTAGCCGTATCCCTCAGCTCATCCAGCGTGGATACATAACCACGGCTTCTGACAGGCGTCATATCCCGGCTGAATGAATCGATACTCTTATCATATCTCTCCTTATTATGACTGATCAGCAGGTTACTGAGCTGTGTGATCGCTCTGGAGCAGCGGAAATTTGTTGAAAGGAACAAATGAACAGCTGAAGGGTAGTCTTTCATAAACTGAAGCATCACAGAAGAATAGGACCCACGGAATCCGTAGATCGACTGATCCTCATCTCCCACAACAAACAGATTCGCCTGATCTCCTGCCATCCGACAGGCGATCTTATACTGTTCCTGATCGATATCCTGAAATTCATCGATCAGAAAAAAATCGTACATCCGATCCGGAAAATGGTTTTGAAGTGCGATCTGCGTCAAATGAATGATATCGTCAAAATCGATATAATGATGTCTCTTTTTCCATTCAGCATATTCTTCATTTGTGTCCCATTGTCCCATAGAAATAGCCGGGACGTTATCACCGTCCCGGCCAAGTATTTTTATTTCTGAACTAAGTTCGTGCCACTGAACCAGCCACCTAAAGAATACAGAATGAAAGGTCCCAAAGGTCACTTTTTCCGCTGTTTCTTCATCAGTCAGTCCACAGAACCTTGATTTCATCTGTTCCGCAGCAGCTCTCGTAAACGTGATCACACAAATACGTTCAGGCCTGGTATACTGTAGAAGACGTACGATCCGTTCCGTAAGAACACGCGTCTTTCCGGATCCCGGCCCTGCAGTCACAAGACAGGGACCATTCAGATGATCCCTGGCCTTTTTCTGTTCTTCTGTCAGCATCGGATCTCTCTTTTTCTTTGGACATCAAACAGCATCTTTTCCTTTACCTTCTCATTTGTCGCCTTTTCGATCGCACGCTGATACAGTGAAAGCTGGACTCCATAGCCATGGATCTTTGAATCATCCAGGATTTTGTCTGTTTTATAATCCACCAGTACCCATCCGTCTTCTTCTTTGAAAAACAGATCGATGATACCCTGGATCATGATCTCTTTCCCTTCCGCCTCAGTTACTTCATCCGCGATCCGGGAGATCTTTTTGATCTCACTGATCGGTACGGACATGACGAACGGTTCTTCATGATAAACTTCCAGTGATCTTCTCATTCTGCGGAACAGATCACATCCGGCCCATCCGCGGATCCAATCGTAAGAGATCTCTTTCAGACTCTCCCTTCGTACGATTCCACGGCTTACAAGATCACTGAGGGCCTCTTCTATTCTTCCTTCTTCCAGAAGACCTGGATCAGCCATCGCGACGATCGTGTGGAACAGTGTTCCCCTTTCGCTTCCCGACAGCCGCCCTTCCGAATACTCAAACTCTGCCGCTTCATCCGGGCCTGTTACTTCTTCGATCTCATCCAGCGCTTCTTCCTTGATCGAGGATACAGAAATAAGCTGTGGCGTCCTTCCGAGCATCAGATACGGATACTTATAGGATAGCTTTTCGGAAAAACTCTCCGGGTCCACTTCTTCATGATCAGGTACAGAAACCGATTCACGGATAGGAACCAGTCCATCGGTTTCGCCATCGTTTTCGATGATCGACTGTATGGTAACCTGAAGAGGTCCTGAGCCTTGATCCTCTAATACCAGGCGGATCTGGGAAAGAAAGTTGTCCGCTGACAGGATCTTTTCTGTTTTACCTGGTCCTGTCTTTTCTGAAATAGAAAAGTCTTTCTTTGTTGATCCCACCAGTACAAGCTTTTCCATCGCTCTCGTCATGGCGACATAAAGCAGGCGCAGTTCCTCGGCGATCATTTCCTTTTTCTTTTCATTTCGGATCAGCACACTGAACACCGAATCCATCTGAGCCTGATGATTGGCATCCGTAAGCGGCAGTCCAAGACCATATTGATGATGCATCTGACAGCCGCTGTTGATATCCTGCATATTGAAAGAACGTCCCAGGCCGGCCAGGTAGACCACAGGAAACTCAAGACCTTTACTCTTATGGATCGTCATCAGCCTGACCGTATCCATACCGCTTTCCAGAACTTTAGCCTCGGCTTCTTCCTGCCTATCCTTATTCATCTGCTCAATATACTGCAAAAACGCGAAAAGCCCATGGAATGTTCCATTCTCAAAGCTTTCAGCTTTCCGAATCAAAAGATCGAGGTTAGCGGAGCGCTCTCTTCCTCTTTCCATAGACTGGAAGTAAAGATATAAGCCGGTAGAACGATACAGATACCAGAGAAGATCGCGGACTGTAAGTATTCTGGCATTTGTCCTCCATTCCGTCAGAGAACCCAGAAAACGTTCCGTCTTTTCCTTCAGCAGCGGATCTGTTCCTTTTTCACGAAACGCGAGCAACGCTTCAAAGAGATCTCCTTCCGAACTTGCGATACGCAGTTTGCCCAGATCATCCTCTGAAAAACCGCCTACGACGGAAAGAAGAACGCCCAAAAGCGGAATGTCCTGTCTTGGGTTATCAATGATCCGAAGTACATTGATCACCGTCTGAATCTCTTTCGTATCATAGAAGTTTTCACTGCTGTCACAAATACACGCGATCCCGAGTTTCTTCAGTTCTTCCAGATAAACATTGCTTGCTGTCATGGAACGCATCAGAAGCACGATCTCGCCGGGTCTTCTGCCTGAGAGGATCTCACCGCGTATCTGTTGTGCTGTAAACCTGGCTTCTTCCCGGGTCAGGTCTTCGGACGAAAGTTCTTCTGAACAACGAACAAAAAGCTGTACTTTGTCCCCATCCGGTGTTTCAGGGATCCCGGGATATAGTTCTTCCTCTTTCCCATAGGAAAGACCGCCGATCTCTTCGGTCATTAAATAATGAAACACAAAGTTGACTGTTTCCAGTATTTTTTTAGTAGAGCGGAAATTCCTGGAAAGCAGCAGTCGCCTGGTAGAGGCAAGCTTTCCATAGGTTTTATACTTATCCAGAAAGAGACTGGGATCAGCCTGACGGAATCGATATATACTCTGCTTGATATCTCCGACCAGGAAGAGATTACAGCTGTGACCGAATTCATCTCTTCTTGCTATTTTCTGGAGGATCGCTTCCTGAATACCACTGCAGTCCTGATACTCATCGACAAAGATATAGGCAAACTGCTTCTGAAGATCCTGACAGATCAATGGGTCTTCCAGAAGATCCAGACAATAATGCTCAAAATCACCGATCTCGATCAGATTTCTTCGATCCTTTTCTTTACGAAGCTGATCCATGAAATAACGGAGGATCGCTTCCAGTCCTCTCATAGCCGGATAGTGATACTCTTGCCTCAGTTCCTCCACCTTTGGATTGAAACAAAGATCTCCGAACGAAATGATTCGCCCCGTCTGTTTCTTTATCTGATCATACAGATTTCTGCGGTCTTCTTCACCGTCAGGATGCCATTTGAATTGATAAACAGCTCTGGGCCATTTAACATCCCGCAAAACCATATATGTTTCACGATCGGTTTTGTCCATGATCTCAGAGTAGACCTGGCCCAACTGGTTTACAAAGTCTCTGACTTTTTCTTTTGATTTTTCCGGCGCGTCCGGGGTGACCTCCTCGTACAGTCCGATCATCCTGTCCAATGACTGAATCAACGTCTCACGAAAGACAGCCAGTTCAGAAGAAAGCCCGACCGGAAAAGCCGGATCGGTCTGACGGACAGCACGTGAGAGCCAGCCTGACGGATCCGGTTCACTTTCCATAAAGCGATAAACATCCAAAAGAAGCTTTTCAACAGAACTATCCTGTGTTCTGCCTCCATAGCAGTCCACAAATGTCAGAAAATCCATCGCTTCCTGTGAAGGCTCCGGCTTCAGCGCTTCGGAATAAAAGTACTCCAGTGAATCTCTGAGAACATTGATCTTAAGAAGTTCCGCTTCCGCTTCGTCAGCGACACGAAAGCCCGGATCAAGTCCGGGTATCCTTGTAATATATTGTTTTAATACAAAAAGACTGAATGCGTGATTCGTCTGTATATGAGAAGATGGTACTTCACGAAGCTGTTCTTCGAGAAAAGGAGTACCCTTTCCGTTTTCGATGAGAGAAAGGATCGCTTTTTCGATCTTTTCCTTCATTTGCTCGGCCGCCGCATTCGTAAAAGTGACGATCAGCAGATTCGATAACGGGACGGGACAGGTAGGATCCGTCAGCATACGAAGAACGCGAGCAACCAAAACAGCGGTCTTCCCGGATCCGGCTGCCGCCGATACGAGAAGATCGCCGTTTTCATGATCGATTACACTCTGCTGTTCCTGTGTAAACTGAATATCCAAAAAGAACCCCCTTATTCTTTGGGCTCTCCCTGTTTATGAAGATCGTCCAAAGCGTTCATGAATGTCTCCAGATTATCGAAATCACGATAGATGGAAGCAAACCGCACATAGGCCACCTGATCGATATCCCACAGACCTCTCAGAACTCTGTCTCCGATCGCTTCCGTAGGGATCTCACGGTCATATTCATTGACAGCGGCTGTCTCGATCGAATCTGCCAGTTCCTCGATAGAATCCAGAGAGACTTTCCGTTTATGACAGGACCGAAGAATTCGTTCGATCAGCTTCTGACGGTCAAATTCCTGACGGCTGCCATCTTTCTTGACGACCATGATCGGCATGGATTCCACTTTCTCGTAAGTGGTAAACCGTTTGCCGCAGTTCTCACAAAGCCGTCTTCTGCGAATGCTGATCCCGTCCTCTGATGGTCTGGAATCGATGACACGCGTGTCTTCAAACGAACAGAATGGACATTTCATTGCTCTACCTCCTGGTATACCTGTTGATACTCAGATCGTTCCTTTGACGATCTCGTCTCTGATGGAAGACATCTCCTGATCCATGTCAAAAGCTGCTTCCGAAGCCCGTTGTAACCTCACGAGAACATCCTCCGGCAACTGCCCTTTATATTTATATGAGAGAGAATGCTCAATCGTTGACCAGAAATTCATTCCCAGCGTACGGATCTGGATCTCCGCCTTGATATGGCGGGCACCCCACACCGTATAGACCGGATACGATACAACTATATGATAGCTGCGGTATCCGCTGGGCTTTTTGTGATCGATATAATTGGTCTCTTCGATCACTTCCATATCTTTCCTCATCCGGATCATCTCGACGACCGTATCGATATCTTCCACGAACCGGCAGATGATCCGGATACCGGCAATGTCCGACATCCGATCCTCCAGCTCATTCAGATCGATCTCCTGGCGCCTGACCTTATCGAGAATACTCTCGACTGTCTTCACACGGCCGGATACCTGTTCGACCGGTGAATAACGATCCAGACTCTTATATTCTGAAATGATATTCTGAAACTTGACGATCAGTTCCTGTACTGCCTGATCGTAGGGGATCAGAAAATTACTCCATTCCCGATACTCCATTATCTTCCTTCCAGCCTTCCTTGTCAAGAGCCGCTTTTACAGCCAGCTCATCACATCGGTTATTGAATTCATTATCGGCGTGGCCTTTCACCCAATGAAACTTCACTTCATGGGGACCCATTGCTGTGAGCAGCCGTTTCCACAGTTCCAGATTCTTGACCGGCTTTTTCCGCTTGACATCCTTGTGCCAGTCAAACATCTTCCATTTTTCCAGCCAGCCCTGATTAAAAGCGTTTACAACATAAGAAGAATCTGTAAAAAGATCCACCTGACAGGGTTTCTTCAGCGCTTCCAGGGCTTTGATCGGTCCGAGCAGCTCCATGCGGTTATTGGTGGTCAAGCCATACCCTTCTGAAAGCTCTTTCTCATGGATGATCCCTTCATCATCCGTGAAGCGAAGGACCGCCCCGTATCCTCCCGGGCCAGGGTTTCCACGGCAGGCGCCATCCGTATATATGGTTACTTTTATCAAACTAGTCATGAAAACCTGTATCTTTCTGATAGGCATCATAGATCGCGAGCATCGCTGCCGCTTCGATCACGGGGACGGCGCGCAGCAGGATGCAAGGATCATGTCTGCCTGCGATCGTTTTTTCTTTTTCTTCCATCAAATGAATATCAACCGAAGTCTGTGCCATGCCAATGGAGGATGTTGGTTTGATCACCGTTTGAAAAACAATAGCTTCTCCGGTCGTAATGCCTCCCAGGATACCGCCGTTGTGATTGGTCCTGGTGCGGATCTGTCCCTGACTCATAAAGTATGGGTCATTGGCTTCAGATCCCCGCATACCGGCAAACTTTTCCCCTTCGCCGAAGGAAACACCTTTAACGCCTGGTATAGAGAACAGTAACTGAGAAAGCCGGCTTTCTATGGAGTCGAAGAAAGGATCCCCCAGGCCAGCGGGAATACCCAGGATCGCTGTTTCCAGTTTCCCGCCGATACTGTCTTTTTCTTCCCGTACTTTCTCTATCAGATCTCTGACCGTGTCCGGATCAGCACACGGAACATTCATTTGGTGATACTTTTCTGCTTCGAAAAGATTCTCCGCATTCCAGTTCTCTTCACTGTATAAACCCATTTTTACAATATGGCTTCCTACAGAAAAATCAAAATGACTTCTGAGCGCCTGTTCAGCGATCGAACCAGCCGCAACCAGACCGGCTGTCAGTCTTCCCGAAAACTGTCCGCCGCCTCTTGGATCCGCGAAGCCGTGATACTTTACCAATGAAGTATAGTCCGCGTGAGAAGGCCGGAGCCAGCCAGCGATAGCATCATAATCTTCCGATCTCGCGTTTTGATTGCGGATCATACCTGTAATAGGACCGCCAGTCGTTTTCCCCTGATAGATCCCGCTCAGGATCTCCAGTTCATCATCTTCTTTTCGGGCGGAGGTCAATGCCTGACCGGGAGATCTGCGCTTCAGTTCATGGCGGATCCTGTCTTCATCGATCTTGATCCCTGCTTCAATTCCATCCAGAACCATGCCGACTGCCGGACCATGTGACTCACCGAAAATCGTCAGATCGATGAAACTGTGCCATGTACTGCTCATTTCTATACTCCCTGTCAGAATAAATGTCCACTAAACATTATAACGTTAACCGTATGATTATTCAAGTATTCTATACCCGAAAACAAAAAAACCAGCTGATATGCTGGTTTCCTTATGAGAGCGCGAAACGAGATTCGAACTCGCGACCCTCGCCTTGGCAAGGCGATGCTCTACCACTGAGCCATTCGCGCTTAAAAGCTGCCTTGCAGCTTTAGTAGCGGAGAGGAGATTCGAACTCTTGACACCGCGGGTATGAACCGCGTGCTCTAGCCAACTGAGCTACTCCGCCATATTGATTTTTGTGAAGGACCAAAAAAGTGGGCCTTCAGGGACTCGAAC
>JAFRZE010000001.1 GCA_017442735.1 Bacillota bacterium
CCTGAAGGAAGCGAAGGACGGCAACGCCTATGAAGAAGTTCTGGAGTTCATCCCTGCGGACCACACCTTCGGGATCGTCGGCAGCTTTGAAGGCTCGAACTGGGGCGAAGGCGAAGACATCAAGATGGAAGGCGCTGACGGCGTCTACACCGGCGAAGTGGAACTGAAAGCCGGCGACGAATTCAAGGTACGCGCGGACAGCGACTGGACCTACAGCTGGGGCGACGGCGCGGACAACCTGAAGTGCGAAGAAGACGGCACCTATGTGGTCACCATCACCTTCGAGGACGGCAATGCCACCGTGACCGCGGAAGCAAAGGCTCCTGCGGGAGATGCCCAGTCCGTCCTGGACGCGGCTCTGACCAATCTGGAGAACGTATTCCGCAGCGTGGGCGATGAAGAAAAAGCCAGACAGCTGAGCTTTAACGGCACCGCTTCCGGCGGCCTGATCGTTTCCTTCTCCATGGGCGATCAGTCCATGGATCTTCCCGTGAAAGCCTCCGGCAGCGGGGAAGGCGTGATCGATACCGCCAAGGGTTTCCACACGCTTGCCAAGTTTGAAGCCGATCTCGGCATGCTTGCCGCTCTCATCGGCGGTCTGAACGATGATGAGGCCGAAAGCGACGGGATCATCAAGGGCACGAAAGAATATTATGCCGATTTCACCGAGAAGAAGCTTTATGAAGAAGAGGACGGGATCTGGTACTATTCCGCGATCGAAGGCCTGGAAGATCCCATGGATGAGGACGAGCATCTGGCCGGCAAGATCCAGCTGGATGAAACATTTGAAAGCTATGAATTCGGTACGATGGGCGATCACTATGTGATCGAAGGCAAGCTGAAAACGCAGCTTCCCGAAGGAACCGAAGAAATGCTGCCGGACAGCGCTTCCGCGATCGCGAGCCTGATCAATATGGAAGATCTGGATGTGACCTGCCGCATCACCATCAGCAAAGATATGGAGCTTACCGGCATCTCCCTGGAGATGGGCGAACTCACTGCCGATCTGTCCGAGCTGGCCGAAGGCACCAAGCTTGTTCTGGAAGGCATCAAGGCGGATATCGTCCTGACCTGGGATGAAGGCAGCTACGAGCTTCCCGCGGAAGTCGCGGAAAATGCTGTTGAAAAGCCTGAGGAAGAAGATATCGGCGGAGAAGAAGGCGAAGAAGCAGATCTTCCCTGGATCACCAATGAATTCACGCTGAAGGACGAAGTTCTTGCCGATACGGATGACTTCACCCTGACCGCCGCCTCCGTGGAAGCGGAGAAGGATGGCAGCGTCATCGTCACGTTTGAAGCGGAAAACAAGTCCGACAAGGACCTGACCTTTGAAGTGTCAGATACGGTGATCAACAACTATCTCGCCAATGACTATGGCTATGAAGACATCCCGGCCGGCAAGAAAAAGAGCTTTGAACTGGAACTCTACTCCGGAGCACTGGAGACGATCGCGCCGGAATTTATCGATGAGGTCCGCTTTGTTGCCACAGTGACCGAGACCGATAACGAAGAAACCGATCCGCTTTACAAAGAGTGGCTGACCATCTACCCTCTCGGCGGGACCGCTGAGGAGGTCCGTATCCCGGAACGCCGCACCTACGAAGAAGAATGTGTCGTACTGGACAATGATGACGTGACCTTCATCGTTCTTCGGAGCGGCGTCAATGAACTCCTCGGTTTCCAGGTATTCTGCTATGTTGAAAACAAGACAGACAAAGATCTTATGTTTGATTTCGAAACGTTTAAGCTGAACGGCCTGGAGGCTCCTGAGACCATGTACTGGCTCGTCATTATTCCGGCCGGGACGCAGGGCTATACCAACCGCTTCATTTTCGACAACATTCTGGAAGAGCTGGAGATTACTGCGGTGGAAACGATCGAAGCTGAAGTAAGCGTAACGGAATATTCTGAAGAGGAAGAACAGGAACCGCTGCACACAGCAGAAATGCTTTTTACCGTGCCGGCGGAAGACTGATCAAACACACGCGAAGGGCGGCCTTTCAGGGCCGCCCTCTTTTTATGCAGATTTTTTATCAGCTTATCCCACGATCCAGCTCCACAGCGGGAGGGTAAGCATGGACAGCAGCGTGGTGAGGACCACGCAGCGGGTCGCGAACAGCGCGTCGCTGTCATAGCGCGCCGCGAAAATGGCCGCTGTCGCGCCGGCCGGCATACCGGTCATCAGGACGCTTACGCCGAGGGAGACTTTATCCAGCCCCAGCAGCAGGCCGAAGCCAAACGCCAGCGCCGGCAGCAGCACAAGCCGCAATCCGGAAAAGAGCAGCGTCGTTCTGGAAAAAAGCGTCGAAAGCTTCACATCCGCCAGGATCGTGCCGACGATGAACATGGTCACGCAGGTGTTGCAGTTTCCGATATAGCGCACGGTTTCGGTGAGCACCTTCGGCAGCTCCACCTGCGTGATCATGCAGATAAGGCCCAAATAGATCGCGACCAGGCAGGGATGCGTAAGAACGTTCTTCAGCACTTTCTTCGTATCCATGCTCTTTCCGGCCACGAAATAGGAGGTGCCGGCCGACCACATGATGATCCGCATGGGGATGAGGAAGATCGAGGTATACAGTACGCCCACCGAGCTGTAAAGCCCTTCCGCGATCGGATTCCCCAGAAAGCCGCTCATGGGCACCAGCGTGCAGTACTGCAGCACTTTTTTCTGCGTTTCGGCGCAGCGGTTGTACAGGACACGGTTGAGCCCCAGCGCCATCAGCTGCAGAAAAAGCCCCGAGACCAGCAGCAGGCCGCAGGTCCTGAAGATCCCCGGTTCCAGGTCGATCAGGCAGGATTTAAAGATATTGCAGGGGATGATAATATTCAGGCAGAGATCGCTCAGGCATTTCTTGCCCTCTTCGGAGATGATCCCGCGCTTCTTGAAAAAAGCGCCGATCAGCATGAGCGCAAACAAAGTTCCCTGCAGGCTGAATAAATCGGTCAGTTTCATGAATCAGCTATCCTTTCGGCGGGCCGCAGCCGGCTGCGCTGCCTCATTCGATCCCGGTCAGATCGTAGTTTTCGAGCCACTTCGTCGCGGTCTCGCAGACGCCCCGCAGGCACGCCTCGTCGAACGGGGTGGTCAGGTCCGCATTCTTTAAAAGATCGGTGAATGTGCGGCTGCCGCCCTGCTTCGTATACGCCATATAATGCTTCCAGGCATCGTCCGGATCCTTCCGGATCATTGCCCAGAACTCGAGGGCGACGGTCTGCGCCAGGCAGTAATCGATGTAATAGAAGGGGCACTCATAGATGTGTGCCTGCCGCTGCCAGCCTTCGCCGTCCGCGAAGAAGGGGATCTCCCCGTCGAGCTTGAGCCACGGCTGGTAAATGCCCAGCAGCCGCTTCCATTCCGCGTGGCGTTCGGCGGGCGTCATGTCCGGTTTCTCATAAACGATATGCTGGAAGTGGTCGACCATCGTCCCGTAAGGGATAAAGGTGATCGCGCCGGCCAGATGGCTGTACCTGAACTTCCGCGCATCGGGTCCGAAGAAGCCGTCCGCGTTCTTCCAGCCGAAGAATTCCATGCTCATCGAATGCACTTCGCAGGCTTCGGCCGTCGGGCCCGAATACTCGGTCGGGATACGGTCGCGGTTCATCCAGTAGGCAAAGGCGTGCCCCGCCTCGTGCGTAACGACTTCGACGTCGCCCTGCGTCCCGTTGAAGTTCGCGAAGATGAACGGGACTCGGTAATAAGACAGGTCGGTCTGGTAGCCGCCGCCTTCCTTGCCTTCCGTAGAGAGCACGTCCATCAGTTCATCGTCCAGCATGGTGCGGAAGAACACGCTCGTCTCCGGCGAGAGCTCGTCATAAAACTTTTTGCCCTGCGCGAGAATATCGTCCGCCGTGCCGGCGGGACGGGGATTGCCGCTCCTGAAGTCCAGCGCGGCGTCCGCGAACGACAGCGGATAGGATTTCCCGAGGCGCTTTGCCTGCTCACGCATGATGGAATCCGCGACCGGAACCAGGTATTTCTGCACAGCGGCGCGGAACTGCTCGATGTCTTCCTTCGTCCAGCAGTTGCGCTGCATATTGTAGTAGCCGAGCTGCGTATAGCCGCCGTAGCCGAGCTTTTTCCCCATCGTATCGCGCAGGTGCGTGAGCTCGTCATAGATACGGTCGAGCGCGGCCTGATTATCTTTGAACCACTGGCCTTTGGCCTTCCAGGCGGCCAGGCGGCGCGCATCGTCGGCGTCGGTCTGGAACGGCTCCAGCTGGGAGAGCGTATAGGTGCCGCCCTCGAAGGGGACCTGCGCCGAGGC
Source organism: Bacillota bacterium (assembly GCA_017442735.1). GTDB lineage: Bacteria > Bacillota > Clostridia > Lachnospirales > Bianqueaceae > RUG760. The sequence goes on from JAFRZE010000001.1 coordinate 4,269, forward strand.
GATCAGCTTGCCGTATTCGGTGACAAGCTCGTTCTCCTTCTGCATATCCTCAATGATCTCGGGCGAGAAGGTCTTTTTCGCGATCTCAGCGTTCACAAAGAGCAGGTCGCCGTACTCGGCTTCAAAATCCTTCCGGAAGGGTGATTCCAGCATCGCATCGATCCAGGCCTGTTCGTACTCTTCAAACTCCGGCCCGACCTCATCCCAGAACTCGATCTCTTCGTCGTAGAATTCGTCGCGTGTGTCGATCGAGTGGCGCACATAAGCGAGGGTCCCCATCGTATCGACTTCTTTTTCCTTCTCTTCCTTCTCCAGAAAGACGGCCCGCGCCTCCGCATAGTCCGCAGCATTTTTCAGCCGCTCGGTCAGCGCAGCGAGCTCTGACTTCACCGCTTCGGGATCGGGTCTTTTGTAAGGCATTTCCGAAAACTTCATATTCTATCTCCTTTGTCAATCAGCAGTCATGCTGCTCATCATACCGGTATGTGACGGCGTCATATTTCTTTCCGTCCACTTCTCTATAGTCTTTTTTCCGGAACACTTCCCGGAAGCCGAGCTTTTCGGCCACGCGCATCATCCTCCGGTTTCCGGACCAGGTCTGGGTATAGAAAGAATGATGCCCGTGCTCTTTTAAAAAATCCATATACAGCCGGAACGCAGCGGTTCCGCAGCCGCGGTTTCTGTTATCCGTACCGGGAATATCCAGCCCGATGGCCGGGATATTCTCCGGATTCTCCAGATACTCCAGGTCCGTATAAGAACAGATCCAGCCGATATGCTTTCCGTCCGCCTCGATTTCATATTTCCACCGGACGGTATGCTCCGTCAGATCCTTTACGGAACGGTAATATTCCGTCCAGCTCTGGCGCTCTTCCTCCGCATTGCCCGCAAAATGGCCCTCCCAGGGAGCATCCCAGTCGCCCCATTCCGTTTCTTCCGTGAACCATCTTACATAGTCTTCGATATCCGGTTCCGTCATATCGCGCAGTCGCAGTCCGCAGTCCATTTTCGCTCCTCTTCTGTTCCGAATCCGTCCGTCTCTAACTTTACTCCCATCGATAGACTGTTTCAATGGTTTTTTCATCCTTCATCCGGATCACGAAATTGCCGTAAAGCAGCTTATCTTCCGTCCCGTCCCGCGCCATCAGGAAATAGGTCGACGTGATATATCCCCGACAGCATCTCGCATCGTAGATATTCGCGGAGACCAGCTCGAGCGGACCGCGGAGAACGATCTCGTTCCTTTGCAGCGCGGCTTGAATGATCGCGTCAGTCTCTGCGAAGAACGTGCGGAGCGCATCCGATACCTTCCGAAGGCATGCCTCTTTCCCGGGGAAGCCGCCGTCGGAGGGGTCTGCCTTATCCAGGATCAAAGCGGCCGCCGGCCGCACGGCAGGGTCAAAGGAATAGCAGCCTGCCTGCAGTAAAGCGCTGATCATCAGCGCGCCGGAAAAATAGCCGGATATCCGGATCGGGAAAAGGCTTTCCGCCTTTGTCAGCACGACTCGCATGCGGTCCGTCAGCGCAGCCGCCTTCTTTTCATCCAGCTGCCGAAGGGCCTGCCACTCCACGAAGTTTGCGCTTCCTTCGATTTCCTCCACCTTGCTTTCATAGGAAAACTCATAGGGAAACTTTTCCCTGCGCCGTTTTCTGTGCGAAAGCAGCTCCCGGAACGAAGCGTTGTCAAAGCGGTCAAGCATCGCCAGCAGCAGCTCGTTTTCCCGCAGTTTCAGGGCCAGGTTTTCAGCGTCATACGTATACCGGTACAGCGCCTCCGTTTCATTCGGCCAGCAGTCCCATCCCTGCTGCCGCTGAAAGCCGTGAAACATCTCATGGACCATTTTCGAGGTCAGTACGGAAAGATCCGTTTCTTCCGCCGCCTTCCAGATCGCGATCTGCTCCCCCTGATAGATAATGGAGGTATTAGCGCAGAAATCATCGGTCTTTTCGACATACCGGCCGCCGAAAAAGCATTTTTCTTCATCGTACAGGGCAAACCGGAGCGGTTTGAACCCCGGCCATATCCTGTCAAAATCCAGCTTTGAAAGCATCTCGTCAACCTGACGGTACAGCTTTTCCAGATCCATTTTCAGCACCTCCCCTGCGTGATCCGACGCCTCTCTTCTTCCGGACGCCTGCCTGGTTCAGTGAAGCGGCGGCAGGGCGTGTATGTCATAGTTATCATAATAGATCGCAAATGCCGTTTCGATGTCCCCGAACAGCTCGATCAGCGCTCCTGCCTGAAACATGGCGGAGAGGGAGCCGGAAGGGGCTTTCCATGCCGCGTTTGCTATGACCTCCAGCTTTTCGTTCCCCGGCGAACTGGCCCGGAGGATCGATTCCGCTTTAAAAAGCAGCTCTCCGGTCGCAATGTGATAGTCGCTGGAGACGATCGCGAGTTTCTTTACGGAAGGATAAAGGGATGTCAGGATGTCATAGGTGAATATCGCATTCTGGGCTGTCGTGATGGAATGGTCCTCCACGATGACGCGGCCTTTTTCAATGCCGTGTCCGATAAGCCATTTTGCCATTTCACCGGCTTCGGAAGCGGACTCATTCTCCGCGGCAGTGCCGCCGCCTGTGCAGACGATATAGGAACGGGGGTACTTTTCCGCGCTGCCAAGCGCGACCGTCAGCCGCTCGACCAGCTCTTCTCTCATGCTCCCGTCCGGATTCAGCTGAAAGCCCAGGACCACGATGCACAGTTCATCCGTATCCGGCAGGCCATCGGGCAGAATGTCATAATGAAGCGGCTGTCCGAGCTCGGGAGATCTCCACAGCTCCATGATCTTTTCCCAGCGCGTCCCGGCACTTCTGTCCGCCTCCGAAAGGCTCTTCAACAGCGTATCGATCCGCTCGTTTGCTTCCACACCGTATGAACCGTAATCGACCGCCATCTCCTCAACGATCTTTTCAACATTACCCGGATCGTCCGCGGTTTCTTCCTGCCTGCTTCCGCATCCCGAAAGAGAAAGAAGAAAGAGGACCAGTACGAACGGAACAAGCCGTTTAAAAAGCGTTTTTTTCATCCCTTTATCCTCATACAGTTTTCTGATCTCCGTCACAGGATCGTATCCTTTTTCTTTTTGTTACAGTTTTTTGCAGGTGATCCCGTCGACCGTCAGGCAGTTCTTTCCGAAGACGATCTTCGCAAAGCCGCCCTTCCGTCCGAAGGTCTTCTTCCCGATGGGATAAAGCCGGCTTGTATACGCGCCGTCCTCGCCGATGATCCTGGCATAGAGATCACCGTCTTCCATAAAGACCTCGTCCAGGCGGAAATCCGGGATGAGCTGCTCGTACTTGCCGCAGAATGATTTCCAGCCGGTCTTCGGCACGTCCTCTGCCAGCTCTTCCTCCAGCATCTGGAACAGCTCAATGGCAATATACGACTGCTTCCAGTCAAGCTCCTCCATGCTTCTGTTGAACATAACGGCCACGCAGAGGTCTTCCCGCAGAGAGAACATCCAGGTCGTCAGGAAGCCCTCGTTCCAGCCGTCATGATAACCGATGTCGCCTCTGAAATTGTGAATGCACAGCCCGTAATTATTCATGACCGGCGTCAGCATGCGCCGGGCGGTCTCTTTCTTCAGCAGGCCGCCCTCGCGCCAGCTCTTTGAGAGCGCGAGTCCGATCTTCGTCAGCTCGGTCGGCGTGGTCCAGAGCCCCGCCGCGGCGTGCTCGGGATAATAGTGATACCCATGCGCCGGATCTTCCTTTTCTGCCAGCCTTCCGCCGAACGCGGCATTCCCGGCCAGTTCCTCATCCAGCGGCTGGAAATAACCCGTCCGGGTCAGGCCCAGCGGCCCGGCAACTTCCTTTTGGAAGGCTTCCCGCAGCGTCGAGCCCGTGATCCTCGTGAACGCCAGCTCCGCCAGCGTGATGCCGCCGCCGGAATAGCTGTACTGCTTTCCGTACGGCCGGATCCGACACAGTTTCGGCGTGTTCCCGCGTCCAGCGAGCACATCCTCGAGCGTGAGCTGCGGCGCGTCCGCCCGGTATCCGGGAAAGCCGTGCAGATTAAAGCCGGCTGTGTGGCTGAGCAGGGCGGAAAAAGTCACCGGGCCCTTTACAAACTCACTGACCACGCCGGAAATATCCGCATCCAGATCAATGATCCCCTTATCCACATACCGCAGCAGCGTCAGCGCGAACATCGGCTTGCTGACCGAGCCCGCCTGGAAAAGCATATCCGGATTCACGGGGAAATCCTGCCCGAAGCGGCCGCTGCCGGCACAGTAGGTTTCCAGTTCTTCCCCGGTCAAGGCGATGCTCACGCCGTAACCTTTTTTCTCCCGGATCCGCAGGCGTTCTTTCACGTTGACCCCGTACCACAGGACCTTGTCCTGCTCTTTTTTGCTCTTCTTTTTCAGCCATAGCCGCAGAACGGCTTCGTCGCCGTCGATTATGCCGATCTCCCGAAAGCCTGCCTTGTGATACACGTGCAGGCCCCGCTCGTTCTCCGGCTCCGTGGACAGGAGCAGCCGGTCGGCGCCGAGCGCACGGAAATAGCGGATGATCTCCTGCAGCGCCGCCTGGCCGTAGCCTTTGCCCTGTTCTTTCTTGTCGATCATGAAGCGCCAGAGAAAGTATCGATCATCCTCGTCGTCATCTTCCGGATCCACGGCAAACATACAGAAGCCGACCAGCCGGCCGTCTGCACAGATCGCAAACGGGCGGGCGACGCCGGGCGCCTCTTTCTCCGTCTCCTCATACTGCTCCAGGGAGCGCTTATTGCTGGCGACGAAGGGCTGGTCGTCGCGCACGGAAAGAGCCAGAACAGCCTCGCGGTTGGTTTCATCGATCGGTTTCAGTGTTATACTCATTTGTTTTTTCCTCCCATTTTTGGCAATGTGTCGGTCTGCGCGGACAGCGGACATAAAAAATCCGCAGCGATGCAGCTCCCGTCTGTGGCTGCGTCCTGCGGTTCCCACTATCCGAAAGTAGCGTAAAACGGCGCTCAAATAAGGGGACAGGCCCCTTTCCCATACTCTGTGCGCCTTTATTTAAGTTAATCGGCGATATTCTTCCTGTTCGCCATCGGTCCGCGCTCCTTTCGCAAGCTTCTCCAGTATTATACACGATAATGCCCGGAGAATCAATTCCTGTATCGTATAAATATAACAAACTTCAAACATTTCCATCTGTGCCATCCTTCCGGAAATCTCCTCGGCGACAGGTCGATGAGGGGCAAATTGCGCCGGAAAACCCCGGGGAACAAACGGGACGTTATCTGTCTGTTACGATTAGCTGCAGGACGTCGGGCCTTGCGTAGTGCCCGACTGCGTCATGCTCCATTTTGCAGGCTGCCGGCCTGTCCATATCCAGCTCCGTATAGATCACCGTTTCCTCATCCCATACCGGCCCGGCAACATAGTGACCGAAGGGATCTGCGATGCAGCTGCCTCCCCGGCACACTGTTTCGGGCAGTTTCTCGATCTCGGCCCTGCCGTTCAGATTCGAAGGATACGATCCCTTTCTTATTATCATGTCGGCATTGACGAAATAGCATTTGCCTTCTATCGCTATGTGCCGGACTGTCGCCTGCCATTCGGGATTATCGTTTGTGTTGGGCGAAATGTAGATCGTTATTCCTTTCTGATACAGAGCCACTCTGGCAAGCGGCATATAGCTTTCCCAGCAAATAAGGCTTCCGATCGGTCCCCACGGGGTTTCCGTGACCGGGAAAAAGTATTTATCGGCATCTCCCCACACCAGCCGCTCGGAACCTGTCGGTTTCAGCTTGCGGTGAATCTTAAATGAGCCGTCCGGCTCAAATATGGCATTGCTGTTATATAAGGTGCCGCCCACGGCGTCCCTTTCCGAGAAACCGATGCTGATATAGCTTCCGGTCTTCTTCGCCGCATCGGAAAGCTGTTGAAACTCCTCTCCTCCTGCGACAACAGAAGCATCATAATATCGTTTCCAGTCCTCTCTTCCGGGTTCCGTCCTTTTGCCGACACTGAATCCGAAATTCATTCCTACAGGATATCCCGGGATAAACAGTTCCGGAAAAACGATCAGTTCCGCTCCCTTTCCCGCCGCCTCTTCAATATATCCAAGCGCTTTATCAAGGCAGGCCTGCTTATCAAACAATACCGGCTCCGCCTGAACCACGGCTATGTGACATTTGTGTTTTTCCAGATCTTTCATCTTTTCCTTATCTCCTTGCCAAACCCGATTTTTTACCGGTTCTTTCCCGGATCGCACCTTCTTCTCTGTGTCACTTTCTCCTGACAGGAATGAAAACCTCACTATTCAATTTTCTTAAACAGTCTCGCACTCCAGAAGCTCATGCTCAATTCGTCGAGATAGAAATGGAACAGGGCTTTCCAGTTTTTGCTTGCCGTACTTAAAACCATATACGCGGCTTCCGTTTTCACGGCTTCTTCCGCGTATCGGAAGAGTTTTTCTCCGATCCCCCGGGAACGTTTTTCCGGTACGACATACAGTTCTTCCACTTCAAAACAGGGAGTCCCTTCGGGCATCACAGACTTCATCTGCTCTGACTGAAAAACCCTGCCAAACAGATACCCGGCAATCTCACCATCTTCCCCGGCAAGAAAGATCCGCTTCCCTTCGATATCCGATCTTTCGTTGGGGCGATAGCCGTAGCAGCTGTTTACCGCCGTCCAGTCTTCCGAAAGCCGGATCAGCTTTGCAAGGACCGTTTCATCCGGGACGACTTCATGAATATACACTTTATCCCTTCTCAGACTGTTTTCCATGCTTTAAATCATTTTGTATAGCTCGTAGCAGTTATGTCCCTGGGGAACGTCTTTCAGTTCGCCTCTGCGATCTTAAGAACGAATTCCTCTTCGTCCGCGTCCACTTCGCGCGGCACGATCTCGTTGATCTTTTCGCCGATGTATCCGGCCTCTTCTTCTGTCAGATCCTCGATTTTGTATTCCATTTTCTATATCCTCACAAAAACCCGATTACCCATGATATATCCCGATTCATATATATTATAACACAATTTGGCAGGATGGAATCCTCATTCAGCTTTTAAATTCCATAAGCGACGATCCCTGCGGCTGCGGAAAGGCAGATCAGAAGGATCGGTGATATGCCGCCTTTTTTTATCTTTCTGGAACCAAAGTATATAGCTCCAAGCAGCAGTGTCAGGATCAGAGGCCGGAGCATCATTGCACTGTTCTCGATGACAATACCGTTTCTGATGATCATACAGACACCGGTGGCAAGAATGATCCCTATCATGCAGGGCTTCAGTCCACGAAGAACCGCCTGTACACAGGGATTTTTCAACACCGCCTTCAGAAGCGCTGTCACCAGGAGAATAATGATAAAGGACGGAAGTACGACGGCAAGTGTAGCCACCAGTGACCCGGGGATCCCGGCCTGTGAACTGCCGACATAGGTGGCCAGATTGACCATGATCGGTCCCGGCGTACTCTCGCTGACAGCGATCATATAGGTCAGCATCTCATCGTCCAGCCAGCCGTAGGAAAGGACGACATCACGGATCAGCGGTATGGCACCGTATGCGCCGCCGAATGCAAAACAGCCGACCTTGAGGAAACCAATGAATAATTCCAGAAGGATCATTTCCCGGCACCTTCCTTCGCAGCAGGCTTATTGACCAGGAAAATGATCAGGCTGATCAGTCCTGCGGTAAGCATCAGGATGATGGAAGAAATCCTGACCGAGAAGATGTTAATCAGCAGCATAGCCGCAAACGCACAAAGCATAAATGCCATGGGCATCGGTTTCTTCTGCATCTTCTGAAGCATCTTAACGGCAGCATCCAGGATCAGGATCCCAACCGCGATCTTAATGCCCCGGAATGCATGCGCGATCCAGGTGATTGCAAGGAAATGATCCAGAAACTTTGAAATCGCAAAAATGATGCAGAAAGAGGGAAGGATCATTCCGATCGTTGCGATCAATGCCCCTGCCAGGCCCTTCTGTTTATATCCGACATAGGTCGCGCAGTTGATGGCGATCGGACCGGGGGTTGACTCGGCAACGACGGTGATGTTCATCATCTCATCGTGGGTGATCCACTGCTTCTTCTCCGCGCAGGTGTTTTCGATCAGTGCGATCATGGCGTATCCGCCGCCAAAAGTGAACAGTCCGATTTTTGCGAACGTCAGAAACAGATCAAGAAGAAGGTTCACTTCTTTGCCTCCTCCCGAAATTCGCACTGACAAATCTGCGGATCCCGGCAGAGGTCAACGGACTGCTGTTTCATTCCGGAAAACGCAGCGCATAACTCATCCAGTGCTTCCTGCTTCGGAAGATAGTGAATGTGGTATCCGAACCGCTCCCCATAAACAAGCCCGGCTTCCTTCAGGACTTTCATATGCTGGGATATGGCCGATTCGGTGATACCAAGCTTTTTTGACAGAGAACGGACACAATGCTTTCGGCTGAGAAGCTGTTGAAAAATAATAAGCCTTGTGGGTTCTCCCAAAGCTTTCAACATCGCAGATAAATCCATAAGCCACCCCTTTGATTAAGAGATGGCTTAATTATAAGCCCGATATTTGATTTAGTCAACGCTTAATAAGCCGTCCGGCTGAAATCTCCGCTGCCTCGGATCGATAAACCCGAATCGGTTTACTCTTCCGTAAAATCCGTGTCCATCGCGACCTGGAGTTCATAGTCGGGAAATGCTTTTTGTACGTCGGCGACCACCTCGCTGTACACGGCTCTGCGATCCCCGGCATCAAAGCTGATCACGATATCAAAGCGTATCTTCTTCGGATCCTTTGTCAGATAGAAACCGTGCAGCTGCCTGACATATTCATGGGAAAAAACGATCTCCTCCACCTTCTGCTTCGTCCGGATGACCGCCTCATCTTTCGTATTCACCGAATAGACGCCGATCGCCGTGAGGATGACCTGATGTTCGCTGTGGACCTTCATCATGATCTCGCGGATCAGCTGGTCCAACTGATCGGCAGAATAGGTATCCGGAACCTCAATGTGAATGGAACCGTTCCAGCTGTCCGGCCCGTAGTTGTTCAGTACAAGGTCATACGCGCCTTCTACATCCGGAAAGCTCATGACCGTATCGTGGATCCCTCTGGCAAGTTCTTTATCATTTCGCTCCCCCAGGATCCGGGAGATCGTATCCCGCAGCATTTCTATGCCGGATTTGATGATGACAAGGGAGATGACTGCGCCGAGCCATGCCTCCAGTGACAGATGGAAGATCAGAAAGATTCCGGCCGCGACCAGCGTCGATGCCGAAATGACGGAGTCCAGCGTGGCATCCTCGCCGGAGTTGATCAGGGAATCCGAATTTACTTTGACACCCACGCTCTTTACATAGCGCCCGAGCAGTATCTTGACCACAACGGCGACAGCCACAATGATCAGAGAAACGGCGCTGTAATCCGGTGTCTCCGGATGGATGATCTGCTTGACGGATTCCGCAAAGGAGGTAATGCCGGCATAGAGCACGATGACGGAGATGATCATCGCGCTCAGGTACTCGATGCGGCCATACCCGAACGGATGCTTTTTGTCCGGTTCCCTGCCCGCCAGCTTTGTCCCGACGATGGTGATCAGCGAGCTGCCCGCGTCGGAGATATTATTGACCGCGTCCAGCACGATGGCGATGGAGTGGGACATCAGGCCGACCACCGCCTTAAATGCGGCCAGGAAAACATTGGCGATGATCCCGATAATACTGGTCCTGATGATGGTCTTTTCCCGGGAGAATTCTTTTTCTTCCCCTGTCCTTGTTTCAGATAACGATGCCATATTTCCCTCCGAAAAACAGATATCTGCCCATCAAAACATGGAGCAAATCCGTGTGAAGAACATCCGGCTTTGCCAGTCCTTATTCCTGAACAAATATATTATAACACAGTTTTACCCTGTCATAAACCATTGGAACAACAATAAATTGAAGCGGCCCCTTTAAGATTCTGCAGGAAAGGCAAGGCTTTTCCGCGGAACCGAATCAGTGAACGGGACATAAGAAAGGGGACGGCCGGGCCGTCCCCTTCCGCCTGGCCGGACAGCGGCCGCGCGGATCGTATGCACTCCCTCTCAGCGGGTAAACAGATATGCCCGCTTATTGTAATAGGACTTGTTGATCAGGACGATCACAAGCGAGATCACGAAGCTGAGAAGAGCCGCCACCGTGTCGCGGTCTCCGAAATCGATCCCGTATCCGGAGAAGACGCCTGCGGCCCAAAGCGTGAAGGCAAAGCTTCCGACGACACTTAACAGCAGTAAATGATGCAGCGTCTTCGGGGCGTCGGCTTTGAATTTGATCAGCTTCACGGCCGTCATGACGCCGAGCACCGCCAGTACGATCGCGAAGCCCCCGTAGACCTTCTGTATCGTGTCATATTCGCTTAAATAGGTGATCCCGGTGACCAGGTTTGACAGGGCGCCCAGCCAGAGCGCGAAATATGCGAGGAACTTATGCCACTTCATGCCCGGCATGGACTGCTGGTAGGCCGGCTGGGCCTGCTGATAAGCAGCCGGCGCGTCCTGCCGCCGAGGCTGCTGAACGGTCTGCTGCCGGCGCCCGCAGGCGTTGCAGAAAGCCGAATCGTCGGGGATCTGTGCTCCGCAATACTGACAAAACATCGGTTGATTTCCTTTCTTCAAGAGGATCAAAAGCTCTTTTTATTCATCGTTCTTTTTGCAGACAGTATGGGCCAAAACTCCGATGGCCGCGACAGCTGCAAGGATCACACCCAAAAGCACATAAGAAAAAGAAGCGGGAAGTACATCCCCCCAGATACCTATGATCAAAGCAGTGATGGCAATCACCGTAAAACCGCCTCCGACCACTCTGCACAGACGTTTGGTATCATATCTGGTTTTTTCTTCTTCTGTGGCTGTATTGTAACCGGCAATCAGATTTTCTCCATGTCCGCTCAGCAGAACAATACTGATTACCGCAAGTACGACGAAGACGACCCAAACAGCCCACTCCGGTCCATTGACGATATCTTTTACTGTCATCAGTCATTCTCCTTTTTTTTGATTATAATTCTTCCGGCGGACTATTGCAAGAAAATCGTTATTGCGGACTAATAGTCAAAAACTTCCTTTCCGACGGGGATCGTCGTCGTCAGGTTTTCCCCCGCATAAGGTTTCCTGATCTCGATCATATTCAGAACGGTATAGCCTTTTGTGCGGAGGAAGCGGATCATGTTTTCGTTGTTCGGATGAACAAAGTTATAGACCGTATCTTCTCCCATTGACGCTGCAATCTCTTCGGCTTTGTTAAAAAGCATCGTGGCAATGCCTTTTCTTCGACAATCTTCCCGCACAAAGATGTGTTCGACCCACAGGCAGGGCTCGTCGATCCTGCACACGATATATCCCACGAAGTCCCCCTGATCTTCAGCCGCATAGACCGGAAAACCGGATTCCAGAAATTCAAGGATCTCTTCTTTTCCCGCATTGATATCGGGCTGCGACTGAATGCCTTTATAGGACTTGAGCTGCGTCCGGAACGCCGCTGCCAAAGAGGCGATCCGGTCTGCGTCTGTATTTGAAATTTTTATTATTTTCATGCTCTTCTCCCCAGATCTGATCTATCTGTCTGAACGGCGTTTTTTTCGATGCTATCGCCACATCCAGACGATCAGATCGTCAGACTTCGTCATCCCGATCTTCTTCTGCAGTCTCAATGAGTTCCGGTTGTCTTTTTCCACCTGCCCGAACGGGATATATCCTTTTTCCATCGTTTGTATGATGAGATGTTTTTGAAGTGCGCTTCCGAACCCTCTGCGTCTGTATGCGGGAAAAACATACAGGATCCCCATGCTTCCTTCCAGATGCTCGCCGATAAAGCCGATCAGGCGCTCCCGCTCATACCCGAGCAGGATAGATCTTCTCCTGATGAGTTTTTCCAGTTCCTCCGGGCTGACCAGATGATAGGTCGCAGTCAGCATCGGCAGATCCTGTTCCTCCGCCGCTCTGACGGTCAGCCTGCTGTCCGCCGCCGGCTTTTCGCCGAAATAGGCAACCTGGAAGCACTCCAGTTTCTCTGAAAACCCGTACCGCTCAAACGCAGCGATCCCGAGCGCATAGTCCGAAACCATCAGCAGGCTGCAATCCCGGCTGATATGGCGGTCAAGCAGCGCCATACCGGTCGAAGGGTCATCGCAGGCAAGCATATAAGCGCCGCTTACATCATCACGGATCAGCAGCGCGTGATCTGTATCGGCGATGATCTCACCGCTCCCGCGCCTCAGCACACGGTCGATCCCCAGACAATCAATTCCGTCAAGCTTCATGGTTTCCTCTGGCTGCGATTCCGCCGCCGCTGCATTCTGAACAGTCTGCGCCGCAATAAGCTATATTTTTCTTCATCTTACCGTTTTTTGCAGGTGATCCCGTCGATCATGAGGCAGTTTTCACCGAAATCGATCCCGACGCTTCCTGTATATTCTCCGGAATCCGAATGCAAAAAAGGCCAACAGAGCAATCCCGATCACCAGCAGGCCCCAGTTCATGCTGCGAATGCCTTCGTATAGCAGGAAACCGACCAAACCGCCGTATACCACGATCAGGATAAGCCCTGTGATGATTCGAATCCACAGCGGAACTATTTTATCTGCTGAGGCTTCCAGGGACCCTTCCACGATGATCCCAAAAAGAATCTCAAAAAGCATTTCCATTCCATGTTTCTCCGATCTTGCCTCAATTAGCCCGCCGGGCCTTCCCTGAACTGCAGGAAGACCTCCGTCAATGCACTCTTTATTCAGGAATTCAGCCATTCCCTGATCCGGGTAAACACCTCTTCTTTGTCTTCAACAGGTATTGATCCGTTTTTATTCACGGCATAATGATGGCCAAACTCGCCGTCAATATACGTGTTTCCGTTAAGTATCACCGGTTTATCATATCTTGGTCTGACATGGATATGAAGATGCGGATCGGGGTCTGCATCTTTATAAAAACTATTCATCAGACAGCTCCAATTACACAGGGCCGCTCCCAAAACAGTCTTCAGACAGGTCTCCACTTTACAAACCAGCTTGCGAAGCTCTTCCCATTCTTCATCTGTCAGTTCTGACATTGAACCGCAGTGACGCTTCAGAACCAAAATGCACCGTCCGATATAATCCTGTTCATCGGAAAGAAAAACAGACCACAATGTACTCTTGTACACCTGGAACTGTTTGTCTTCTTCAGACAGATGGCACCACTCACAATCCTTCATTTTTCTTACCTGCAAAACTCCGATCTGCCAGAAGCATTTTTTTGAATCGGACAAGAAGCCGCGCCGTCAGTCCCCAGATCCCATACCCCTCATAGGCCCAGTAATATGTCGTTGCTCCTTTGCTCTTCCGCGTATAGTTTTTCAAATACTGCCTCAGAATGACGGGCAGTTCCCCGCTCTCCGGGTCGCTTATATCATAAACAGCCGGTTCATGGGACAAAAGCCAGGAAAAAGGCAGGGTAAAGACCTCGCTCACTTCTTCCTGCCGCAGGCGCAGGCCGTCCGGGTCAAACGGATCGATCTCCCCCACTACCGGCCAGACAAGCATTTTCTCTATATGCCGTTCCGGCTCCATCTGCTGCAGAATGTTTACGGAAGAAGGACGGATCCCGAGCTCTTCACAGGTTTCACGCAGCGCCGTATCGATACTGCTTTCTCCCGCCTCGATATGGCCGCCGGGAAAGCAGACTTCCCCCGGCTGCCAGACATTCATGGAACGGACTTCCAGAAGGAGCGCCGGTTCATCCCGGTCCCGGACGATCGGGATCAGGATGGCGGCTGACGGCGCGGGGACTTCCGCCTCTTCTTCCGGCGCCGCTGCCGTGATCTCATCCCGGCTCTTGCGCCAATTCTGCGCTTTTGTAAGAATCTCGCCGATCATTTCACCTTTCATCGCAGTATATGTTCCTCTGTCTTCTGCATACTGCTCTGCCAGTGATTCTTTCAGCTTCGAGTAGTTTTCCGCATCCTCTTTATGGCAGTTCAGATAATCCCGCATGTTCACGTAATCGTTCCATGTCCCGGAATTATAGATCGTTGCATGGATGTGATGCGTCACGACATCATCCTTCCCGCACACGTATAGATACTGCTCCGGATGATCCTGCCCCCGAAAGAAAAAGCCGTTCTGATCAAGGATGCTGTTCATGGGCAGGAGTTTGTCAAAGTCCGATACGCCGATGACGATATCAATGATCGGCTTGGCGCAGATCCCCCGGATGGATGTACTTCCGATGTGCTGCGCATCGATCAGTACTTCCTGAAGGATCGACCGCAATTCATCAATGGTTTTTGCTGCGATGGTTTCCCATTCTCTGTTATGCGCTTCAACAGACACGGTTCCGCGGCGCAGTCCCAATTCCATAGCCTTCTCCTCCTGTATGGCCAGACAGCGATTTATCAAGCCAGTTAGAACTGTCGGGATCTTTTGTCTCCCGACAATTCGTATCATACCATAAGCCCGCTTATTTCGGAAGATACTGCCGACTTTCCGGGCAAATGCTTACTCATCCCGATCTTTTAAGGACTCTCCGCAGAACGGACAGTACTCGATTTCTGAATTCATTCCGGCACGGTCCAGGTGACGGCTGCAATGCGGGCATCGGATGAAGGTGAAAAACACGATCAGCTCTGCCGCAAGAGCCAGCCCCATCAGCACGTAAGCAACCGGGCTCTGCGAAACAAGTGCGATCAGTCCAGACAAAACGGCTGCTGCCATCATGCTCCAAACTACTATTCTGGCTGTCCGGAGTTTCATACGCAAGATTCCTCCTTCCGAGAGATTCTTCTTTCTTTACGGTAATTATACCACGTGCATAAGAAAGCCATAAACTTACGCCTCTGGCTTAAGAAACGGTTATTCAGCTTTCAGAGATCTCGACAAACTGAAATTTGTGTCACAGAATGCCCTCATATTCCATCGAACGTGCCTTGCAGCTTCCGTCCAGTTTCTCGAATTCTCCGTATCCTGTGAAATGAAGACCGCATTTCTCCATCACATGTCCGGATGCAAGATTCGGTTCCACGTGACTCGAACAAAAATGTGTAATACCAAATTCTCTTTTGGCAAAATCGATCATCGCTTTAGCGGCTTCTGTTGCAAATCCCATTTTCCAGCAATCATATCTGAAGTTATAACCAAATCCCCAGAATCCATCTTTTTGGTTACTTGGACCTATACTTCCGCTTCCAATCAATTCATTATCAGATAAACGAACATATCCGAAATGATACTCTCCATCAAATTCTTCGATAGAGCACAACCATTCACGGAGTTTCTCTTTTTCAGTATATGTCGGATAGACCATATACCTTGCTACTCGTTCATCACTTACCCACTTCCAAACAGCATCAGCATCCGCAACTGTCATCGGGCGTAACAGTAATCGCTCAGTCTTTATCTCATAATCATGTGCTCTCATTTTGTCACTCTCTATCTGTCCGCCAAATTCCGATCTGCCAGTCTCTTTTTTAGGTATTATAGCACAGCTTTTTTTATTATATCATACGAACTACAATAAATAAAACGGCCTCTTTAGGGAAGCAGACCGCACAGGGAAGGTTTGTCGTTGACGATGGAGGGAAAGAACCTGCAGGGTTTAAATTTCCCGGGCAGAAAAAACGCCCCTTTGGGGGCGTGAGTGCGTGCCTGAAGGGATTCGAACCCTGCGAAACAGTACGAATATGGCGCTATATCAACATATTTCGCACTTCCTATGTTGTTGACCAGGCGGTTTTTTTGTTGACTTACCCATTTTTCATCCCTTCGAGCGGGTTACGCTGCCGGCTTGGCAAAATGTGGTATTCAGTTTTTTCAGGTATCCCGACAAACTGGAAGTTTTCATTCAGATAGCAATTCTAAAAAGCTGGTTAGCGAGGCCCTGCATAGGTTCAAAATCAGCAATTTTCTCAAAGCCATATTTTTCGTACAAACCATGGTGCTCGCTCTTAAGATACACTTCTTTAAATCCAATTTCTTTAGCATAGTCAAGGGCGAACCTTATCATTAATTCTGAAATACGCTTC
>JAFRZE010000002.1 GCA_017442735.1 Bacillota bacterium
CGACCTTAGCACCCAGTCTCAGGAATACATCTCCGCTCTGGCTACCAGCCAGTCCAGCGTAGATGAGATCCCGACCATGGTCGAAGCTCTTGACGCTCTTGGACTGACTCAGATTATTGATCAGTATCAGGCTCGTCATGATCGTTTCATCGGCAAATAATCTTTCGTAATATGAGGAGCGCTGCAAGCGCCTCTCCACCTACGAACAATAAAAAATCCCGGGTTTAGTTGCCCGGGGTTTTTTATGACAATTGACGGGTTGACACGGGAGGATGTTAGGCCTATAATAGACAGGATTTTAACATTATTTTAAAAAGAAAGGCTCGCCATGGCGTTTCATTTTCCTTCCCGCAGATCCAGGCGGGAGACCAATATGACAGAGGGCAATATCAGCCGTCATCTGATCGATTTCGCGCTTCCGCTCCTGATCGGCAATATTTTCCAGCAGCTTTATAATACCGTTGATACCTGGGTCGTAGGCAATTATGTCAGCTCCGAGGCTTTCGCTGCCGTTGGCACGGTAGGTCCGATCATCAATATGCTGATTGGTATCTTTATGGGACTGGCTTCCGGCGCCGGTGTAGTCATCTCGCAGTATTACGGTGCCAGACGCGATCAGGAAGTATCGGATACGGTCCATACTTCTATGATGATGACCTTTATTCTGGCGGCCGTTTTCACGGTTCTCGGGATCGTGATCGCGCCGGCGATGCTGCATATGATGAAGACCCCGGACAATGTCTTTCCGGAGTCTCTGCGGTATCTGAGGATCTATTTCGGCGGTATCGTGGGTCTGATGGTCTACAACATGGGCGCCGGTATCCTGCGGGCTGTCGGCGATTCGCAGCGGCCTTTCTATTTTCTCATCGTTTCCGCGGTGATCAATACGATCCTGGACCTGGTCTTTGTTCTCGGATTCCATATGGGCGTCGAAGGCGTCGCGCTGGCCACGGTCATCGCGCAGCTGCTTTCCGCGCTGCTGACACTTTTCGTTCTGATGCGGTCTCACTCTTCGATCCGTGTGATGTTCTCTGAGCTCAGGATCCATATGGCTGAAATGAAGAAGATCATCCGTGTCGGTATCCCGGCCGCGATCCAGATGGCTATTACTTCGTTCTCCAATATCTTCGTTCAGTCCTATATCAACTATTTCGGCGCGGATTGTATGTCCGGCTGGACAGCCTACGCGAAGATCGACCAGCTGATCCTGCTGCCCATGCAGTCACTGGCGCTTTCTTCCACGACCTTTGTGGGACAGAATCTCGGCGCGAATCAGCCGGAACGGGCGAAGAAAGGTATCCGTATCAGCCTGCTTTTATCCTGTGCGGCTACCCTGATCCTGATGGTGCCGGTACTGATCTTTGCGAGACCTTTGGTGGCTTTCTTCAACGCGAAGCCGGAAGTCATCGAATACGGAGCCAAACTGCTCATCTGGATGAGTCCGTTCTATGTGCTGTGCTGTGTGAACCAGATCTATGCCGGCGCGCTGCGCGGCGCGGGAAACTCGAAGGCTCCCATGATCATTATGCTGGGAAGTTTTGTCGTGTTCCGTCAGGCGTATCTGTTTATCATGGCGAATTTCATCTCCAACGAGATCATTCCCATCGCGATGGGCTATCCGGCCGGCTGGCTGGTCTGTTCCGCACTGACACTGATCTATTATAAGCGGACCTCCCTAACGGCTACCAGGCTCGTTGAGTAGTATGTCCTGCTGATACCTGGCGGGAGAGACACCGTATTCCTTCCTGAACGCCCGGTAAAAACTGGAATAATCCCCGAAACCACAGCGGCTGTACGCTTCTGTCACATTGGCGCCTTCACGTATGAGGCCCAGACAGAATTGCAGCCGCTTTTTTGTTATGTACTGATGAATGGAAAGGCCTGTCGTTTCCTGGAAAAGATGGGCGATATAATATTTGGAAAGATAAAACTCACCGGCAAGACGGTCCAGGGACAAGGTCTCATCCAGATGCGTGTCGATAAACCGGACGATGGCCTTATACATTCCGGTACTCTCCGTGTGGGAACGGGGATTCTGTTTTTCGTAGACAGAGCGGTTGATCTGAAGGAGCAGATCGCTGATCAAAAGGCCGATACGGGCAGATCGGCCAAAACGGTCCTGGTGGATCTCATCGAGCAGGCCGAACAGTCTGGTACGCATCTCGTTGCATTCAATGAGATCGAAATGATAGATATATTCATGTGTGGTAACGACTTTCTGCAACAGATACATGTAATCCGGCGATTCAGCCATCAATTCGGCGGCGAAGGGAGAACTGATCCACAGGACGAATCGACGGTAGGGAAGTGTCGGATCCGTGACATTGGCGCGGTGCCGGATCCCGGGCGGAACGACAGCCAGATCCCCCTGTTTCAGAGGAAAGCTGCGGCCATCGATCTCCATGGTCACCTTGCCTTCGACAAAGAAATAGAATTCATAGTAGTTGTGGCTGTGGATCCCGACGCTCTGGAACATCGTATCGGAATAATAGAAAACTTCGAAATCCTCGGATAACATGTGCTGTCTCGAATTGAATGCTGAACGAAGCTGGTTTTTCATGGATTTTTTCCTTTTGGCATGTCTGGCGGAGATAGTAGTCTGAATCCAAGCATAACACGAGACCGCAACTTTTGCAATACAGGAACCAAAGGGAACAATGTCAATCAAATGACATTTTGATACAATAGAATCATCCATATGAAAACATTACGGAGGAAAGATTCCATGGAGATGACATTACGTTGGTACGGTACCGGTTTTGATACCGTAACGCTGCAGCAGATCCGGCAGATCCCGGGTGTGACCGGCGTTATCACGACCCTTTACGATACACAGCCAGGCGAAGTCTGGAGCCAGGACAGAATTCACGCGCTGAAGGCGGAAGTCGAAGCGGCGGGACTGAATCTCTCCGGCATTGAGAGCGTGAATGTTCATGACGCGATCAAAGTGGGAGCTCCCGAACGGGATCAGTTTATCGCGAACTATATCGAAACGCTGGAAAACCTGGGTAAGGAAGATATCCACCTGGTATGCTACAATTTCATGCCGGTCTTCGACTGGACCCGGACAGAACTCGCCAGAAAACGCCCGGACGGATCTACGGTCCTCGCCTATACGCAGGCCGCGGTGGACGCGCTGGATCCGGAGAAGATGTTTGATTCCATTGCCGGAGATATGAACGGGACTGTTATGCCCGGCTGGGAACCGGAGCGTATGGCCAGAGTCAAGGAACTCTTCGCCCTTTATAAAGACATTGATGACGAAAAACTCTTTCAGAACCTCGTCTATTTCCTTGAGAAGATCATGCCTGTCTGCAACAAGTATGACATCAAAATGGCGATCCATCCCGATGATCCCGCGTGGAGTGTATTCGGACTTCCGAGGATCATCATCAACAAGACGAATATCCTCCGGCTGATGAAGGCAGTGGATGATGTCCATAACGGGGTGACCTTCTGCTCGGGCAGCTATGGGACCTCGCTGGCCAATGACCTTCCGGACATGATCCGTTCGCTGAAGGGAAGGATCCATTTCGCCCATGTGCGCAATCTGAAATTCAACGCGCCGGATGATTTCGAAGAAGCCGCGCATCTTTCCAGCGACGGGACCTTCGATATGTACGAGATCATGCGCGCGCTGTATGAAACCGGATTTGAGGGACCGATCCGTCCGGATCACGGAAGAATGATCTGGGGCGAGGTGGCTATGCCGGGCTACGGTCTGTATGACCGGGCTTTAGGCGCGACCTATCTGAATGGTCTTTGGGAAGCGATCGACAAGAGCCATAAACGGCCGCTGTAAACGGAATACGGAAGGAGAAACTATCATGCAGAAAAATGTTCTGAACACGGATCTTACAGGAAAAGTTGCTGTCGTTACCGGAGCGGGCGGCGTGCTCTGCTCGTACTTTGCCAAAGTGCTGGCCAGAGCCGGCGCGAAAGTAGCCCTGCTGGATCTCAATTATGAAGCCGCAAACAAATTCGCGGAAGAGATCGTGGAAGAGGGCGGCATCGCCAAAGCGTATGCCTGCAATGTACTGGACAAAGAAATCTGTCTGAAAGTTGCGGAAGAAGTTAAGGCGGATCTTGGCCTCTGTGATATTCTGCTCAACGGTGCCGGCGGGAACAATCCCCGCGCGACGACCGATAAAGAATACTTTGAAGTAGGCGATATCGAAGGCGACACCAAGAGCTTCTTCGATCTGGATAAATCGGGTGTGGAATTTGTCTTCAACCTGAACTTCATCGGCACGCTTATCCCCACACAGGCATTTGCTGCCCAGATGGTCGGCAGAGAAGGCTGCAATATCCTGAATATCAGTTCCATGAACGCCTATACGCCGCTGACCAAGATCCCGGCTTATTCCGGCGCCAAAGCAGCTGTGACGAACTTTACCCAGTGGCTGGCTGTCCATTTCTCTAAGGTGGGGATCCGTGTGAATGCCATCGCGCCCGGATTTTTCTCGACGAAGCAGAACGCTTCACTGCTGTTTAATCCGGATGGAACGCCGACCGCGCGCACCGGCAAGATCCTTGCCGCGACGCCCATGGGACGTTTCGGCGACAGTGAAAAAGAGCTTTCCGGCGCTGTCCTGTTCCTGCTCAACAATGATGCCGCGAGCTTTATTACCGGCGTGACAATCCCGATCGACGGCGGATTCTCAGCCTACAGCGGGGTGTAAGAAAGATCTGTCCGAAATAGGCAGGATTAGAGATTGCACTTCTTTTCTGAATATGATATGGTTATCCTATCTTATCAGAAAGGAAGTGCATTTTTATGAAGTATATAGAATTCGGTCCACAGAAAGATAAGGTCTCCGTGATCGGCGTCGGCTGCATGAGGATCTCGCAGATGAGTGAGCCCGAGGCGGAAGCCTTTGTGGAGACATCGCTGGATGCCGGTATCAACTTCTTCGATCACGCGGATATTTACGGCCGCGGGGCGAGTGAACGCGTATTCGGACGGTTATTCGCGGACAAACCGTCACTGCGTGACAAGATGTTCCTGCAGAGCAAATGCGCGATCCATGACGGAATGTATGATTTTTCCGGTGATTATATCCTGAAATCGGTCGACGGGATCCTGGAACGGCTGAATACGGATCATATCGATTCACTGCTGCTTCACAGGCCGGACGCCCTGATGGAGCCGGATGAGGTTGGAGAAGCTTTCGATAAGCTGAAAGCTTCGGGCAAAGTCCGTTCCTTTGGTGTTTCCAATGAAAACCGTTTCCAGATGGAGCTTTTGCAGAGCGGCCTTTCTGATGCGATCGCGGCTAATCAGATCCAGATGAGTATCGTTCACTGTCCGACCATCGATGCCGGTATCAACGTCAATATGATGAACGATCCGGGCGTTATGAGAGATGGCGGAACGATCGAATACTGCCGCCTGAAGAAGATCGCTGTTCAGTGCTGGTCCCCGCTGCAGAAAGGGTTCTTCGGCGGTGTGTTCCTGGGAAGTGAAGAATATCCAAAGCTGAATGAGCTTCTGAGCGCGATCGCCGCGGAGAAGAATACTTCCGTCGATGCCGTCGCCTATGCGTGGCTGCTTCGGATCCCGGCGAAGATGCAGGTCATCACCGGCACTACGAAGCCATCCCGGATCCTCGAAGCGGCGAAGGCCACAGAGATCGTTCTCTCGAAGAAAGAATGGTACGATCTTTATAAGGCTGCCGGTAAACAGCTGCCGTAAGAAAAACTCCCGACGTTTCTGTCGGGAGTTTTGCTTTTCCTGTGCTTTTTCAGATATGACTAACTTTTCTTATCAGTTATCGTAGGACAATGATCAAAGTCTGGCAACACCGCTGTCTCTGGCAGCCTGTGCGACAGCCGCTGCAACGGTCGGGCCGACACGCTTATCAAAGGCGTAAGGAAGGATGTAATCCTTGTTCAGTTCTTCCGGTGAAACCAGACTGGCCAGCGCATGAGAAGCAGCGACTTTCATCGGTTCGTTGATGTCTTTGGCACGAACATCCAGTGCGCCGCGGAATAAGCCGGGGAACACAAGCACGTTGTTGATCTGGTTCGGATGATCGGATCTTCCGGTACCTACCACAGCCGCGCCGGCTTCTTTCGCCTCATCCGGTTCGATCTCCGGAACAGGATTGGCCATCGGGAATACGCAGGCGCCTTCCGCCATGGACCGGATCATTTCTTTCGAAACGATATGAGGCGCGCTGACGCCGACAAACACATCCGCGCCTTTCAGCGCGTCAGCCAGCTTGCCGCTGAATTTTTCCGGATTGGTGATGGCAGCCATTTCGGCCTGCGCCGGGTTCATCTCGACGCCTTCGCAAAGAATGCCGTAACGGTCGACCATCTTCAGATGCTTGACGCCAAGATTCAGCAAATGTTTGCCAATGGCGATACCGGCGGAACCGGAACCGTTGATAACGACTTTTACTTCATCGATCTTTTTCCCGACTACACGAAGTGCGTTCAGAACAGCGGCGCCTACGACCACGGCAGTACCGTGCTGGTCATCATGGAAAACAGGGATATCACAGATTTCTTTCAGTTTTCTTTCGATCTCGAAACAGCGGGGCGCCGCGATATCTTCGAGGTTGATGCCGCCGAAACTGCCGGAGATCAGATAGATGGTACGGACAAGCTCATCGACATCCTTGCTGCGGATGCAGAGGGGAAAAGCATCGACATCGCCAAAAGCTTTAAACAGTGCGCATTTTCCTTCCATAACAGGCATACCGGCTTCGGGTCCGATATCACCCAGGCCCAGAACAGCAGTACCATCCGTGATGACAGCTACCAGGTTGTGACGGCGCGTCAGGTCAAAGGAACGGTCATAGTCTTTTTGTATTTCAAGACAGGGCTGTGCTACGCCAGGGGTGTAGGCCAAAGACAGATCATCCTTGTTCTTTACGGGAACGCGGGAGATGACCTCGATCTTGCCCTGCCACTCTCCGTGAAGACGGAGCGACTCTTCCTGGTAATTCAATTGGAGCACCTCCTGGAAAAAAATAATAGTAATTTAATTGTACATGAGTTACGGGACATTATCAATAGGTTTGACACTTTTCCCGTACTGACTTATAATGGGTACGTTTGGAGGTTGATCAGAATGAATGGAATCGATATCGGCGTTTCAGTTTCGGCGCTGACAGTATTCGTACAGGGGCTCTTAAGCTTCTTTTCACCTTGTGTACTGCCCTTGATCCCACTATATATGGGTTATCTGGCAGGCGGAACGATTAAGGTTGGACCGGACGGGGAAAAGAGTTACAGCCAGGGAAAAGTCGCGCTCAATACCCTGTTTTTCGTGCTCGGCATCAGCGGAGCGTTTTTTGTGCTGGGACTGGGTTTCTCCGCGCTGGGACTTTTCCTTAGGTCACACCAGCTGCTTCTGGCCAGGATCGGCGGAGTGATCGTGATCCTGTTTGGGCTTTATCAGCTGGGCATATTTGGTGAGATCGGCCTCCTTTCTTCTGAGAAGAAACTGCCGCTTACGATCTCAAAAATCGGAGCGTCTCCTCTTTCCGCGCTGGTCATGGGGTTTGTATTCAGCTTTGCCTGGACGCCATGTGTCGGCCCGGTTTTATCCGGCGTGCTCCTGATGGCCACCGCTGCAAGCGGTTCTGCTGCAAGCGGTTCTGCTACAAGCGGTTCTGCTGTCAGCAGCGGCGCGGCAGGTTTTTTGCTGATCGGCGTCTATACCCTGGGTTTTGTTCTGCCGTTCCTTGCCGCCGGACTATTTACCGGTGGACTATTGAGCTTCTTTAAAAAGCATAGAAATGTCGTGAAGTATACCACCCGGATCGGCGGCGTCCTGTTGATCCTGATGGGGATCCTGATGCTGAGCGGACGGATGAACTCACTCAGCAGTTATCTCGCGGGCCTTTCCTCTCCGGTGGAAGAGAGCGAAGTGACCGAATCTTTGCCGACAGAGGAAGAGAAGTTCGCTGAGGCATCGGTGATTCAGGAAGAAATATCGGATGAGATCACAGAATCTTCGGCCGCTCCAGAGACAGAAAGCAGTACGGAATCAGAATCAGAGAGCGCTGCTGAGGATGTTTTTCCGGCGCCGGACTTCACACTCACTGACCAGTACGGCACTGTTCATCAATTGGCTGACTACCGCGGTAAGGTCATTTTCCTGAATTTCTGGGCGACCTGGTGTCCACCCTGCCGATCGGAGATGCCGGATATCCAGAAACTGTATGAAGAATTTACGACTGCCGGACGTGAGGATGTCGTCTTTTTGAGCATCGCTTTCCCAAACATGAGTGGTGAACAGGATATCCAGGGAATCATGGATTTTCTGGATAAGAATGGTTATACCTATCCGGTCCTGATGGATGAAGAAGCCGGAACGGCATACAGCTATTATATTTCCGCTTTTCCGACGACATTTATGATCGATGCGGAAGGCAACATTTTTGGTTATGTCACCGGTGCCATCAGTGAGGACTTTATGCGTCAGATCATCGACCAGACGCTTGAATAAATACCGGATCCGCGGTATAATGAGGGGCGGCTAATTTGACCTGAAGAGGAGAACCCATGTTAGAGTTAAGAAACGTATCCTACGGCGTTGCGGAGGAAGGACAGAATATCGAGATCATCCGCGACCTTTCACTCATCATAGAAGATAAGAAGTTTGTCGTGATCACCGGTCCGAACGGCGGCGGTAAATCCACCCTGGCCCGGTTGATCGCCGGCGTGATCAAACCTACTTCCGGTCAGATCCTGCTGGATGGGGAAGATATCACCGAAAAAAGCATCACCGAACGCGCCAGACTGGGTATCGGATTTGCTTTCCAGCAGCCGGTCAAGTTTAAGGGGATCCGTGTGATCGACCTTTTACGGATCGCGGCGGGAAAACAGATCTCGGTCTCTCAGGCCTGCAATTACCTCTCTGAAGTAGGACTTTGCGCGAGAGACTATATCGAGCGTGAAGTCAACAGCTCGCTTTCCGGCGGCGAACTCAAGCGTATCGAGATCGCGACGGTCATGGCGAGAAAGACCAAGCTGACAGTCTTCGACGAGCCTGAGGCCGGCATCGACCTTTGGAGTTTCCAGAATCTGATCCGTATCTTCGAGAAGATGCGGGAAGAGCATAAAGACAGTTCGATCGTGATCATTTCCCATCAGGAGAGGATCCTGAATATCGCGGACGAGATCATCGTGATCGCGGACGGAAAGATCTCCCGGACCGGCTCTGTTCAGGAAGTGCTGCCTGCACTGCTTGGTACAGAAGCGGCGGTAGACGCGTGCGCCAGACTGACAATGGAATAAGAGCGGGGGAACAGAAAATGCCTAAAGTACAGTTAGATGAGATCCAGCGCCGTCTGATCCGTGAGATCGCGGACCTGCACGACATTCCCGTTGGCGCGTATAACTTCCGTGCCAATTCCAAGCTGGCGGGCCGTAATACGACCGCCAATATCGATATTACTTCGAAAGAGGACAAAAGCGGGATCGATATCCGTGTCAAACCCGGCACAAAAAACGAGTCCGTGCATATTCCTGTCGTTATCAGCGATACCGGTATCAATGAGACCGTTTACAATGATTTTTATATCGGAGAAGACGCCGACGTGCTGATCGTTGCCGGATGCGGCATCGACAACTGCGGATCTCAGAATTCCGAACACGATGGCGTGCATCGGTTCTTCCTCGAGAAAGGCGCGCATGTCCGCTATGTGGAGAAACATTACGGTTCCGGCGACGGCACCGGTCAGCGGATCCTGAATCCGGTCACAGAAGCCTATCTGGAAGAAGGCGCTTCCATGGAGATGGAGATGGAACAGATCAAAGGGGTGGACTCCACCGTGCGCTCGACCATCGCCAAAGTGGGGAAAGACGCAAAACTGGTCGTCAAGGAACGCCTCATGACACATGGAAACCAGACAGCGATCTCCACTTATCAGATCGATCTGGATGAAGAAGGCGCGAACGGCGATGTGGTTTCCCGTTCCGTCGCGCGTGACAATTCCTACCAGAAATTTGACGCCAAGATCACCGGCAACGCGCCTTGCCATGGCCATACGGAATGTGATTCCATCATCATGGATAACGGCCGCATCCTGGCTGTCCCGGGCCTGGAAGCGAATGACATCGACGCGGAACTTTTCCATGAAGCGGCCATCGGCAAGATCGCCGGCGACCAGCTCATCAAGCTGATGACTCTCGGCCTTTCCGAAGCGGAAGCGGAAGAACAGATCATCAACGGTTTCCTGAGATAAAGCAATTTTGAAATTTGAAGCAGGGTAAACCAAAAGGAGATATTCATTCCCATATAGAGAAGAATATCTCCTTTTTTGTTGGATCAGTTGGGTGAATACATACTATAGCTCGATCCTTATGCCGTCAAACACGGCATAGCCTTTGGAATCGGGCGCGATCTCGACCGGAGCGGTGAATCCGGCGCGCCGGAAAGTCACCGAAACCTCCATGCGGCCGCTGTGCGCGCCGGTCATGGTGAGATCCGCTTCGTAGTGGATCGGCGAGGAGGAGGTAAGCCCGGGATTATTGGCGGATTCAAAGCCATTCAGGAAAGATTCACCGTCGTCGGAGAAGTTTTCATAAAGTGTGGTAAAAACAGGTCCCGCGGTATCCGCCGCCGGCTGAGCTGTCGTCGTAGCGGCGCCGCTGAAACGCCCGGCGATACGGACAGGAAGGGAAGGCTGCGGCGCCTTACTCAGGATCCCCGGCAGGGCATAGGGGATCTCGGCGGGCACTTTCGCGATCTCAGGTGTGGGACCAGGTACATAGTCCACAAGACAGGCGATCATCACACGACGTTCATTCGTCCCGCGCAGGATCTCGTTCCACATGAGGGTTTTGCCGTTTGGGTGCCAGCTTAGCGGAGAACAGAAGACATAGCGGTCTTCGGGATCGGAAAGATTGACGCCAAGATAGTCCAGTTCTGTCTTTGAACGTGAAAGATCGACCAGAGCCGGACCAATATTACAGCCGGTACGGAAAGAGCGCACATCCGCGACAGCGTGAAGATAGGCCGTCATCGCGAGGCAGCCCTTGATCATCTGGTTCCCGCGACGGGGAAGCAGACCCAGGATGGCCAGATTCGAAGCCGGTGAAAAGCGGGAGGACATCACGCTGCCCAGTCGCTCGTCCGGAGAGATCATGCAGGTCTCATCATAGCCGGGAGAGAGAGTCAGCTCCTGTACATCTTCGGTGTCCAGCGCCTGATACATGGAATTGCCGGGACCGCGCCCGGTGCCGACATACGAAAGGCCCAGACCGCCGCGTACGAACTGCTTGACTTCCCCGCCGCGGACCTGCGGAGGGATCACGTATCCTTCGTGGTCGGGATCGCTGCGATAAGCCATGGACCCGCTGACATTGCGGATGTTGTCCAGTTGGTAGCAGTCCTCTTCACGGCGAAGGTCCGCGATATAAACAGCTCCGGTCGCGCCAAGCGCGGACCAGGCGATGCTTTTTCCATCCGGGGAAACGACATTCTCTGACCAGACCATCCAAAGGCCGGGCGTGTTTACCAGCTCATCGGGATAGTGGATAGGGATCAGCTTAGAGGAGGACGCATGGTCACAGTCCGGTTCGCACTCCAAAATCCAGTCGCCGATATACGCTCGTTTGTTGTCGGTAAAGGGCATATAGCGGAATCCATTGGAGCGGTAGATCGGCGTGATGTCGCCGTAGAAGATCTCATGCACATCGGAACCGTCATCGTTTAGGGTGATGATATGCGCGTAGCCCTTCGGATCCGTGGGAAGGACATACTGCACCGCAACTCGCCCGCTGGGCGTATAAGTGGCAAAACCCGGATTAACACCTTTCGGCAGCGGAACTTCCCGGATTTGAATCAGGCCGAATTCTTCTGACTGGATCTGTCTCATAAAGCGCCTCCTTAACAATTGACTTTTTCTGATAATTAGTATACAATAGCGGAAGATAAGAAACAACTGTTGATTATTTCTCCTCGACAGTTTGAGCCAAAATTGTTGTTTTTCCGGAGGTCAGACCCCGAAACAAATGGATAAACGAATCGAAAAGACAAAAGAAAAGCTCCGCCAGGCTCTCGGCGAGCTGGTGCGCACAGAGAGCATCGACCGGATCAGTGTTTCAGCCCTGTGTGAAAGGGCAGGCATCAACCGGACGACTTTCTATAAGTATTACAGTGTCCCCGCCGATATCCAGCAGGAGATCATCGATGAAAACATCGCGGATATCCTGCAGCTGATGTGGCAGGAAGAAAACGCGTGGGATATCCGAGACCTGATCCTTCAAACGCTGAAAATGGTTAAGAAGAACAGGAAGCTTCTGGAAGGCGGAAGTCATGAACTGACCATGCGCATGACACAGCAACTGGTCAAAAATCTGCGGATGCCTGAAGTCTATCAGGAAAACGAACTTTATTTCATCGCGGGCGGGACAGCGGCAGTGATCGATCAGTGGATCAAACATGATTTTGATACCCGTACGGCGGAAGACGTGGCAGATGAAATAGCTCTTTACATCAAGGCGGTGATCGCATGAAAGAAAGAGAAATCGAGATCGTCCGTTATCCACAGATGAGTGGCTTGTCGATCTTTCTGGATACGGTCTCTTACCGTACACCGCACGTCCATGAAGAATTTGAACTGTTATGGATCCTGGACGGCCGGATGGACATCGGCGGCTTCCGCCC
Source organism: Bacillota bacterium (assembly GCA_017442735.1). Taxonomy (GTDB): domain Bacteria; phylum Bacillota; class Clostridia; order Lachnospirales; family Bianqueaceae; genus RUG760. Next base: position 12,632 of record JAFRZE010000002.1, read on the forward strand.
GCAGATCCGGGTTCGCCGGGGAGATATCCTGCTTTTTGATCCCGGTCGGATCCATGAATTCGCTTCAGAGAAAAACTGTACGTTTTTGTGTTATCAGATCTCCCGGGACCTTCTGCGCAGCTATCCCGGCATCGACGCGATCCGCTTCGATGATCCGCGGATCGAAGAAAACCAGAAAGTCAAATCACTCCTGACAGAAGCGGCCAGGAGTTACCTTTCACAGGAGAAGGGATATGAGTTGACATGTCCGGGACTTATGGCACAGGTCTTCGGTGAACTCATCCGCATGGGAGCGGCCCGGGAAGCGACCCAGGAAGAACTTGCCGAGCGGCAGACAAGATCGCAGCGGATCGAAAAGATCATCCGCTATGTAGACCGAAGCTACATGCATAAGATCCGGCTGACAGATCTGGCGGAAGAAGAAGGTTTGTCCATGGGCTATCTCAGCCACTTTGTCAAAGAAGAGCTGGGCCTGAGCTTTCAGGAATATGTACAGACGGTACGGTTCAATGCTGCCCGGAAAATGATCGAGACCGACCCGGACCTGAAAATGCTGGATGTCTGTTACCTGACGGGATTCTCCGATTACCGCTATTTCAGCCGTATCTTTCAGCAACGGCTGGGGATGACGCCGGAAGAATACAGCAAGGCGCCGAAGCGGCCGGTGGAAGAGGAGACGAGGATCCATCGGAGCGTCCATTCTCTGGAGCAGTTCTACAGCCGCGGGCGATCCCTGGAGCTTTTGGAGAAGTATCTTTCCACATCCAATTAGTCTAATAAGGCGATCCAATCCGTCATAGACAGGAAGCTCTTATAAGGCTATACTGGAAAAGGTTCTACGTAAACTCGTATTATATGCAATCTTTAAAGGAGGACTGCACTTATGCATATCTATCAAGTGACCGATCCCGAATTTGCCTCCTACGGGCAGATCGCGGAAGGATTCCCGGTGGATGAACTGGTGGAAGCACTGAAAAAGACCTACCAGCCAGCGACGGGCACAGGCTATGTGCCTTCGGAACCGATCCTGGAAGAGCTGAAAGTGAAAGACCTGGTACAGGATCATCTGTATGGCGGATTGCCGGTACAGATCGGCTGGTGCAACGGATTCAACACCAAACTGAACTGCCTCGAATACCACCGAGACAGCGAATACAACCTGGGCACAGAGGATTTCATTCTGCTTCTCGCGAAAGAAGGAGAGATCGAGAACGGTAAGCTGGATACCGCCAAGGTCAAGGCTTTCCGGGTTCCGGCCGGTGTGTTGGTGGAAGTATTTGCCACGACGCTGCACTACGCTCCCTGTCATACGGATCCGGCAAAAGGATTCCGTGTCATGGTAGCCCTTCCGAAAGGAACCAATACGGAAAAGCCGGAAGGCGAGCCGGTCATGAAAGAAGATGTGCGTTTCTGGGCCCGTAACAAATGGCTCCTCGCGCACGCGGAATCGAAAGAAGCCGCCAGCGGCGCCTATGTAGGTCTTATCGGTGAGAACATCGACATAGCCGATGATCTGTAAAAGGATATCTTAATGAATCAAATATATAACGGAGGAAATTCTATGATGACCAATATTCCTGTAGTGAAGCTCGGCATTATTGCCGTCTCCCGTGACTGCTTCCCCATGGCGCTGGCGATCCGCCGCCGCGAAGCCATCAAAGCCGCTTATCCCGGTGAACTGTATGAGTGCCCGGTAACGGTCGAGAATGAGCTGGATATGCTGAAGGCGGTAGCGGATGTGAAAGCTGCCGGCGTGAACGCGCTTGTGGTATTCCTGGGCAACTTCGGCCCGGAAACACCGGAAACCCTGATCGCGAAAGAATTCGACGGCCCCTGCATGTTTGTCGCCGCGGCGGAAGGTGACGGCGATCTGATCAATGGTCGCGGCGATGCATACTGCGGTATGCTGAACTGCTCCTACAACCTGGGCATGCGTCACCTGAAAGGTTACATCCCCGCCTATCCGGTCGGCCTGGCAGACGACATCGCGAAGATGATCGCGGACTTCGTACCCGTTGCCCGTGCGGTCATCGGCGTGAAGAACCTGAAGATCATTACCTTCGGACCTCGTCCGCAGGACTTCTTCGCCTGCAACGCCCCCATCAAGGGACTGTATGAGCTTGGCGTGGAGATCGAAGAAAACTCCGAACTTGACCTTCTGGTCAGCTACAAAGAGCATGCCGGCGATCCCAGGATCAAAGACGTCTGCGAAGACATGGCCAAGGAAATGGGCGAAGGCCGTTACTATCCGGAACTGCTGGAAAGAATGGCACAGTTCGAACTGACGCTGCTCGACTGGGCAGAGAATCATAAAGGCGCGAGAAAGTATGTCGCGTTTGCCGACAAATGCTGGCCGGCATTTCCGCAGCAGTTTGGATTTGAACCGTGCTATGTGAATTCCCGTCTGGCAAGCCGCGGTATCCCGGTATCCTGTGAAGTGGATATTTATGGCGCGCTTTCCGAGTATATCGGCGCCTGCATCTCCGAAGACGCGATCACGCTGCTGGATATCAACAACTCCGTTCCCAAACAGATGTGGGAAGAGAATATCAAGGGCAAGTTCGACTATAGCCTGACCGATACCTTTATGGGCTTCCACTGCGGCAACACCCCGTCCTGCAAGATGTGCGCGGATCGCGCGGTCAAGTATCAGCTGATCCAGCACCGTCTGCTGGAGCCGGAAGGATCCGATCCCGACTTCACCCGCGGTACGCTGGAAGGCGACATTGCTCCTTCCGATATCACTTTCTACCGCCTGCAGTGTGACAGCGAAGGCAATCTCAGAAGCTATATCGCGCAGGGCGAAGTCCTGCCGGTCGCGACGACTTCCTTCGGCGGCATTGGTGTCTTCGCAATCCATGAAATGGGTCGTTTCTACCGTCACGTGCTGATCGAAAAACGCTATCCGCATCACGGCGCGGTCGCCTTCGGCCACTATGGCAAAGCCTTCTATGAAGTCTTCCGCTTCCTGGGCGTCAAGGACATCGCCTACAATCAGCCGAAGAGCCTACCTTATCCTACAGAGAATCCTTTCGTTTAATCATCAACTTGAGGAAGTGAGGTAAAAGTACCATGAAATTCTTTATCGATACCGCAAACGTGGATGAGATCCGCAAAGCCAATGATATGGGCATCATCGCCGGTGTGACGACCAACCCCAGCCTGATCGCGAAAGAAGGCAGAGACTACGCCGAAACGCTGGCAGAGATCGCTTCCATCGTCGACGGCCCCATTTCCGGTGAGGTCAAGGCGACCACCACCGACGCCGAGACGATGGTCGAGGAAGGACGCGCCATCTACGCGCTCGACCCCAAACATATGGTGGTCAAGATCCCGATGACGATGGAAGGCCTGAAAGCGATCAAGCAGCTGTCCCGCGAAGGCATCCCCACGAACTGCACGCTGATCTTCAGCGCGAATCAGGCACTGCTGGCGGCCCGTGCCGGCGCTACCTATGTTTCTCCTTTCCTGGGAAGACTGGATGACATTTCTTCCCCGGGATTTGAACTGATCGAGGACATTTCCGATATCTTTGCTCAGTATGACGATATCGACTGCCAGATCATCGCGGCCTCCGTGAGAAACGGTGTTCATGTTACCGAGTGCGCGCTGGCTGGCGCGGATATCGCGACCGTTCCCTATAAAGTGCTGGAACAGATGACGAAACATCCGCTGACCGATCAGGGCATCGAAAAATTCAAAGCCGATTATATGGCGGTATTCGGAGAGTAAAAGATGAATAGCGAAAAGAAAAACATTCAGCCCGGCGATCTGGTCTTCTTTGTCCGCGCCGTAGGCGGCAAGGTCTTTGACGGTACCGTCCTCGCGGTTCATCCGGACGGCACCTACAAGATCCATGATGCTTCGATCGGCGGCACGTATGAGCATATCCCCGGCGAACATGTCTTTACCGACAGAAATGACGCAGAAGCCAGAAACGAAGCGGACTTCCATTCAGAAGTGGAAGCCTATCTTTCCATGATCCATGATGAGAAAGATCTGCTTCAGTTCATGTTCAACTTCAATGTCGCGCTGACGGAAGGCCATACCAACTGGGCAGCCCGCAAGGCGGCCAAGATGAAAGCCAAAGAGATCCTGGATGTGGATCTGGTCGATGTGATCGACGGAAAATAAAGCAAAGCAGGGTATGACTTTGAACGTATAAAAAACCGGCTGGATCGTAATAATTTTCTTTTACGATTCAGCCGATTTTTGTTGGACATTTGTTGGACGCGCAGTGGTAAAATTAGACAGATAGTCCTATTGTATAACGTGGACTGAGTTTGGAGGGATTTATCATGCCGCTTTCCGGAAGTCTGGGAGAGCGCATCGCCAAACTTCGCACTGAAAACCGGATTTCCCAGAAGGAACTGGCGGATCTTCTGTATGTGAACCAGGGAACCGTCTCCCGATGGGAAAAAGGCACCCGTTTCCCGGAAGAAGACCTCATCTACAAGATGGCAGAGCGTTTCGGCGTCGATCCGGAAGTACTCCTTTCGGCATCGACGGAACGGACCCCTGTGATCCTGCTGGTCGATCAGGAAAAAGAGCTCGCGAAGCTCGTTCCGCTGATGGAAAAGCTGGTGCCGGAAGCAAAGATTTTCGGTGCGTCATCTGTGAAAAAGGTGGTGCAGCTCGTCAAGGATCAGTATGTCCGAATCGCTTTCCTTGAGACCGAGATCGGTCAGGAGGGAGGCGGGCTTTTGCTTGCGGAAGGACTGATGCGTCTGGTTCCGGAGATCAACATCATCTTCCTCACAAACTCCCCGGCTTATATGGCCAAAGCTTTTCGGATGCACGCCAGCGGCTATATCCTGAAACCCGCGGAGGAAGACGATATCCTGCACGAAGTCAGGCACCTGCGGTATCCGGTAAAGGCGCTTTCGGCATGGTAATATGCCGGATTTATGACAATGAGACCGAATCACTTGCATTATGGACTGAACAAAGGTATGATGCACATGATTCAAGATAAACCAAAGGAGGAATCTATCCATGTTTGAAGGAATTGCCAGCCCGATCGTACAACTGATCTACAATCTCTTAAGCCCCCTGCTGATGATCGTCGGTGCTGCCGGCACGATCTACTGTGTCATCCTGGGTGTTAAGTACGCGAAGGCCGAAGAGCCTCAGGAAAGAGAAAAAGCGAAATCCGCGCTGAAAAATGCCATCATTGGCTTCATCCTGATCTTTGTCCTGATCTTCGCGCTGCAGAGACTGATGCCGATCATGATCAACTGGGCCCAGACAAACAGTGGTTCCGGTCTGCCTCTCAACTAAGAGGTTCCCGTACCTGAAGCAGATAAACAGCCGCCATGGCTGAGAAAAGACGCGGCGGCTTTTTTCCCTGCCCGGCAGATTTGATCTGCAGTATGTTTTTGAAGAATGTAGAGAAAGGAGCGCATCCATATATGGAAAAAGAAAAAAAGAAAGTGAAAGCGATGGGAAGAGTCATTGCGCTCATGGCTGTTTTCTTCCTGTCCTTTATTCTGACTTCGTCCCGGATCTGGGCCTTTGAGATCGATACGTCCAGCTTTTCCACTCCGTCGAAAGACGTCGAAGATTTTTACTACTGGCATGAAGGCCTGCCGCCGGATGAGCTTGGAACCAACGGGGTAGGACTGGGATATCCCACACTGATCACCTGGGGCGATAAGTATTACTGGGCTACCGACATCCCTTTCTATTCTTCTTACTCCTCCCAGACCGGTTCATGCAGTACTCCGAAATACGACAGTAAGGATGATATAGATCAGTGGGGTGACGTCAACGGAGAGTATGAGCTGTATGTAGGCATGAAGGTCTACTGGAGTACTTACTACCCGCATGGCAATTACCGGATACTCTGTGATTATCCGAGTCAGTCCTTGTCCGGAATGAAAGAATTTGATTATAATATACTGAAGAAATACGGTACGACGATCAGTTTCGAACTTCCGGAGATACCGGTTTTATACGCGGCAGACAGGACGAAAGCAGGCGTAGATAATCCCGTTTATTTCATTACAGGCTCAGGCACCGGGGCCAGCAGACCTTACGCGGGTCAGGCAAGTACTTCCTCTGCGCTGCACTATAACAGTCCGGGCTACTGCAATATCTTTTCGCCGTACTTCTGGATCAGCTCCTACGTACAAAAAGCCGATTATTATTTGGGCACGTGCGATTACAGGCAGAAAACGAGTATCGCGTTCTATCCGCAGACGGAACGGAAAGATAAGGATTTTATGACGTCGGCTGACGCTGCCAATTATATCAAAAAGTACTGCTGGCAGTTTATCAAATCAGGCTCCAAGTACGCGATCCGCGGAGAAGGATACGGAAATGTCAGTATTGACAGAATCAGTGATGGAAACGTGGTATACGGCGATTATTTCAAAGATCACGAAGCACTGGAACTATGGTCCAAAAAAACAGAAGCGGATATAGTCCTTAAGGCCAATGGCGAATATCTGCATGCCCATGGAGACAGATCCGGATATACCAGTTCATTCAAGATCTACTACGCGGAATGGAACCCGATCAATTATCTGAACCAGAGCTTTACGGTGCAGAATGGCCAGGTGACCAGTCTGGAAGGGCCGATCGTCATTCCGCAGGATACCACGATCACGGTACAGGACGGCGGTGTGCTTTCTATCAAGGGCTGGGTCATCAATAACGGACGGATCATCATCGAATCCGGCGGAACAATGCTGACACAGGAAAACGCGGTCGTATCCTGCACGGAAAAAACACCGGGCAAGGCCAACGGACAGATCGCCTGTGACGGTCTGATGATCGTTTCTTCCGGATCGAAAATTACTGCCGGCGGCATCTATGGGATGAGCTTTGGTGAAGGTGCCCAGTGTGTCAACTATGGTGTACTGATTTCAGAGAATTTTTCTGTAGCGACCGATCATACCATCGAGAACCGCACCAAAAACAGCGCGGTCTTCGCCGGATGGGGAATCTCGGATTCCGGTTATAATCTTCAGCAGATCACGATCACCGGAAGCACCTTCGAGACCCGTACGACGATCGAAAAAACAAGGACCATCAGTATTCCGACTGACGGAGTTTATGGCCCGGGCGCCAACCGGCTGTACAAAAACGCCGATACGGGTCTGGACGACGCTTCCGGGATCGTCCAGGCTGATGGAACGAAATAACAGAACAAACCCTGAAAGAAAGGAGACGACATGAGAAAAAAAGTTTTTTGGACGGCTTGTTTTGTTGTTCTCCTGACAGGATTCCTGCTGCTTGGCGGCAAGACAAAAGCCAGAGCGGCTGATGTCGGCTATTCAGGCTATCTGGATCCGGAGACGGGTGAACCGGCGGATGAAACGACCGCCGATACAGGACGCGTGGAGATCACGTCATCCGTCTTTTTCGACTGGAACACGCGTGATTATGTGTATATCGTCGGAACGACGAAAAGCGAGATCCATGCCTCTGTGGCGGATGGCATGGTGGTAACGGATCAGGCCACCATTTCCGGAACGGGCTCGGTCCTGCTGAGCATCTACAAGGATGGCGAGTATTATGAAGGACAGATGTCTGTCATCACGGAACCGGGCGAGTATGTCGTCAAGGCAGATGTCAACGGAGAAGAGACAAGGCTCTTTACCTTCATGATCATCGATAAAACGACCAACCGATTGATGAGTTTCTCTGCTCCGGACGGATTCTATATCACCGGGGCGACGCATGACGGCGGTGAAGCCGCCTATGACCGGTATACGGTCGCGATGGCGGAAGAAGGCGTCTATGAGATCGACTATGAAAGCATCGCTTCCGATCTCGTTTATTCGGTTATGATCACGATCGACAGAACGCCCCCGGATATCCAGCTGGACGGAAAGTTTGATAGTAAAGGACGAGCCCACAGCGCGGTCACATTCTCCGGTCTCGAATCCGGTGACCGTGTCTATCTGTTCCGCGACGGAGTGGAAGTCAAGCCGGCACTTTCCGGTGACGGCACCGGTCAGATCCTGGACAGCGGCATCTATACGCTGCAGGTCTATGACGCTGCCGGCAATATGTCGGAATACCGGTTCACGATCATGGTCTATTTCAACTCCAACAGTCTGATCGCCCTTGCGCTGTTCGCGCTCGTGATCACGGCTGTGGTAGGTTATATCTTAATTAAGCGTGAGCACTTAAAGATCGGATAATTCTGGAGGAAAGGAGGAAAGCTTAGTGGATTGGATAAAAGATAATCTCGGTTCCCTGCTGGAAAGCATACTGAACGCGACCATATTCAAACTTTTCTACTATATCGAATATGGCCTGTGCTGGATCATCGACGTACTGACGGATCTTTTTTCTGTCTTTGCCGGGCTGGAGCGGGTCACATACAATAACAGTCATGACTTCCTGGTCAATATTCTGTTCTCGAACAAGGCTGTCAGCAACATTTACTGGGGCATGGCACTGATCGGCGTCGCGCTGACGATCGCTTTCACGATCTGGGCCGTGGTAAAGAAGATGTTTGACGCCTCAGGAAAGATGCAGCAGTCGATCGGACAGATCATCACAGCCACCGTCCGTAGCATCATCCTGATCCTCTCTATGAATCTCGTAATGACGGTCGTCATCAATGTAACGAACACGCTGATGCAGCAGGTCGATTATATCTTCAACAATGCCTACTATCTGGATCAGCCAGAGGAACGCACCTTCTCAGACGAAGAATATGCTGCCATGGGAAGAGTGCTTTCGACGATCGGAAACTATTCACTGGTCACTTCCAGCAATAACCGGTATAATATCAATTCATGTTTTAACGCAATCCGAGCTGATATGTATTTTCTCCAGCGGCAGGGCGTTTTTGACTATTCCTACTACCGGGAAGTGGAGGGAAAGGAAAGCCCATCCTGGCAGTCGATCCTGTCAGCTATCGCGAAGTCGGCCGATCTGACGTCAGACGTCAAAGTAGATATATACAATGAAGGCGTTGCCAAAAGTATTCTGGCCGCCATGGATTATTTAAAAAACAATAAGACAGTCGTGCCGGTCGATTATGTCAAGCGTACGTATCAGACGCAGGACAAGACCCATCTGGACAGACTCGTCTTTCTGATGGGGACCATGCGGGCCGCGAAGAATGAGGCGTTCAACAAGGAACCCGGCATCGACGATGCGCTGCGCGGTCAGTACTATTTTGCCGAAGGCAAGGATATTTATAACTTTTCCCAGGTGAATGGTGATTTTGATATCGGTTTCAAGACAGACTATATCGTCGTGTGGGTCGCGGCGATCGCGGTCATCTTTGACCTGGTGGTCATTATCCTGAACTGTGTGGCGCGTATGTTCAACCTCCTGTTCCTTTATATTATCGCTCCGCCGGTCATCGCGGCGTCTCCGCTGGATAACGGAGGAAAATTCAAGCAGTGGTCGACCGCGTTTCTGGTACAGGCGCTGTCCGTTTTCGGCACAGTCATCGCCATGCGCCTTCTGCTGATCTATCTGCCGATCGTCATGAGTCCTTCCCTGAAGCTGTTTGATCCCTCAGAGCATGCGATCCTGAATATGTTTGCCAAATTGATCATGGTATGGGGCGGGTTTGAAGCAGCGAAAAAGTCTACCGGCCTTCTGACCGGTATTCTGGCGGACAATGCCGGATGGCAGTCCCTGACAGCCGGCGATATGAGCGCCTCCGCGGGTAAAGCGCTCGGCAAGGTGACCGCGGTTGGTAAAGCCGCTGCGGGTACAGCGCTCGGCGTTGGCAAGGCCGTTGCCGGATTTGCGCTTTCACCTGTGACGAACACCTTAGCCAGGCCATTCAAGGCGGTCGGTCAGTGGTGGTCCAATCTCGGTAAAGCAGGAGATGATCCCAGCAGACCTGCGTCAGGCTGGGGAGCCAGAGAAGATCCGAAAAGCAGTGGAGGCGGATCCGGCGGAGGTGGAGGAAGTACTCCACCGAGGCAGTCACCGCCACCTCCCGCGCCGTCCGAGCCTGAGAGAACACCGCCGAATAATACGAATACGAATCCGCCGCTGGACAGTAATAATCCCAACCCGCAGCCGCCGGCGAACAACCGGCAGAATCCCGGTGGAAACAATAACAACAATAATAATGATCTGAATCAGCCCAACAACCGGAACAATAATGGTCCCGCCCCCGGCAACGGGCCGGGCAATAATCCGCAGCCACCGAGAGTCAATTCGGCTCCGCCGCTGCCTAACCGGTATAACAGAGAATAATCATTCATAAAGGAAGGACGAGAACATGCAGCGACTGATACCGAACAAGACAAAAGTCCGTGTAGAGCTGTTCCGCGGCGTGACGGTCGGAGACCTGATCGTATGCGGGATCGGTCTCGCGCTGCTTGTTTTCGTCATCACTTCCAATCTTCCCTGGAAATGGGGCATTTCGGTAGCGATCGTCGGGATCACGGCGCTTCTGCTGGTCCGCCTGGATGAACAGCCCAACTACATCTATTTTCTTCATATTCTGAGCTTCCTTGGGTATAAGCGAAAATTTGAACGAGCCTATACCGATGAAATGATCATCCGCGCCACAGCGAAAGGCGAAAGGGAGACCATGGTCGATGAGATCTTCGAGGAAGACGAAGAAGAGGATGACGACCAGGATGACGCGGGCAAAAAGAAGAAGAAAGTATCCGGAAAAGCGAAGACCAGGGCGGAAGAAAAAGCCGAGAAACAGAAAGCGGCGGAAGAAAAACGTCTTCGCAAAGAAGAGGATAAGCTTCTGAAAAGCAAGGATACGCCGGAAGAAGAAAAACAGCGTATCTATGAGGAGCGCGCTGAAAGAGAGAAACAGCAGAGGATCCACGCCGCGGCGGTCAAGGATGCCTGGACGAAGCGCGATCCCATGAACGAGATCATTCCGTTCACCGCGATCAAGGATGGGTATATCGAATATCTGAAGGGAAATTACTACGGAGCCGTTCTGGAGATCGACCCCGTAGAGTTTCGTTTCTTCAGCGAGCATCGCCGCACCAATTCCATTGAAAACTGTCTGGGCAGGATCCTTCGTTCTCTGCACGCGAACTTCAGCGCGAATATCGTAAAGATCGAGAAACCGATCCTGTATGATCGATATCTGGAAAAGGAATACCAGAAGCTGGAAGGTCTTTCCGACAGCTATGAGAACGGTGTTCTTTCAGAAGAAGAACTGAAGGCCAGAGTCGAGATCGAATATGACCGCATCAACGAACTGCGCGGTTACTGCAATAATAATCACGTAGTTACGTCTTTCTATTATCTGGTGCTCTTTGAGAGCGACCGTCGTCTGCTGGATGTTCAGATCCGCGACGCACAGCAGCAGCTGCAGAGCGGTGAACTGACCGTTCGGCGTCTGTATGAGAAAGACCTGGCGGTTTTCCTGAAATATACCAACCAGATCGATTTTGATGAGCGTGACGTAGAAAAGGTCCCGCAGGAAGACCTTCATCTGTGGGCTCAGCCGAATATCGTGGATATCCGGCCGAGACGGGTGGAAGTCAACCACATCATTACCCATAACTTCCGGGTAGTGAATTATCCTACCATCGTTGGAGACGCCTGGCTGGCCGGACTGATGAGTATTCCGGGCACCAAAGTCATCCTCAAATGCCGTCCGATGGAACGCGCCAAAGCGATCCGAAATATCGACCATTCCCTGACCGAACTGCGCGGACAGTGGTCAGCGACCGGCGTGGATTCACGCCGTATGGAAATAGAAACACATATCCAGACGCTGCAGGAACTGCTGGCTACGCTCCAGAGTGACAGTGAGTCCCTGCTGGAAGTCAATATCTATGTCACTGCGTACGATATCATGGCGACCCGGGCGAATGACCGGATCCCGCAGCCCGCGGGAAGAGATCTTCCTCATATGACCGATATGAAGAAGAATATCCGCCGCACCTATCTGGAAAGCGGATTCCGTCTGAACAATATGGAATTCGAGCAGGTACAGGCGTTTATCGCTTCTCAGGTCAGCGCACTGGATCCGCTGGCGCAGGAAGGACGAGGCATCTCCAGTAATACGGTCGCCGCCTGCTTCCCGTGGATCTTCGCCCACATCTCCGATGAAGGCGGTATCAAGCTGGGTGAAAGCGACGGGATCCCGGTCTTTATCGATTTCTTCCGCAGAGACTCCGAGCGGGTCAACAGCAACATGGTCATTGTCGGTAAATCCGGTTCCGGTAAATCCTACGCGACCAAATCCCTGCTGGCAAATATGGCGGCTGAGGACGCCAAGATCTTTATCCTCGACCCTGAAAACGAATATACAGAACTGGCTCATAATCTGCACGGGCAGATCATCAACGTGGGCAATGCCATGTACGGACGGCTGAATCCTTTCCATATCATCACCGCGCTCGATGATGACGAGGCGGGAGAAAGCGGTCCCAGCGGCAGCTACGCGACACATCTGCAGTTCCTGGAAGAGTTCTTCAAACAGATCATGCCTGACTGCGAGAAGGACGCCATGGAATATCTGAACACGCTGGTGGATCATATGTACCTGACCCACAACATCACCGGCGATACGGATCTTTCTACGCTGACACCGGAGGATTATCCGATCTTCGATGATCTGTACGATGAGGTACTGCAGGAATTCCAGAACAGTGACAATGTTTTCACGAGAGATCTTCTTCGCTCGCTGATGAACTACATTGCCAAGTTCTCCACCGGCGGACGCAACGCGAATATCTGGAACGGCCCCAGCACGATCACGACAGATGAAAACTTCACGGTTTTCAACTTCCAGTCCATGCTGGCAAACCGCAACTCGACCATCGCGAACGCGCAGATGCTGCTCGTTCTGAAATATATCGACAACGAGATCATCAAGAACCGCGATTACAACCTTCGCTATAAAGCGAACAGAAGGATCGTGGTCGTCATTGATGAGGCTCATGTCTTTATCGACACGAAATTCCCGATCGCGCTGGACTTCATGTTCCAGTTGGCGAAGCGTATCCGTAAGTATAACGGTATGCAGATCGTCATTACGCAGAACATCAAGGACTTTGTCGGTTCGGAGGAACTGGCCAGAAAATCCACTGCCATCATCAATGCCTGTCAGTACAGCTTTATTTTTGCGCTGGCGCCCAATGATATTCAGGATCTGATCAAGCTTTATCAGAACGCGGGCGGCATCAATGAGAATGAGCAGGAACAGATCGTTCAGGCACCGCGTGGCCAGGCATTTACCATCATGAGTCCGAGCAGTCGGTCTACCTTTACCGTCCAGACAACGACCGGTATCCAGGAAATGTTCGAAGAAAACGACTATCAGAGCCGGTATTTCCTGGGAGAAAAAGGCGCGCAGAACTGGGAAGACTTCGTGGGCATCAGCCGTGCGGCGCATGAAGCGACGGTAGCGCATCGCAAGAAGAAGGAAGCGGCCGTGAAAGATGTGAAGACATCCGGCAGCGTCAACTTCCGCGTTTTTGATGAAGAAGAATACGCATCCCTGCAGGAGAACGAACCGAAAGAAGAGAGCAGGGTCACACTTCATGTGGAGGAAGAACCGGCTGTCACGCTTCGTGAAGTATCGCCGGAACCGGCAACGCCGCTCGCGCAGGCCGATCTTTCTTCGGGTCATATGGAACCGCTCAGCCAGATCCCTACGCCGGGACGTGCCGGAGGAGATCAGGCCATGGCCGTGTTCGATATGATCGCGTCCGCGCTTGGTCGAATGGCGGATGCTGCCGAACGGGGCAAATCCAATGGGCTGATACCGCAGGCAGAACCTGCAATCAGTGAAGAACCAGTAGAAAAAGAGGAAACCTCAGCCGCGCCGGCAGTTGATCCGGCGATCCAGGCACAGCTGGAGGCACTGCGCAGAAAAGAAGAAGAACTGGAAGCGATGCGCCGCCAGATGGATGAGCAGCTGAAAAAACTCCAGGAAGAAAACGAAAAACTGCGGATGGCCGAAGAGGCCGCCGAAAAAGCGAAAGCGGAAGCCGCAAGGTCGGCGGCTGCGGCCACTGCTGCCAATGTGCCTGTCCAGGAAGAACCTGAACAGGATGAGGACAGTGACTTTGCTGACTTTGCTGCCTTCGCCGCTCTGATGGGACAGGAAGAAGAGCCTGCCGATGCGGAGGAAGAAGAAGAGGAAGACATCTATTCTGAAGAAGTCGATGAAGATGAAGATATCTACTCCGGAGAGGAGGACGGCGACCTGACCGTGATGTTCGCCGACGACTTTGACGAATCGGATGAAGATGAAAACGAATTCACGGATGAAGATCTGGAAGACGAAGATATCTTAGAGGAAGATGAGGAAGATATCGACGACGATGATCTGATGGGTGATGATGATGACTTCGCCGATCTCTTCGATGAAGATGAAGATCTGGAAGATGAGGAAGACGAAGAGGAAGAAGACGAAGATGACGATGATGATTTCATGTCATCCTTCTGCAGTTTTGCCGCGAGCCTGATGAATATGACTGCTTTTGAACGGATGAGGGCGGACGGCAAGGAGACCAGTGTGATCACACTGGAAGAGTTGATCAAAGAAGCGGACGCACAGCGTGAACGCCGCCGCAGACAATAAGGAAAGAGGAACAACACGGATGCGAACGAAATGGGAAGCATGCTTACGGCAGGTCCTGGCAGGACTTCTGGCTTTGACCATGCTGATCGAGCTGTTGCCGGTGACACCGGCGAAAGCTGCTGAGATCAGCGACAGAAGTCCTTCTATCACTGCGCCTTTAAAGGGGACGAAAGTAGGAAGCGGGAAAAACGTGTCCAATACTTATATCCTCGAAGTAAGCAGCGGTACCCGTCAGGGCGGCGGCAACGCGGATAACGTGATCTATTTCGCGATCGAATACCACACAGGTTCAACCAGACGTACGGTCGTCCTGATGCCAGGTGAAGACGCGATCGAATCTGGATTCAAGATCGCTGCGAAAGCCGGAAACAGAAACAGCCGGATCTCGATGATCAATGATACGTTTAACTGTGCTCTGGCTACCAGTCTTGATCAGAAGCTGCCTCTCGGTTCGGTTCAGACGGATCAGTTTTTATTTGAGACGCCGGCTACGGTGACGAGCATCGATAAGATCCAGGTATTCGGCGGCTGGACAGACGAAGGAAGTATCTGGGCGTGCCAGGGTATCCGTCTGTACCGGGTGGACATTCTGTACGGCCTGGAAATGTACGGTTACTACTCCGATACCGGTTATATTGATTTTACCGGTGAGATCATCGCGGAAGCCGCGATGCTGGAAGGGTCAGGCTTTTTCAGATGGAACGCAGCCGGTGGTGTGTTCAATATCGCGCCGATGGATTCCACCGTCGGAACCGCCGGTATCACGCTCGTAAATTCAACCAGCAAAAGCGCGTATGAAAGCCGTTACAACAAAAAAACAAATGTTGGATTCAGACAGAATTCAGAGGCGGAAAATCAGTATGTGTTCCGGCTTGATCTGGCGGATGTCGGTCTGGCGGGATTCGAATCTCAGGCAGCCCTCTATCAGGCCGGGTCGAAAGCGTCTTTGAGCCATTCGAATATGATCGAAACAGCGAGTCTGAATGTCCGGTATTATGATGTTTTTGATAATGTACGTGACGTCTCACTCCCCCTGATGATGAACGCACTGGGGTATATAAGGGAATCCCTGGGGGATGTCGCGATCGCGGGATATGGACAGCAGGGCGATAAGATCGCGTTTCCCGCGATCCTTCCGAATTTCAAGGAACTTGGCACAGTCAGTATCAGTCTGGGGATGAACCAGGCATTGACTGAGACCGGTATCATGATATACGGGACAGATGTCGCTGGTCAACGAGGATCGATCAGCCAGACAGACAATATTGCCTATACCTGCTTTGCTCTTTATTCCGCGGAAGACGGAGAAATGAATGTCACACTGGACGGGGCGTCGATCAAATACGAGTTCAATAAGAATGCCACACCGGTATCATATTCTGTCGCCAGTTCTGTAGAAGGCATCGGGCTGGAAGCGGGACAGACAAGTTTTCTGTCCATGCAGGTCAGTACCGGGGGCAATCTGGTACTGGAGCCGGTTGACCGGAGAGAAAAATATCTGATCACGATCTCAACAGATAATGTAGCGAACGCCGGAACGCTGGACGATATACTGATCCAGTTCCATTATATCAATATGAAGGACAAGGAAATCGTCAGTGACGAGTACAACATCCGTGACTTTGTACAGTCCTTCTACGGAGAATGGCCGGGCAACAGAAGCAATTTCGCTTACGCGTACGGCTTCCGGCAGGGGGGCACGGTACAGTTCATTATTCCGCTTCAGAATGTGAAAAAATTCACCGATGTCTCGGTCAAGCTTAACGGATCGGATGAGTGGCAGATCAAAGGTCTGACGATCGCCATGATCAAGTCCTATGAGACACGCACCGCGGAGTGGGGGAACTTTACTTCTGTGGAGCGAAGATCTACGGACAGCTCGGAACCGTTGCTGCATTCTTATCTGAAATTCAGCCGTCAGGTAAAGACGCAGGATCCCTGTTTCTCTGTCGGCGCTCTATACGCGATCGGCGGAGTCGAGCCAGGTGGTTCGGGTGAAGGCAGCGAAGGCGACGGTTCCGGTGGAGATGGTTCCGGTGATGGTGGTTCCGGCGGCGATGATACGGATGCGGATCGCGGTACGCTGATCCAGGACGACGGACGCTGGAACAAGATCACGGCCAACGGCGAGATCGTCAGTGACCGTGATGATATCGACTGGGAACAGCTTTCCCAGTACATGACTTTTGAGGATGCACAGCAGGATCTGGGCTTTACGAGAGAACGTTATGTCTACAATGTGAAAGTCAAGGTAGCCGGGAACAAAGTCAATGAAGGCAATGATGATTCAGGCAGTGCCAACCTTTTCTACTTCCAGCTGATCTTTGAGCGTGGAACGAGCGGTGTGACGCTGGCTAACCAGCAGATCAAGGGCGACGCTTTCCGGACCGGCGCGATCGTAAACTTCAAAATACCGACCAGTCAGAACTACGGTGACCTGATCGCGATCCAGGTATTGCCGGACAATCAGGACGATAACAGTAATATCTACGATAAACTGCAAATTGAATATATTGAAGTTGAACTGAAGACAGACAAGGCGATCAGTCCGACCTGGGCTGCGCGCGGCGAAGGAGCGGAAGGACTCGGCTGGGTAGGTATCGATTACCGTGATCCCGGTGAAGTCAGTACGAACGAAGGCGCGCCGGGCCATTCCATGTCAGAATTGGCTACTACCTATTCGATCACCGAAAGTTCCTATAGCGCGAAGCTTCTGATCGCTATCGAGACCGGCCCTTACGGGACGAAGATCCTGTACGATGAGAACCTGAATAAGGTCAGGACGAGCAGCGCGACACTGGCCGGCGGCATGAGCATGAGCTTCAACTACTTCAATACCGAAGGCCGAGTCAAGTCCGAAGAAGGCATCGATGTGATCGAGAAGATGAACGAGTATGCCGGACGTGAAGGGACGATGACCCGAAAAGTGACCTATGGCGATGAAGTACGCGAAGAGAATATGGACTTCTACGTCAGTGATCCGCAGTATCAGTTCCGTGCCGGTACGACAGATTATTTCATCATCACCGTACAGGATATTACGGAAATCATTGACATGAAGCTGCAGATCAAAGGCAGTGTGCCGACGGTCTGGAATATTTCCAATGTCACGGTCTATATGATCAACGCGGACGGTACCCGGTTCATCAACTCCAACGGTGAATACAGCTACCGGTATAAGAACGGACAGAACCCGACGCCGATCGCTCATTGGAACCGTGGCGAGCAGGGAATATCCAAGGATGTGGAACTGTTCCGGAATCTCCAGCAGAATTCGATCTCTGAAGTCAGTATCGTGTTTGAACACAATGAGATCTCGCTCGATCCGGCTACATTCGACTGGAAATCCAAGGTCACTCGTGAGCCCGCGTCGAGCAACGACATTCTGAATCTTTATATCTATCCGGCGACGGGCGGTTCTTACGCCAAGCCGAGTGATTATGAGCTGATGGCGGCTGTTCACTATACGGACAGCAATAACCTGCGAGAGATGCAGGTGTCCACCGGATTTATGAATCTGGGAGTGGATGAAAACGGTAATCAGGTCTTCTACGCGCTCGGACTGAATGCGAACAATATGCAGGGACTTGGCGTCGTGGATGTGAAGTCGGATTCACTGACACCGCTCATCACACCGATGAATTACGGTATCATACAGAGAATTCGCGGCGGTGTTCTGATCGAGACCTACCGTCTCGGCGGCGTCGGCAATGCTGATTCTGGCGCCAGCATGAAGATCATTTCCAATGTAGAAAGTCAGTATTCACAAAGACTGCTGTTCCAGCTGTCGGATAGTATTCAGGCGCAGGAACTGCTCGCCGAGCAGAAGGATGTCGCTTTCGCGCTTTACTTCCGCACGATGGCGGGACAGGAACTTCGAAGCAAATATGTCTACCTGACCGACATGGGTTATGATTTGATCAGTCCCTCTCAGGTCATGGAAGTCGACTTTGATATCGGGGAGATCAGTGAGATCACGGGCATCAATGTCGTAGCGGTCGGTTCGATCGACGCGCCGATGACACAGGCTTACCTGTGCAGTCAGAAGGATGACGGAACGATCGTGAAGGAATGGAGCATCCAGAATGGTACGACGCCCAGACAGACGCCTGCCAGGATCAATTTCCTCGGCGACGTTGAAGTCCTTTCGATGATCATCGAGACGGCACCTGATGAAGCGTCCATGAGCAGCGGCACGAAGGATTCGATCCGCATGACGGTGGGATACTATGACAAGCAGGGCGCCATGCAGACAAAGACCTATAATGATATCCGGCCTTATGTCAAAGCAGGCGACGGCTTCAGCGCCGAGGGTAAGGATGAGCTTGAACTGATCATTCCGGGACTTGCGGAGACCAGATACGTGGAACTCGAGCCTTATCATTCCGGTTCCACCGGTTCCAGCGCGGATCTCAGCTTCTGGAAACCCTATAAGATCAGTGTACAAACCGGTCTGGACGGCCCATGGGTCACCCGTACGGTAGACAGACGGATCTTCCAGAACGATCCGCAGCGGATCTTCCTGGCGGATATCGTCATGGTCGGTACCGTCAATCTGATCTCCCGCACGGGTACGAGTACACCGCAGGAGGTCGAGATCCATAACGGACAGGATGAAGCATATGTAGTGGATTCCGGAACGATCGTTACGGTAAGGACCCGGATCACCGGTTCGTCTGAAGGACTGGATTATAAGCTGACGATGATCGATCCGAACACCGGCGCGGAAGAACGCGCGATGCTCGGAGCCACGCATATGTACGACGAGAACTATCTGGAAGATATTTACGCGCTGGCACTGGCTTCCGTCAACTCTTCGCAGTCCTCTTCGACAGAAAAGAAAAACGCGCAGAAAGTGCTGGATATCGTCGGCGCCATGCTGGATTCGGACGGAAGCTTCACCTATGATGACAACCTGCTGACCTTCACGCTTCCGCGCAACTACAGTGATATCAGACTGAAATATATCGTTAAGGTTATTTCCAAAGAGAATCCTGACGCGTTCTTCACGATCGAAATCACGGTACGCAGTGAAGAGGATCAGTTGGAAGAAGCGCTCGCAGCCTGGAACGGAGTCCGGGCGGTCGGCGAAGTATATGATCCGGCTTCCGGATCGACGCAGTCGGTTATGAACGGAGGCGAGACAACGGTACTCATCGGTTCCGGTGAGAAGATCGTCGTGACACCGAGAGTCTCCGGACAGGAAGGGTATTCGGCAAGTATCGCCTCCTATGATCCGGCCACGAAAGCGACCGGACGGGCCAGACTGGAAGAGACCCACGGATATTCTGAAAGTGAGATCGATTCCCTGATCGCTCAGGCGAATCAGATCATGGTAGATTTCTCGTCGACAGACGAGGAACTGCAGGCGGCGGCCGCTGTCCTTTCCGCGATCGAACAGGTTCAGAAGAGCGGAAGCTTTACAACAGATGGCGGTATCATCTTTACCGCGCCGGCAAACTATACTGGAAGCAATCTCTACTACCTGATCACAGTCAATTCAGGATCGACGGGAGGAAAACTCTTTACGGTCGTGGTGACGGTCGAATCGGAAACCAATCCGCTTCCACAGGCAGAAGCCAACATGCAGAAAGCGATCGAAGCGGGAAACGCCTATCGGGCAAGTCTCCAGCAGAATAATAACTCCCAGGCGGAAGACAGTTCAGGAGGTTAGAACGGATGGCAGAAAAAAAAGAAGAACTGACCTTTTCCGGTGAAGTGATCCTGGAAAAGGAAAGGAAACGGAAGATACTGATCTACGTCTGTATCGGTTTAGGGCTGTTGGCTGTCATCCTGACGATCCTTCTGGTCATCAAAGGCAATAATCGCGGTTCGTATCAGGGAGGAGAAGGAACGCTCTATCCCTATGGCTGGCAGGAAAAAGGCAACGGCACCGTCCGGCTTGTGATCGACCGGACGGCTGCCCCGAGCTATGACTGGGTCACAGAAGGCTACGACGAGAACGCGGAAAACCATATGATTCAGGTGGAGACCCCGCAGCAAAGAGGAAAAAGCAGCTGTGAATTCATCTTTCATCCTCAGACAGAGGGAAGGGAAGCACTCACGCTGATCCTGACAGACGCGGAAGGTTTTTCCCGGCTGGGAGAACTGAATCTGGTGGTGGAAGTTATACAAAGCGGGAATAAGCTGCTGGCAAGTATTGTCAGCCATGATCTTTCGGTTTATTTTGAACCTGTCCGCGGGGGAGAAAACACCGCCTATCCGTACGCCTTGACGATGGATCAGGATGGTTATCTGGTGCTGGTCGTCTGGGATCAGAACCTGGTCTATCCGGAATTCGTTTCGGATGAAGATCTTATGAAACAGCTGGAAGAAGAGGCGAAGAAGGCGGAGTCGGAAGTACTGACCGAAGAACAGGTGCAGGAACTGGAAAACGCGCCGGTCGATGAAAGCTATTCATCCGAGGCCTACTTTGACTGGAAAGGAAGATCCGATCAGGAAGAAGTACTTGAATATCTGGGTCTTCAGTATGGAGAGAAACAGGTAAAAGCTTATTTCCGGCCGGCAGCTGTCGGAGGAGCACAGATCCATCTGTGTTCAGCAGTCGGCGCCTGTGAGATCACGGCAGCCGTGAACGTCACCGGAAATAACGGAACACTTACCATTGAATCACATGCCCTGCAAAGCTACTCCGCGCCGGAAGAGGAGCCGTCTGTGGCTGTGCAGGAAGAAGAAGGAGAGGAAGAAGCGGCTCAGGATGCTCCCGCCGGAAACGGCAGACAGGAAAGTGCGGAGGGAAGTTCTGATGATTAAGAAACTCTGGGAAGACATAACGGAAAGAATCCGGAATATGGATAAAAAATCCCTTATTCTGATCATTCTTTTGTTTTTGGTCGTATCCTTGTTTCTCGGCGCGCTGGTGAGATTCGTGGTCGAAAACCTGGGGGCAGCCGTATCCGGAGGCAAATGGGCTTTTCGTCCGAGACTCCTGATCGAGCCCGCCACCTGGATACTGGGACTTACGATCACCGTCGTCAGTGGCGTGATCTACGCGATCAGCGGCGGTTTCCGCAACGGTGCCAAGCTCGGCCGGAAAATGCTGGGCGGCAAGGCGGACAGCAATGTCGTCGAGAGCCCTCTGGAAAACAGCCGTTTCCTGACCGATCAGGAACGGGACAAGTATTTCCCGCCCTTTACGTATGAGACACTGCCACAGGCAAAGAATGACGGAGTTCCGGTACGTGCCGTGCTGGATAAAAAGGGAAAACTCGTAGGCAATTTCAAGCCGGGCGTGCACGCGCTGGTCATCGGCGCGACCGGTTCCGGTAAAACAACGACCTTCATCAACCCGATGATCCAGATCCTCGGCGCGACCAACTGCGGCAGCAGTATGATCATGACCGACCCGAAAGGCGAGCTTTTTGACCTTCATTCGGGTTTTCTGAAGAGCCGGGGCTATAAGGTCATGGTGCTGGATCTTCGTGATACCTATTCATCTTCCCGCTGGAACCCGCTGGAACCCATCTGGGATGCCTATCAGGCCTACCTGGACGCTGGCAACAATATCATCGCGCATATCGACTCGATGTCCAAGTATCCGGATCTTCGCCGAATGAACGGAGAGGCGGAGGAAGGCGAAAACTGGGTCGAATGGGAAGGCAAGGCTTATACGGATATGGGTCACTGCCGGGATGACATCTCCGTCGCCCAGCAGAAGATCTACGATGAAATGTATGAGAATCTGTCCGACCTGATCGGCGGTCTGATCCCCGTTCAGAATGAAAAGGATCCCCTCTGGGAAAAAGGCGCCAGGAGTATCGTTATGGCTACGGCCCTGGCGATGCTGGAAGACTCCGCGAATCCTGATCTGGGGATGACGAAAGAAAAGTTCAATCTGTTCAATATCAATAAGGCGCTTGGAACCAGTGAGGATAATTATAAGATCCTGAAGGATTATTTCGAAGGAAGAAGCAAGCTGTCTCAGGCGTACCAGCTGTCCCGTCAGGTCATGACTGCGCCGGATACGACGCTCGGATCCTACATGTCGATCACCTTTGATAAGATGAACCTTTTCAATGACCGCGGCCTCTGCGGTCTGACGAGTGCGACAGATATCCATGTGGATGAATTTACTACCGGCCCCTGCGCGCTCTTCCTGAAGATCCCGGATGAAAAAGATACAAGGCACGCGCTGGCATCTCTGTTTATCCTGAG
This sequence comes from Bacillota bacterium, assembly GCA_017442735.1. Classification (GTDB taxonomy): domain Bacteria; phylum Bacillota; class Clostridia; order Lachnospirales; family Bianqueaceae; genus RUG760. Next base: position 35,310 of record JAFRZE010000002.1, read on the forward strand.
CACTTATAAAGCGCTGATCAAGATCGCGACAGGGCTCCCCGGCCAGACGCTTCCCAGAAATGTCTATTTCATCATGGATGAGTTTGGTAATATGCCGAAGATCGATAAATTCGGCCAGATGATCACCGTCGGCCGTTCACGTAAGATCTGGTTCAGCATGGTCGTCCAGTCCTTCGTACAGCTGACGAATGTGTACGGCAAGGAAGTAGCGGATATCGTCATTGGCAACTGCGGCGTCAAGATGTTTATCGGTTCGAACGATACAGATACCTGTAAGATGTTCTCGGAAATGTGCGGCAACATGACAGTCCGCACGACTTCGACTTCCAGTTCGCTGGGATCGAAGGCCGGCGATATCAACGTGTCGACGAATACACAGGTACGTCCCCTGATCTATCCCAGTGAGCTGCAGCGGCTGAATAACCAGGAGAGTACCGGAAACAGTATCATCGTATCCTTCAACTCGTTCCCGCTGAAGACGAAGTACACGCCGTCCTATAAATGTCCTTACTACAAATTCGGCCCGATGGATCTGACAGAGATCCGCAGCCATATGTTCCGGGCGGATGAAGTATTCTATGATCTTCGTGAACGTAACGAAAAGATCCTTGGTGCGTCCTAAAAGAAAGGAGACCTGATGACGGAGTTTAAACGCGAGATCAGGAAAGTCTTTCTGGGCAGAACGATCCGTCTGGAAGACGGGAGACTTTCCCCGATCGGCCCGGATGATCTGGCGATCCCCAGCGGTGTAGCGGATGGAGCGCTCGGAATCAGGATCCTGGGTGTAGGACATAAAAATCAGCTTCTGGAGACCTCACTGAATGAGGAAATGACCATAGAAGCGGTTCGTGAGGCGATGAAAGACATTGGACGCGGCGTCCTTTTCCGGGAGCAGCCGGAGATCGTCGCGTGTCTGATCCGATATGTCCTTACCAAACCGGCTATGCTGACTTTTACTTTTCGCGAGGGAGAACCGGTTTTGACCGCTTGGGCAGGAAGAGGCTTCAGCGGTCCTATAGCAAGAAGCAGAGCGCTGAAAGCCCTGAAAAAGAAACTGCCGGATACGGTCACCTTCTCTGAGAAAACCGCACCGGAAGAAGTGAAGGAAGAAAAACCTCAGAAAGAGAAGAAAAAACGTCTGAGCGCAGCAGAAAAGAAAGCGCTGAGAGAAGAGCAGAGAAAAGAAGCGCTCAAAGCCCGGAAAGAAAGGGAAGAGCTGGCTGCGCAGCGGATCGCGGAGATGGAAGCTTTTGAAACTGAATTCAGAAAAAGCACCGGGAAAAAAGAACCGGAGAGGGAGGATAAAGAATAAGCATGGATATGAATCTCATCAAACACGGGACAGAAGGTGAACTTCACCTGATCGGATATATTGATGCGACAAATTCACAGGAAGTCGAAAATATCCTGGTCTCTTTGGTCCCACAGTTCGATACGCTCGTTTTAGACATGGGCAAACTGGAATACGTATCCAGCGCCGGTCTTCGTGCCTTCCGCCATGTATATATGGATATGCGTCAGAAACATGGCGTTCTGATCGCGAGAAATGTCAGTAAAGCCGTAATGGAAGTTTTCGAGATCACCGGATTTACCAGACTCTTCAAGTTTGAGTGATTTTCAGGAGAGAAAAATGACTTTGACAGCGAATCAGAAAAAGTGGAAGAAATATATTGAAGAAAAGCTGAAAAAGGCTCGGATGGGCAAAATCATGAGGAGAAATTCCGAGCTTCTGGCCCTGATGATCGCCGCGACGATCAAGATGTATACCGATGTGGATTTCAGCCTTTCCAATATGGCCGAGTCTATGAAGGATATCATGGATGATCCGGTATTTAAGCGCCTGGCCAGCGATCCGAGGGCGGTAGCGGAATACCTGCAAAGCCCCGGGACCGTGATCAAGGCTTCCCAGCATATGAAGCATCGGTTCCTGGAAAGCATAGAACAGTCTGAACACTTTATGCAGGGTTGGCAGGAAGAAGATGACCACCTGAAATATGAAGCGCCTCAGTATGTTGATCTGGATGACGGAACCAAGCTGAAGATGGATACTTCGAAAGAGCTCGGAGAGGACTGGGTCAATGTTTCCAGGGAGAAGGAAGAAAAACCGGTGGAGGAAAAGAAGGACACACCGGAGCAGGAGCCTTTGAAGAAGGAGACGCCGAAGGAAGAGAAACCGGAAAAAGAGACGCCGAAGAAAAAAGAAGAAACTCCGGAAAAGGAAACGGAAGAAGAGACTGAACCGGAGAAAGAAGAGGATGTGGAGAAAGAGCTCGAAAAGAATGACTGGGTGATCTCTTTCTAATACGCGATCTGCGGATATTTTCCGAAAGGACGATAGGAGCGGAAGGGTTCCTCAAAAGATACCTTATAAAGCGCTACACCCACAGCGCCTTCGGGGCGCCTTAGATCCATGAGATGGATCCGGCCGTCCGGAAGATTGATAAAGGGGATACTCCGCCCCGTAGACAGTTCGACCACAGAAGAGGCAGGTATATCGAAACCGGCAAGGAACATATCGCCGTTCGGCGGTGTGATCCAGTTCCAGAGATATACCGCCTTTTTATTTTGCGCGCAGGTCATACCGGTAATGCCGTTGCCACCTCTGAACCAGGAAGAGCCAAGCGGGTTTTTGAGCAGCGGTCCATAGACAGCTTCCCCGTTTGCTCTCAGCCACTCGCCGACTTGCCGAAGAGGTTCTATGGCATCCTTGGGAACAGAGCCGTCCGGCGCGGGGCCGATATTCAGAAGCAGATTGCCTCCGTTACGGCTGCAGGTACAGAGCATCCGAAGGATCCGCGGCGCGTTATACGCGTAGGCACGCGCCTGTGCTTCGTCCAGATAACCCCAGGAGATATCATTGAAGGTCATGCAGGCCTCCCAGTCGCGTTCGGAAGGACGGATCTGTCCTTCGGGGGTCCCGAAATCCTCGGGAAGACGACTCCGGTCATTGATGATGATATTTGGCTGTAAGGCACGCATTCGCTGATTGCGGGCAAGGGAATCCCATTCTTCCGCGGTGGTCATGGGATCCGGAACGTCATACCAGAGAATATCGATTTTTCCGTACTGTGTCAAAAGCTCGGTATTGAGAGCCTCGATATAGTCAAGAAAGCGTCGGCGGGCAGACAGATCCGAAGCGGCTCGGGCTCCGTCCGGATGATGCCAGTCCATAAGGGAACTGTAGAAGCCGATCTTCAGATCCTGCTCGCGGCAGGCGTCAACGAATTCCCGCACGATATCCCGATGCGGGCCATAGTTGACACTGTTGTAGGGGTTGGCTTTCGAATCCCAGAGAGAGAAGCCTTCATGATGTCTTGTTGTTAAAACCATGTATTTCATACCGGCGTCTTTCGCCAGTTTGGCCCATTCACGGCAGCAGCCTTCTTTAGGGCGGAAAGATCCGGCTGTTTTCTCATAGTCGGGAATATCGATCCCTTCCATGGACATGACCCATTCGTGCCGGCCTATGACAGAATAGAGGCCATAGTGGATAAACATGCCGAATCGGGCTTTTCTCCACCAGTCCATTCTCCGGTCACGACTTTCAGCGATCATCTGTTCATACTGCATAGCGTTGAGACTCGAATCCGTCATTTTGTATTCCTCCGTTCGATCGATGTGAGTATTATACCATATTATGATAATCCTGCTCAAAAAACAGAAAAACTTTTGTTCAATGTTGACAAGAAGGGGTTCGTGACTTATAATGGGTATACATAAGTTGTGAAAAATATACCATCTGCAGTTCTTTTTCATAAGCAGAATGCACATATGAAAAAGAGTGCCTGTGGCTTTTTTCGTTGAGCCAATGGTATAAATCAAATCTGGAAGGAGAGGATTTTCCATGAGTACTGCTGCAGTTCCGAAGAAGAAGATGTCGAAGCAGCGAAAACTGATGCTCCTCAAGGACAACATCGAGTTATATTCCCTGTTTATCCCTGCATTCGTGGTTATCGCGATCTACTGCTATGCCCCGCTTTTCGGCTACGTGATCGCGTTCCAGGATTATATGCCGGGTTCCAGTTTCTTCGGAAGAAATATCAAATGGGTCGGATTTAAGCACTTTATCGACTTTTATCAGGGACCTTTCTTCAAACGTCTGATGGTCAACACCATCTGGCTGAGTTTCCTGAACCTGGTTTGGGGTTTCTGGGTACCGATCGTATTCGCCCTCCTTCTGAACGAAGTCAATATCATGGGATACAAGAAGTTCATCCAGACTGCATCCTATCTGCCGTACTTCATTTCGATGGTTGTTATGTGCGGTATGTTGATTTCCTTCCTGAACCCCAATGGTCTGATCAACAAACTGATCGTCGCCCTGGGCGGCGAGGCGAAAGCCTGGAGGAACATGCCAGACGTCTTCCCGGAGATATATGTCCTATCCAATATATGGAAAGGATTCGGATTTAACTCCATTCTGTATATCTCCGTTATCACGTCCATCGATACTTCCATGTATGAATCAGCTCGTCTGGACGGCGCGAACCGTTTCCAGCAGGCGATCCACATCACGATCCCGAGTATCGTTCCGACCATCGCCATCATGCTGATTATGGCAGTCGGTTCCCTGCTGAACGCGAATACCGACTTCATCCTTCTGATGTATGTTCCCGCGACCTACTCAAAGGCTGATGTTATCGGTACCTACATCTACCGTCAGTTGACAGAATCTGCCGGTAAGAGCTTCAGTTTCACTACCGCTGTCGGTTTGATCCAGTCTGTCATCAACTTCCTGTTGGTCATCATTACCAACACGATCTCCGATAAGCTGACCGGTGCCGGTCTGTTCTAAGGAAGGAGGAAGAAATCATGGCAAAGAATCCTAACAAAATCAAAAACGGATCCATGACAGCCACAGTCATTATCTATATTATTCTGGCTCTCCTGGCTCTGATCTGTCTGTACCCTGTGTGGTACGTCATCATCATTTCCTTCAGCCGTCCGATCGCGGCTCGTACCCTGGATGTCTTCCTGATCCCCAAAGGCTTCTATACCGGCTCCTATACGCAGCTGTTCAAAGATAACCAGATGTGGGTCACTTACGGGAATACGCTGATCTACGCTTCGGTCTGTGTGGTCGGTATGCTGATCACCTCCGCTATGGCGGCCTATCCGCTGACTTCCCCCTATCTGTTCGCGAAGAAAGTCTGGGTCTTCTTCATCCTGATCCCGATGTACTTCAGCGGCGGTCTGATCCCTCAGTTCATCGTTATGTCCAAGCTGGGTATGTACAATACGAGATGGGCTATCCTGGTACCTGGTGTCGTCAGTATGTGGTACATCATCCTCGTACGTACTTACTTCGCGACGATCCCTGAAGACCTTCGTGAATCCGCCAGGATCGACGGCGCGAATAACTACCAGATTCTCCTGAACGTATATATTCCTACGTCCAAGCCGATCATGGCCGTTATCGCGATCTATACGCTGGTCGCGCAGTGGAACTCCTGGTACGCAGCTTCCATTTACCTGATCGACCAAAGTCTGCAGCCACTGCAGCTATATCTTCGTCGTAAACTGGTACTTGCAGAAAAGCTTGCTACAGAAAGTATGAAGGGCGGCGGCACCGGCGACGGTCAGCAGCAGCTGGAACTTCAGCTTCTGTCAGCTGATCAGCTGAAGTATACGATGATCGTTTTCTCCACCCTTCCCATGATGCTTGCCTACCCCTTCGCGCAGAAGTACTTCGTCAAGGGTGTTATGGTCGGTTCTCTGAAAGGTTAAGAGAGTTTCAATTAATAAGATCGGTGGCTTCTGCCATAGTTTCGTTCACTGGTCCTCGGGCTTTGCCCTGCGGAATCGTTCACGAAACCACGCAGAAGCCACCATTTTCATTTATCGAACTTCTTGACAAGCGAATCTAAAAAGTCTATACTTATTATGCTCCGGGTAGCCCTATTCGGCACCATACAATAGGAAATTTCGAATCGTGTCAGGTCCGGAAGGAAGCAGCACTAAGAAAACCTTTCTATGTGATATGACTTGCCGGGTAGGTGTCTATCCGGAGTTCTATAAATAAACTGATCGGAGGGAAGTATGGCTTATCTGGCACTCTATCGGAAACATCGTCCGAAGAACTTCGATGAGATCGTCGGGCAGCGGGCAGTGGTAACGGCTCTGCAGAATCAGGTCAAATACGGCCAGATCGGACATGCTTATCTCTTCTGTGGAACGCGTGGGACCGGTAAAACTTCCACGGCCAAGGTATTTGCCCGCGCGGTCAACTGTCTTCATCCTGTAAATGGAAATCCCTGTAATGAGTGTGAACTTTGCAGGGAAGCGGAAAGCGGTTTCAATGTCATCGAGATCGATGCCGCGTCGAACAACGGTGTGGATAATATCCGTGATCTGCGAGAAGAAGTACAGTACACCCCTTCACAGGGACGCTATAAAGTCTATATTATTGACGAAGTCCATATGCTTTCGACAGCGGCCTTCAACGCACTGCTGAAGACTTTGGAAGAGCCCCCGGAGCACGCGATCTTCATCCTGGCGACGACAGATCCGCAGAAAGTCCTGCCTACCATCGTTTCCCGATGCCAGCGATATGATTTCAGAAGGATCACAGGGGAAGAGATCACGATGCAGCTTCGCAGGGTCGCTCAGGCGGAATCGATCGAGGCCGACGACGCGGCGCTTGCCTATATCGCGACGATCGCGGACGGCGGTATGCGTGACGCGCTGAGCATCCTGGATCAATGTCATGCCTATTATATCGATCGGACGATCACGCTGGCCGATGTAGAAGAAGTGCTTGGCGCGGTAGATGACCGGATCTTTACGAAGATGACGGACGCGCTGATACATCAGGATGTTGCGGCACTTCTGGACGGCGTCGCGGAAGTGTTCGATACCGGGCGTGATGCGCTGCAGTTCGTGACCGGATGGAACGGATATCTCAGAAATCTTCTGGTCATGAAAGTGCTCGGAACAAGACAGGCAGGAAGTGCGCTCAGTGTTCCGGCGGATTCTATGGAGAGACTTGCCGATCAGGCAGGTCAGACAGGAAGAAACCAGATAGCCGGATGGATCGAGCAGCTGGCCAGGCTGGAGATGCAGCTGAAAACAGCCAGCAGCCGGCGGATTTTGATCGAAGTGGCGGTCATACGGCTGGGATCCGGGACCTATCAGGAAGAAACAGCTCCGGCCATGAGCTTTAGTGCCAGACCGATGCAGAAGGCCATACCGGCAAAGCCGGCGGCGGTGCCGGGGGTGAAGCCGGCAGAGAAGCCAGCCACTATGACAAAGGCAGCTCCTCACCAGATGGCTCAGCCGGTTTCCGGCAGCAGGCAGGCTTCCGGAAATGCGGATGTGCAGAAATTTGTCGATGCCTGGCCCAGATTACAGGATGAGCTGCTTCGCCGCAGCCCGAATCTGATGGCACTGAAGCATTCTCAGATGAAAGCGGGCGACGGACCGGCTGAACTGATCCTTACAGCCAACATGCCCGTTTACTACAATCAGATCGAAGCGCATAAAGAAGAGATCGCCTCGTTTATTCTGGAAAAAACAGGCACGCCCTATATGCTGCGGGTGATGAAATCCGATCAGCCCTCAGGCATGAGTTGGGGAAAAGAAGAGTTTACTCGTCATATTCATGGTGACGTTAATTTCAAATAAAACAGATCAAGGAGAAAAAGAAATGGCAAAACGCGGAGGCGGATTCCAGGGAATGCCCGGAAACATGCAGAATATCATGAAACAGGCTCAGCGTCTTCAGAGACAGATGGAAGAAGCGCAGAAAGAACTGGAAACCATGGAATTTGAAGGCACTTCCGGCGGGGGAGTGGTGAAGATCACGGTTACCGGTCAGAAACAGGTCACAAAGGTCGAGCTTCAGCCTGAAGCGGTGGATCCGGATGATATCGAGATGCTGCAGGACCTGATCCTTACCGCGACCAATGAAGCCCTGAAGAAGGTCGATGAATACTCCGAACAGAAACTGGGCGGCGGATCCGGTCTGGGCGGTGGTATGCGGATCCCGGGGATGTTCTGATGGATGAGTTTTCCAGCCCGGTCATGAATCTGATCGGGGAGCTTTCAAGACTTCCCGGTATTGGCAGAAAAAGCGCGCAGCGCCTGGCGCTTCATATGATCCGGATGCCTAAGGAGCAGACCAGAGCTCTGGCGGACGCGATCATCGAAGCAAGGGAAAAGGTCCGGTACTGCAGTAGGTGCTGTGGCCTTTCGGACGGTGAACTATGTGCGATCTGCGCGGATCCCGCGCGTGATCATTCCACGATCATGGTTGTGGAGGAGGATCGTGATAAAGCGGCCTATGAACGCACCCGCCAGTATAAAGGGGTCTATCATATCCTGCAGGGGGTCATCTCTCCGCTGGGAGGCGTAGGACCGGATGATCTGAGAATGCGGGAGCTGATGCTGCGTCTTTCTGATGATAAAGTAAAGGAAGTCATCATCGCCACGAACCCTACCGTAGAGGGTGAGACGACAGCCATGTATTTATCAAGACTTATTAAGCCTCTCGGCATTAAGGTAACGCGTATCGCGAATGGTGTTCCGGTAGGCGGTGATCTGGAATACGTCGATGAAGTGACGCTGACCCGTGCTCTGGAAGGCCGGACAGCACTATAAGAAATAGTGGAAAATACCTTGGAAAAGTGATACAATATCCTTATTCTGGGGTATTCTTTTTTTGCGCAGAAAAAACGCGTTCAGCGAGGCAATATATATGAAAATGACCAATCAGCATCCGCTGGGAAAGAGATCAGTCAGATGGCTCGTTCTGATCATGATCATCGCGCTTTCCCTGACCGGCTGCGGCATCCTCCCGAAGGAGGAAGAACTGCCCACCGCGCCGGTCCTGGCCGAAGGACAGGTGGATGAGTATGTCCTGACGCCGGTATTCCGGTCCGATATCGAAGTCGGCAGCAATATCCGCTGCACCTATATCCCCTCCGAGGAAGAAAGACTGAGTTTTCCGGTGGGCGGGGAGACGATTTCGCATGTCTATGTATCGCTGGGAGATCATGTCATGCCCGGAGACCTGCTGATGGAACTGGATGTATCTTCGTTTGAGGATGAGATCCGGCAGCAGAAGAATGATATGGACAGCATCAGTCTTGAACTGTATCACCTCTCTGCTTCCTGGGATCTTGAACTGGAAGCGGCGCAGATGCAGGATGAATGGAATGCCTCGCACGGATCAGCGTCAGACAGGGTCAGTTCTGTCAACAGCCAGTACGGCGCCAGGCAATCGCTCCTGTACAGTGAATATGAAGTTGCGAGCCTGAGGCTGGAAGAACTTGAAAAACAAAAAGCGAAACGTCAGATCTATGCTTCGATCGAAGGGAACGTAACTTCGATCTACAGCTTTGAAGACGGTGAAAGATCGGTGAAGAACCGGACAGTGGTCATCGTCACGAACATGGAAGCGGCACTTTTTGAGGTCTACTCCGGCAACAGCGATCTGATCCGGACCGGAGAGGAGTATATGCTGGTCTGCAATGACCAGACGTATCCCGTGATCGCCAGAGCAGCCAGCGAGCTGGATGTCACGAATGTCAAAGAAGGCAAGCTATATTTCCAAATGGAAATGCCCGATCCGGAGCTTTCCCAGGGTGATACAGGCATCGTAAGGATCACGACAGCGGAGAAGCAAGGTGCTTTGTGCGTCGTGACCAGCGCGATCCAGGATCTGGGAGGCCAGACAGTCGTATATATTGTTGATGAAGAAGGTCTGAGACAGATACAGCCGGTGACGATCGGCATTTCCAATGATAAACTCACGGAGATCCTTGAGGGCCTTTCCGAAGGGGATTCCGTGATCCTGAAATGAGTAAAGGAGAAACATGAAAAGCAGGATACAAAAGATCCTATGCCTTTGTCTGTCAGCCCTGATGCTGCTCTCTTTACTCACGGGATGCATCGAAACGGGAGATGGAGAGCAAGGCAGTACGGTGCCTGTGCTGAAAGAACCTACGACGACACAGGCCGGCACCATCAAGGTGGAAATGAGAGAGCTGCTGTCCGCGGAATACCTGGATGTTATGGCGGTCCCGGTTTCACAGAAGCTCTATCTTTCCATGGGCGGAACGATCAAAAGTGTTTTGGTCGGCGTAGGGGATCTGGTGGAAGAAGGCCAGCTTTTGATGGTACTGGATCAGAAGACCCTGGAAGATGGGATCGAGTCCAAACGGGCGCAGTACAGCGCACTTTCCTCCCAGTACTACTACGATGAGGTGGCGGGAGAATACGCGGTGAAAGCGGCTTCCAACCGTCAGGCGAAAGCAGCGGAAGACAAGAAAAAATCGGAAGAGAACCTGAAAAAGGCGGAAGAAAACAAAACCGCGGCGGAAAGCGTATTGGCGGAAGCCAGGAAAGCCGAAAGTGAACGGCAGGCCAAAGCAGCGGAAGCAGCGGCGGAAAGTGCTGAGATCGAAAAAAGTATCGCGGATCAGGAAGCCGCTTATGACGCGGCAGTCAAAACGAGTGAAGCGGCTGTCACCGCCACAAAGAACACGCTGACCGCGGCAGAAAGCGAACTGACCGCGTCGGAAGAAGCGCTGGCCGCAGCCAAAGCGGATGTTCCGGTGAAAGAAGCTGCTCTCACAAAGGCTGAGGAAGAGCTGGAAAAGGCGAAAACCGATTATGACAATTGGATCGCGAACCATCAGCCGGCAGACAGCCAGCCGCCAGAAGACAGTCAGCCACCGGAAGACAGTGAACAACCGGAAAACAGTCAGACCCCGGAGGACAGCCAAATCCCGGAGAACAGCGGTGAAGGATCCAGTGAACCGACGGATGAAACGAGTTCTGAACCCGGCACGGAACCGGGAACTGAGAATGATGAAGAAAGCAAGCTGAAGGAAGAACTGAAAAAGAAAGAAGCCGCTTTCGAAAAAGCGAAAAATGAACTGGATGCCGCCAATGCTGCGGTCACTTCCGCTGAAGAGCGGGAAGAAGCGGCAAAGACCGCGTTGGCGGAGGCAAAAGAAAACTTAGCTTTAGCAGAAGCGGATCATCAGAAGGCTGTGCTGGAACAGGAAAACGGGCTGGAATTGCTAGCGGTACAGAAGGAACTGGTCGCGAAAGAAAAAGAAACACGGGAAGCGGCCGATCAGGCCGCGGCTGAGCAGGCGGCCGCACAGATCAAAGCGCTGGAAGAAGCGCTGGCGGCAGCAGAAAAACTGATCGAGACAGAACAGAAGAATATCGAAAGCGCGGCGCATGAGATCGAGATGAGTGATATCGAACTCAGGCAGGCGCAGCTTTCTCTCTCCCAGGCGGAAGAAGACCACTGGCAGACACTTTCACAGATAGGTACCGAGATCGAACTGATGGAAGCGAAACTCGGACAGAATGAACTGAAAGCGCCTTTTGCCGGCCGGATCGTACAGGTGTGCTTCTATCAGGGGCAATACGCCGGAGAATACGAAACGCTGATCATTCTGGCGGATGAGTCCAAACTTCGTCTGAAGGGACCTGCGTTCAACAACAGTTCCATGCAGAGCTTTACAAAAATCGATGTTCAGATCGACGGTCAGACCCTGGATGTCGATTATGTTCCCTATGAAAATGATGAATATATCAAGAAGACCATGAACGGGGAAAGTCTGCCGACATGGTTTGAATTTCCCGGCGATGAAGACGGAACACAGCATCATATCACCTATGGGATGACCGGCACGGTGCGGCTCTACCGCGGATATAAGGCGAACACGCTGGTGGTACCAAGGGGCTGTGTCTCTTCCGATGAATATGGCGCCTACGTATATCTCGACCAGGATGGCCAGCGAACCAAGACATACATTACGCTCGGCTTAGAGACAACGACTTATTACGAAGTCCTGGAAGGTTTGAAGGAAGGAGATATGCTGTATGACGCGGATTAAAGTATTTCTCCTCTTTCTGATCATTTGCCTGCTGCTATCCGGATGCAGCAGCAGCTCTTCGGGAGATATCCGGAGTGAATATATGGATCCCGGCACCATCGCGCAGAACGAGTATCGTACAACAAAAGTTACGCGCGGCGATTTTCAGATCGACTTCCAGATCGATTCTAAAATGACCTACCGTCACGCGGAGTTCATGTACTGGCAATACAGTAGTGATCATTATGACGAGCTTCTCGTTGACCGGGAAGAGATCGTGAAGAAGGGACAGGTCCTGGCGACCTTTGAAACAGGCGTCAGCGAAGCGGATATTCTCGAGAGAGAGCTCGCTGTGACCGAGGCCAGAGCTTCACTCAGTTCCCAGCAGTCCTCCTATGAATCGAGAATCTCCGCCAAGCAGGCGTCGCTGGCGGGACTGGAAGGAACAGACTACGAGATCGCGGCTGCTGAACTGGAGCAGCTGAGGGCTCAGTATAATGAAGTAAACGCGTCCGGATGGTACCGGATCACTGTCGCCCAGGAGGCCCTGGATCGGTTGAGACAGAGAAAGAATGAAAACTCCCTGGTCGCTCCTTTCGATGGGATCGTGATGTATACATCCAGATATTTCCGATCAGGAGATAATGTGGAAACGTGGGAACCGGTGGTGGTCGTTGCGGAGATCGCGACACGCGCCATCAGCTTCACCAATTCGAATATTTACGGCAATGTTCCATATATGAGCCATGTGAATGTCATTGACCAGCGGACCAAGAAGGAATTCACCGGGACGGTGGTCAGCTGTGCCGCGGTCACAGGCGCGGAGGAGGATGAGGTCTGGATCGAGATCGATCAGGAACTTGGTGATGAAGACCTGATCGGCGCGGTGAGGATCAGCGGAACGATCCTGAAAAAGACCGACGTCCTGCTGATCGATAGTAAGGCGTTGAAAAAAGAGGGTAATCAGTACTATGTTCTTGTACTGCAGGGAAGTTCTTCCGTCAGCAAGACCTATGTCAAGGTGGGCGGACAGAATGCCAGCACAGTCTGGATCACGGAGGGACTGGAAGAAGGCCAGACCCTGGTCATCGAGTAAGGCAGGTGATAGAGTATGTTATCCTACGTAAAGAATAAACTGCTGAACAATATCTGGATGGCCGTCAGTCTTCTGATCGGCAATATTCTGCTGATCAGTATCGCCGCCTGTTCCCCGATGTATTCAGACGCTGTACTGCAGCGTATGCTGCAGCGAAATCTGCAGAGCGAGATGGAATCATCCGGATATTATCCCGGGATCATCGAACTAAGAGGGAATTATTCACTGACGACCCCGGCCAAGTTTGGCAATCTGGCTCAGCTCGAAGAATTGTCGGATGATATGGCGGATGGCATGCCCATCGAGGTCATTTATCAGATCAAAGAATACTTCAAGTCGGATATCCGATCGACCCATCAGGTGGGAGGGCCGAACAATACCTTTGGAACGAGGGTCGACGCCATCAGCGGCTATCAGGATCATATCAAACTGATCAGCGGTGAAATGCCGTCGAAAGAAGCGAGCGACAATACGATGGAAGCCATCGTAAGCCAGAAGACGCTCATGAGCTGTAATCTGTATATCGGCGAGGAGATCCTTTTCGAGAAGATCCTCGATGAGAACAAAAAACCCTATAAGGTTCGGATCACAGGTGTCTTCGAACCGGGCAGCGATACGGATCCGTTCTGGATCTATAATCCTAACCAGGCTTCAAACTATCTGTATGTTGAACCGCAGGCATTTTATGATCTGTGGATCAAAGATGAAGCTTCCAGACAGCAATTCAACGAGACGTTGTATGTGCTGATCGATTATACACAGATCCGCGGCACGGATGTCGATCGTTTGCTGGAAGAGACAGAAAAGTACCGTGAACGGATGAATGAGATCTTCCCAAACGCGATGAACGCGCGTTATGAGAATATCCTTAACGCGTACGGTGAAAGCGCGAAACGGCTCAATGTCACGCTGATCGTTCTGCAGGTACCGGTCTTTTTGCTGCTCATGGCCTTTATTATCATGGTTTCAGGTCAGATGCTCGGGATGGATCAGAACGAGATCGCTATGATCAAGAGCCGCGGAGCTTCCCGAAAGCAGATCATGACGATCTATATCCTGCAAAGTCTGATCATCGCGATCTTTTCACTGCTGGCCGGTATCCCGCTGGGTTATCTGATCTGTCAGATCATTGGTTCCTCGAATGCGTTTCTGGAATTCATTCAGCGTCGGTCGCTTTCGGTACGTTTTGCGCTTCCGGTCTGGGGATTTTCTCTGGGAGCCGCCTTGTTCGGCATGCTGGCGATGATCCTGCCTGCCATTCGGCACAGCCGCGTGAGTATCGTCGATTACAAGAGGGCCAAGCATAAATCAGATAAACCTATCTGGCAGAAACTGTTTCTGGATCTGATCCTGCTGGCGGTATCCCTTTACGGACTGTACAGTTATCATCAGCAGTCAGCCTACCTCTCGCAGCAGCTGGAAGGGGGCGCCTCGCTGGATCCGCTGCTGTATATGTGCAGCTCCATGTTCATGCTCGGATGCGCCTTGCTCTTTGTGCGCATTTTCCCGTGGATCATCCGGGCGATCTTCAGTCTGTTCAAAAAACACTGGTCTCCCGGTCTGTACGCGTCGTTCCTTCGCATGCTCCGGACGAAAGGCAATCAGAACTTCATTATGATCTTCTTGGTCCTGACGCTGGCGCTGGGTATCTTCAGCGCGGAAACGGCCCGTACGATCAACGCGAACGCGGAAGAAAAGATCCGGTATTCCTCCGGTGCGGATATCATTTTCCAGGAAAAGTGGAAGGGACGGCAATATGCCGACGCGGAAGGCAATATCGAGACGATCTATGTCGAACCGGATTATCATCGGTATGAAGAGATCGACGGAGCGGCATCCTTCACCAAGGTCTATATCAACCGCAGCATCTCGACCAGCGTCGGAACAAAGAACCTCAAAGATGTGACCCTCATGGGGATCGAGACGAAAACCTTTGGCGAGACAGCCTATTTCAAGGACGGACTGCTGGATTCGCACTGGTACAACTTCCTGAACGCTATGAGCCAGGATCCGGAGGGTCTTCTGGTCTCGACCAGTTTCCGTGATCTTCTGGGACTGAAGCTGGGCGATCATATGACCTACAAAACAACGAACAAGAATGTGATCCGCGGTACGATCTACGGATTTGTGGATTATTTCCCGACGATGATCCCGCCGGAAGCGACACAGACCGGTGAATCCTACTTTATTATCGCGAATCTGAATTATCTGCAGAGCAAGTGGGGAATGCAGCCTTATCAGGTCTGGATGAAAAACGAGACGGACTCATCTCAGTATATCTATGATTTCGCCACTTCCACCGGTACGGCTTTCACTTACTTTTACGATACGAACGCGCAGCTGATCGCGCTCAAGAATGATCCGGTCTTCCAGGCTACGAACGGTATCCTGACAGTAGGATTTATCGTCGTACTGGCCCTTTGTTCCGTGGGCTTTTTGATCTACTGGATCCTTTCGATCCGTTCCCGCCAGCTGCAGTTCGGTATCTTCCGTGCCATGGGTATGACGATGCGGGAGATCCTGGGCATGCTGATCAATGAGCAGGTCTTCCTCTCGGTCCTTTCGATGGTGGTCGGCGCGCTGGTCGGACGTCTGGCCGGCAGACTCTACGTCCCGATGATCCAGATGGCATACTCCAGCACGGACCAGCTGATCCCGCTCGAGGTGACCAGCGCGGTCTCGGATGAAATGAAACTTTACGCAGTGGTCATCGTTGTGATGATCGTTTGTATGCTGATCCTTGGGCGGATCATCAAGAGCATCAAGATCGCCCAGGCGCTGAAACTCGGGGAGGATTAGGGGCATGGAATACATGATCAAAGCAATCGATGTCCATCGAGGCTTTCCCGTGGGCGGAGACACCTTCTGGGCGCTGAAGGATATCAATCTGACGATCCCCACAGGAAAACTCACGATCCTCAAAGGTCGTTCAGGATCCGGGAAAACGACGCTTCTGAATATCCTGTCGGCGCTGGACGTCCCTACGAAAGGGAAGGTCTATATCGGTGAGACCGAAGTGACGGCGCTTTCAGACAGCGGCAGGGATAAACTGCGGCGCAAACAGGTAGGATATGTGTACCAGTCCGTAGCCCTGATCCCCATGATGACCGCCTATGAAAATGTCGAATTTGCGCTTCGTCTGGCAAGGTATGAGGGCGACTGGAAAAAACGGGCGGAGGAGTGCCTGCACATGGTAGGTCTCGCAAACCGTATGACCCATATGCCGCAGGAAATGTCCGGCGGTGAACAGCAGCGTGTTGCCATCGCGCGGGCGGTGGCCGCGCAGCCGAAGGTCCTCTTTGCCGATGAACCGACAGCCGAACTGGATACGAATACCGGTCTTCAGGTCGTGAAGATCTTCAAGGATCTCTGCGCAGAAGAGGGTGTCAGCGTCATTATGACTACCCATGATACCGGTCTGATGGATATCGGCGACGCGCTGTATGAGCTGGAAGATGGTCAGATCATTAACAGGGGAGGGCTGGCAACATGATCGAATGTGAAAACCTCGTCAAGATCTATAAGACCATCGATACCGAAGTATTGGCCCTGCAGGGGCTGGAATTGACCGTGGAAGACGGTGAACTGATGGCGATCATCGGCAATTCCGGATCGGGCAAATCCACTTTCCTGAATATGATCGGCGGGCTGGACCGACCGTCGGCCGGCCGTCTGATCGTGAACGGACTGGATCTTTTCAAACTGTCCGAAGCGGAGCTGGTCGCCTATAAGCGGGACGTCGTGGGTTTCGTCTGGCAGAACAACGCGCGCAACCTGGTCCCGTATCTGACCGCGATCGAGAATGTACGGATGCCCATGATGTTCGGCACGATCAAACAGCAGAAAGAACGTGCGGCTGAGCTTCTGGAGATGGTGGGCATGAGTCACCGCGCGAAAAACAAGCTCTCTATGCTCTCCGGTGGTGAACAGCAGCGGGTGGCCATCGCGATCGCGCTGGCCAATAAACCCAAACTGTTGCTGGCCGATGAGCCGACCGGCAGCGTGGATATGAAGACATCCGATTATATTCTGGATCTGTTCCGGAAACTGAATGAACAGCTGGGCCTGACGATCGTGATCGTTACACATGACCGCCATCTGGCGAAAAAAGTAAACCGGGTCGTAGCGATCCGGGACGGCAAGACTTCCAGTGAGATGATCCTTCGTCCCAATTATCGGGAACGCCTGGACGGGATCGGATCCCTGGACGAAGCAGAAGATACCGTTCAGGAAGAATTCGCGGTACTGGATCGCGCAGGCCGTCTGCAGATTCCTTCTACTATGTTAGAAGAAATCGGAGCCTCGGGCAACAAAGTCAAGCTTGAAGTGGTGAACGGAAAAATCCAAATCAGTCCGAGAGAAAAATAAAAAGACAAAAAAAGACAAAAAAGCGCCTATCAGGTGTCCCAATGCAGTTTGCCGAAGCATCTGCCGAGCATTGGGGCGCTAGATAGGCGCCTTTTATTATAGTTTAGTTCTTATTCTTCTTCTGATTCTGAACCTGAAGGTTCTTCTTGCTGGGCAAGAGCCACACTGACAATATGAACATCTTCAGCGAGTGAGATCAGTTTGACGCCCTGCGTGACGCGGCCGATCTGGCTGATGCTGTCGACCGGTGTGCGGATGATGATGCCCGCGGAAGTGATGATCAGAAGATCCTGATCCGGGGAAACGATCCGGAAAGTGACCAGACCGCCGGTCTTTTCCGTGACCTTAGTGCAGAGGACGCCCTTGCCGCCGCGGCGCTGTACACTGAACTCATTCAGAGACGTACGCTTGCCGATACCGTTTTCGCTGATGACCAGGATCGCGTCACCTTCGGAGGCGAGTCCCATCGCGATCAGCGAGCTGCCGTTCGACAGGTTGATACCCTTCACACCCATCGTGGAACGGCCGGTCGGACGTACATCGGTCTCAACGAAACGGATCATCTGTCCGGCGTCACTGGCCAGGAAGATATCATCTCTGCCGCTGGTACGCTTGACGCTGATCAGTCGGTCATCTTCCTGCAGGGCGATCGCGTTCAGACCGTTGGTACGAATGTTGTTATATTCGGAAAGCGCGGTCTTCTTCACGATACCCTGACGGGTCGCCATGATGAGATAGCCGTCTTCCGCAGTGCTGTCCTTGAGCTTGATGCCGGCACAGACCTGCTCATCGCCACTTAGCTGAAGGAGATTGACGATGGCGGTACCCTTGGCGGTACGGCCGGCCTCCGGGATCTCAAAGGCTCTCATACGATAGACGCGGCCCTTGGTCGTGAAGAAGAGCAGATAGTCATGAGAAGAGCAGACGAACAGATCCTGGACGTAGTCATCCTTGCGGGTCTCAACGCCTTTGATGCCCTTGCCGCCACGGTTCTGGCTGCGGTACATATCCAGGGACGTACGCTTGACATAGCCGAGATTCGTGAGGGTGACGACACACTGTTCATCCTTGATGAGGTCTTCGAGATTGATCTCGCCTTCCTCGTGAGTGATATAGGTGCGGCGGGGATCGCCGTACTTGGTCTTGATGATGAGAAGCTCTTCCTTGATGACACCGTAGAGGATGTTCTCGTTGGAGAGGATCGCCATATACTCAGCGATCTTCGATTCGAGTTCATCGTACTCGCCCTGCAGTTTGCTTCTTTCCAGACCGGTCAGCGCGCGCAGACGCATGTCCACGATGGCCTGAGCCTGTACATCATCGAAACCGAAGCGGATGATCAGCGAGGATTTCGCTTCATCGACGCTGTTGCTCGCGCGGATGATATTGATGATCTCGTCGATATGATCGAGTGCCATGAGCAGACCTTCCAGAATATGTGCCCGGGCCTGCGCTTTGCCGAGGTCATACCGGGTGCGGCGGGTGACGACTTCCTTCTGGTGATCCAGGTAATGGGTCAGGATCTGCTTGAGGTTCAGCACCTTCGGCTGACCGTCGACGATGGCCAGCATATTGAAGCTGGTATTGTTCTGCAGAGGCGTGTTCTTGTAGAGCTGGTTCATCATGACGCGCGGATTGGCTTCGCGCTTCAGATCGATGACGATCCGCATACCGGTCCGGTCGGACTCGTCGCGCAGGTCGGAGATGCCTTCGAGCCGTTTATCCTTGACAAGATCCGCGATACGCTCGACCAGCTTGGCCTTGTTGACCTGGTAAGGGATCTCGGTCACTACGATCCGGTGACGGTTGTTCGGAAGCTCCTCGACTTCCATGTTCGCGCGGACGACCGCACGGCCGCGGCCGGTACGATATGCCTGCTCGATATCGCGGGTACCATAGATGGTAGCGCCGGTGGGGAAGTCGGGACCCTTGACGATCTTGATCAGTTCATCGATCTCGGTATCACGATCCTCGAGCACATGATTGTCGATGATCTTGACGACGGCGTCGATGACTTCGCCCAGGTTGTGGGGAGGAATGCTGGTCGCCATACCGACGGCGATACCACCGGTACCGTTGACCAGAAGGTTCGGGAAACGGGCCGGAAGGACTTCCGGTTCTTTCAGAGAAGCATCGAAGTTGTCCGCGAAGTTGACCGTATCTTTACCGATATCGGCCATCATTTCCATGGCGATCTTCGAGAAGCGGGCCTCGGTATAACGCATGGCGGCAGCGCCGTCACCGTCTACGGAACCGAAGTTGCCGTGACCGTCGACCAGCATATAGCGCATGTTGAAATCCTGGGCCATATGGACCATCGCTTCATAGATGGAAGAATCACCGTGAGGATGGTATTTACCCATCGTATCGCCTACGATACGGGCGGATTTACGATAGGAGCTGGAGGGATCCAGGTGCAGTTCGCTCATGGCGTAGAGGATACGGCGCTGAACCGGTTTCAGACCATCCCGGACATCCGGGAGCGCACGGGTCACGATAACGCTCATGGCATAGTCGATATAGCTTTCGCGCATGAGCTTTTCAAGGTTTACGGCCTCGATACGGTCATGCTGCGGATTGGCCGGAAGACCTACCCCGTTCAGTTCTTCGTCCAGGATCTCGCCTTCAGGAATGTTAGGTGTATTGTTATCAGCCATTTGGGTTTATCCTTTCGAAGTTATTTAACCGTAAGTATCGATGTTCGTCGCGTACTTGGCGTGTGTCTCGATAAACTCGCGGCGCGGTTCGACCTTATCGCCCATGAGGATCGTGAAGATCTTGTCCGCGGCGGCCGCGTCTTCCATCTGGACCTGCAGGAGGATACGGTTGGCGGGATCCATGGTGGTCTCCCAGAGCTGGCTGGCGTCCATCTCGCCAAGACCTTTGTAACGCTGGATCTCGACGGATTTATCGTCGTCCTTTACGCCGATCTTTACTTTGATCTGCTCGAGTTCCTGATCGGAATAGGCGTAGTAGACTTCTTTCTTGCCTTTTTCCACGCGATACAGCGGCGGCTGGGCGATATACACATGGCCCTGCTCGATCAGCTGTGGCATGAAACGATAGAAGAAGGTCAGCATCAGTGTACGGATATGCGCGCCGTCCACATCAGCATCGGACATGATAATGATCTTGTGGTAGCGAAGTTTTTCGATATCAAAATCCTCGTGGATACCGGTACCGAAAGCGGTGATCATGGAACGGATCTCTTCATTGCCCAGGATACGGTCCAGTCTTGCCTTTTCCACGTTCAGAATCTTACCTCGAAGAGGCAGGATCGCCTGTGTTTTACGGGTACGGGCATTCTTGGCGGAACCGCCGGCGGAATCTCCCTCTACCAGATAGATCTCACAGTTTTTGGGATCACGGTCGGAACAGTCAGCCAGCTTACCGGGCAGAGAAGTGGTATCCAAAGCGGTCTTGCGGCGGGTCAGTTCCTTGGCCTTTCTGGCCGCGTCACGGGCGCGGGCTGCCAGGATCGCTTTCTGGATAATGACTTTGCCGATATTCGGGTTCTGCTCCAGGAAGAAGGTGAGACCGTCTTTTACGACAGCGGCCACCGCGCCACGGGCTTCGGCGTTGCCGAGTTTCTGCTTGGTCTGACCTTCAAACTGCGGGTCGCTCAACTTGACAGAGAGCACACAGGTAAGACCTTCACGGACGTCATCGCCGGAAAGTTTCTCATCGTCTTTCAGGATCTTATTCTTCAGACCGTAGTCGTTCAGGATCTGGGTATAGGCCGCACGGAAACCGGCCAGATGCGTACCACCTTCCGGGGTATGGACGTTGTTGACGAAAGTAAAGGTGCTATCGGCATAAGAATCATTGTGCTGCAGCGCGATCTCTACATATACGCCGTCCTTCATGCCCTCGGCATACATGATCTTATCATACAGGGGATCCTTGTTCTCATTCGCGTAGGCGACGAATTCGCGGATACCGCCTTCATAATGATAGGTTTTCTTCTGCTCCATGCCTTCACGCAGATCTTCCAGTGTAATGAGAAGACCTTTGGTCAGGAACGCGGTCTCCTGCAGACGGTGCGCGAGCGTATCGAAATCATACACGAGATCATCGAAGATCTCAGGATCGGGCTGGAAGGTAACGGTCGTTCCGGTATGATCAGTCTCGCCGATCACGTTCAGGGGCTCAACAGTCTTGCCGCGCTCGAAACGGATCTGATGGATCTGCCCGCCGATATGTACCTGTACGACGACAGAAACGGAAAGCGCGTTGACGACGGATGCGCCGACACCGTGCAGACCGCCGGAGACCTTGTATCCCCCACCGCCGAATTTGCCGCCGGCATGAAGAACGGTATAGACTACTTCTACGCCGGAGATGCCTTTCTGAGGCTGGATATCGACCGGGATACCACGTCCGTTATCTATAACGGTGATGGAGTTATTCGGATTGATGGTGACATTGATCTCGGTGCAGTAACCGGCCAGCGCCTCATCCACGGAGTTGTCCACGATCTCATAGACCAGATGATGAAGTCCGGGAGAAGCGGTGCTGCCGATATACATGCCCGGACGACGGCGAACGGCCTCCAGACCTTCCAGGATCTGGATCTGACTGGCTGTATATTCACCGGTAACGGTCAGATCAGCCTCTACCTGTTCACTCTCGTGATGGTAGTCTTCCGGGATCCCTTCCTGTCCGTCTAAGGCAGTCTCGGCGTCCGCGGCATTCGCCCGTTCAAGAATGGCTCTTGCCTCCAGATCCTGCTGATCCAGACCTTCCAAATTAAGTTCTGTGTTCAAAAATGGTTCCTCCAATCCCCTGCAAAAAAAGCCGGTTTTGATGGTGCTTTCAGGGCAGGTTTTTACATATAAAAACCAATAATAATTAACCGTTGATATTATACCATAAAACCCGCATAAATACAAGGAAAACGGGCATTTTAAAGGAGCTTTGAAAAGCGAAAAATATGCCGATTTTTGTACCGAATCCGGCATGTTTTTTGGTGTTATTTTTTGCTTTATTTTTGGCATAATCTGCGTATTGTTTTGAACCCCATCTGTTGCTATAATATATAGATAGCGAACGAAGAAGGAGAGCTTGAAAAATGGCAAAAAACCGGTCTTTACAGAAGAAGATCTCACTGACGATGATCATGGTCATGATCGTCGCGGTTTTTTGCGTCGCGGCGGTTTTTTTCCTGACGACGAAAGGTCTTTCAGATACCGCTTTGACCTACAGTAAACGAATCGGCAAAACGACCGGAGAGAAATCAGCGATCTCCATGGATGAACTGACGCAGAAAACATTGATGATACTGGCTGCAAATAAGGCGGATCTGGCTGATACGCTGTTTGCCCAGTTTGAGCAGGCAGTGGAAACAGCTGCTTTCGCGGCGCAGAAGATCTATGAGAATCCGGAAGATTACTCACCGAGACCTGTACCGCTCCCGGACAAGGATAACGACGGATCCATCTCGATCCAGGCGCTGTATCTGGATCCGGAAACGATGCCGGACGATCCCGTGATCCAGGAAGAGGTAATGCTTCTGGGAAATATCCAGGACCTTCTGGTCTCTCTCAATGAGAATTTTCCGGCGATGGCTTCCAACTATATTGCTTCCGCGAATGGTTTTATGGTCCAGGCGGATTATATCTCTCCGAAAAAATATGATGAAAATGGTAAGCTGATGCCCTTTGACGCCACAGTGCGACCCTGGTATATCGGCGCCAAGGAAACGGGAGAAACTTTCCTTTCTCCGGCGGTCCGGGATGCGCATACGCCACAGCTGGCGGTCATGTGCGGCGTTCCGATCTATGTGGACGGGCAGTTCAAGGGTGTTTCCGGCGCGGGCATGTATCTGGATGATCTGGAATCCATGGTCATGGGTATCCATCTGGATTCCGATATGAGCGCTTTCATTCTGTCCGCGCAGGGGCAGATCCAGTTTTCGACTTTTGAAACAGGCATCCTGAAGATCGGTGAAGAAGGGGACGACCTTCGAAAGGCAGAAGGCGAAGAGATCGCGAAAACAGCTGAAAAAGCTGTCGCGGGGGAAAGCGGCGTCGAGCTCATCGATGTGGAAGGAAAGACGATGTATGTCGCTTACGCGCCAATGAGTACCGTAGGCTGGTCCTTCGTGATCCTGCTTCCGCAGGATGTCGTGGAAGCGCCGACCAGAGAGCTGACAGCCGGAATTGAAGAAGTCACCGAGCAGTCCGCCAGGGAGATGAACAGCTATATCAATCGTTCGGTCGGGATCATGCTGTTCGTGCTCGTTTCGATCATCCTGGTCATTCTCCTGGTTTCCCTGTATTTATCCAAGCAGATCGTCAGCCCCATCAAACAGCTGACCGAGCAGGTGCATCAGGTGGAAGGGGATAAGCTGGACTTTCACTGGGATCTGGAGACCGGTGATGAAACGCAGACACTCGCGGAATCCTTTGAATCTTTGACAGAACGAATGAAAAACTATATCTCGGATATCCAGACGATCACCGCGGAACGGGAGCGTATCGGCACCGAACTGGAACTGGCCGAGAAGATCCAGGCATCTATGCTGCCGCATATCTTCCCGCCGTTCCCGGATCGGAAGGAATTCGATATCTATGCTTCGATGGATCCGGCGAAGGAAGTCGGCGGCGATTTCTATGATTTCTTCCTGGTGGATGAAGATCATCTGGGCCTGGTCATGGCGGATGTAAGCGGTAAAGGAATCCCGGCGGCCATGCTCATGATGATCACGAAAACCATCCTGCAGAGCGTCGCCATGCTGGGCAAAACGCCGGGCCAGATCCTTGGAAAGACGAATGAAGCGATATGCTCAAACAATCCGGAAGGCATGTTCGTGACGGTCTGGGTAGGTATTCTGGAGATATCCACCGGTAAACTGACCGCGGCTAACGCCGGCCATGAATATCCCGCGATCAAACGCGTGGATGGATCCTTTGAGATCTTCAAGGATCCGCATGGATTTGTGGTAGGCGGCTTTGATGACGAGTATTATCATGAATACATGCTGGAGCTTCATCCCGGCGACCAGATTTTCCTCTACACGGACGGTGTACCGGAAGCATCTCAGGCGAACCGGCAGATGTTCGGAATGGAACGGATGCTTGCCGCGCTGAATGAAGATAAGAAAGCTGACTGCGTAGCCGTTCTGAAGCATGTGCGGCGGGCGGTGAACGAATTCGTTCAGGAGGCGGAGCAGTTCGACGATCTGACAATGATGTGTATCGAATATAAGGGAGGCGCAAAGAATGCGTGATGCAACAAAAGAGTTCTTCAGGGACAACGGAAAAACGCTTGGAGAACTCGCCCTGGGAAGCGCGATCTATTCCCTGGGTATGAATCTTTTCTATACGCCGGCAAAATTGCTGGCCGGCGGCGTGACCGGTTTCGCGCAGATCCTGCACTATCAGTTCGGCTGGTCGATCGCGCTGATGGTGATCCTGATCAACATCCCCATGTTTCTGGTGGGGCTCTGGCTGATCAATAAAAAGTTTATCCTGTATTCCGCGATCGGAATGGGGATCTATACGCTGTTTATCCAGTTGTTTTCAGGTCTCTCGCTCCCGTTCTCCAGTCCGCTGACTTCGGTCGTCGTCGGCGGTGTCCTGCTTGGTCTCGGCGTGGGGCTCATTTACCGGAGCGGCGCTTCGGTAGGCGGGACGGATATCATCGCCAAGATCCTGAATAAGTATTTTTCGGTCAATATGGCGACCGCCGGCCTGGCGATCAACGCGGTCATCGTTTTCGCCTCAGCCTTTATCTTCGGCCTTGATCAGGCGGTTTTAACGATCTGCGCCATGTTCATCTCCGCCAAAGTAAATTCCTTCGTCATCGACGGTATCGACCATCGCAGAGCGATCCTGATCATCACGGACAAAAAGGAAGAACTGTCAAAAGCTCTGATGGAACGGCTGAACCGCGGTGTGACCATTATCGACGCGCAGGGCGCCTATACCGGCCAGGAGCATTGGCTGATGTATATCGTCATCAACAAGCATCAGCTGGGCGTACTGAAATCGGTCATCAAGCGTGTGGATCCGAAGGCTTTCTTCACGATCATCACCGTGAACGGCGTCTATGGCCACGGTTCCAGCTTTTTCTCGATGAAGCAGATCGACAGCTGAAAACTTTTTTTCCTGTCAGGAATATGATATACTGAAAAATAAGAAATCAATGGGAGGTATCCACTCATGTTTCAGCAATTCATGAATAATGTCGTCAAAAAATCATCCGACGGCCAGGCGAACGAAGGCATCCGCAATGTGACCCTTGGTCAGAAACGATATGTTTTCCAGCGTTTCCCGGAAAACGCGAATGAACTGAGACAGGTAAACCGCGGCGGAGCAGAGGGGAAATATCTGGTGCTGCCGCTGATGATCGCGGCCTTCCGTACCTGGACGCCGCAGAATCCGGAAACCTGTTATGAGATGATGAAAGTGCTCATGAACTCGCCGACCGCCGGCAGCATGGCGCCGTTCAACAACTTTACCAAGGATTTTGTTCGTGCCCGGATGATGCAGAACAACAAGTGGCAGTATATCGCGAACGCCTATCTGGAAGGCGCGACGCCGCAGAACGGATACCGGCCGAATCAGCCATTCGCGATCACTGTCCGTGAATATGTCTATGCGCCGCAGACCTCCACGATCTACGGCAGGACCCTTTCCGTCGAGAAAGTCGTGATCGAGTTCCCAGGAGCCGACACGGAGCGTTCACTCTCTGTTTATCAGGATCCCGCGGACGGACAGTGGTACGCCTTCAGCGACACCTATGGCGGCCTGCTGGTCGACATCAAAACCCCCATGAGATAGAAATAGAAGAGGAAATACTATGCAGATCTCTGAAGTTCAGCTCTTAAGCGCAAAGATAAAGGAAAACATGGAAAAGGTCATCGTGGGCAAATCAGATAAGATCGATCTGATTCTGGCCGCGCTTCTGGCAAAGGGACATGTGCTTCTGGAGGATGTGCCGGGCACCGGCAAGACCGTGCTGGCCAAGTCGCTCGCGAAATCCATCGATACGAAATTCAAGCGGATCCAGTTCACGCCGGATCTTCTTCCCTCGGATCTGATCGGTATCAACTACTTCAACCAGAAGGAACAGGAATTCGTTTTCCGTCAGGGAGCGCTTTTCACGAACATCCTGTTGGCGGATGAAATCAACCGGGCGACGCCCCGTACGCAGTCTTCCCTGCTGGAGAGCATGGAAGAAAAGCAGATCACCGTGGACGGTGTGACCTATGTGCTGGATCAGCCGTTCTTCGTCATCGCGACAGAGAACCCGGTGGAAACCCAGGGAACCTTCCCGCTTCCGGAAGCCCAGCTTGACCGTTTTCTGATCCAGCTTTCTATGGGCTACACGGAAAAGGCGGAGACAGTCAAGATCCTGGAACGTTTTGTCAACGAAGTTCCGGCAGCGGATCTCCAGCCGGTCATCACGAAAGACCAGCTGCTGGAGATGCAGGAAGCTATCAAGGACGTATATATCCATCCGGATGTAGCCGGCTACAGTGTCGATATCGTCGAAAAAACGAGACAGGAAGAGGCTGTGCAGCTGGGTGTTTCTCCCCGTGGCAATCTGGCGCTCTTAAAGGCGGCGCAGGCGCTCGCCGCGATCCGCGGCCGCGAATTCGTGACGCCGGATGACATCAAGGATCTGGCGCTGCCGGTACTGGGGCATCGTATTCTGCTCAGAGGATCGTCCCGCAACCGTTCGACGCAGATCGAGAATCTCATCAGCGGAATTCTGGAAACCGTCGAAGTCCCTACTGAAAACTTCAAGAGATAACAATGCCGATACTGATCATTCTGATCGTTGTGGGGCTGGTGCTCTGGCTGCAGCGCGTGATCTACCGCCGTTTCTGGGACCGCTCTCTGGAAGCGTCGGTCAGGTTTTCGGACTATTATCTGTTCGAAGGGTCGACGACGACCCTGACCGAGGTCATGTCGAACGCCAAGCTGCTTCCGCTCCCGTGGGTCCACCTGAAATTTCAGATCTTCCGCAACGGAAAGAGCGACAACCTGTTCCGCAGCGATATTTTCAACATTCTGTTCAATCAGCAGATCACCCGAAAAAGCGAGATCAAACTGGATAAGCGCGGCGTCTATCAGATCCCTTCGCTGGATCTGTTAAGCTATGACCTTTTTATCACGAGCAAGTTTGTGAAAAAGACCGATAACCAGGCGACGATCACGGTTTTTCCGCTTTCCCTTACCGATACAGAGATCGCTGTTCCTTTCGAGAAACTGATGGGCCAGATCGCGACGAAACGCTATACGCAGGAGGATCCGTTCCTCTTCAAGGGCATTCGCCCGTATCAGCCGGAAGACAGCTTTCGTGACATCAATTTCAACGCCTCCGCCCGGGCGGGCGAGTGGCTGGTCAACACACATGAATATACCTTGGATCAGAAGGTCCGGATCGTCCTTCTGACCGACAAAAGCACCAACTATTACGATGAAACGGCCTATGAGGAAGGACTGCGCTTCGCCGCCGCGCTGGTAAGCCGGCTGGAGACGGAAGGTATTCCGGTCAGCTTCTATTCGAATGGAATGGACAGCCTCGATCATAAAGAACCCTTCCTTGATGCCGGTACCAGTCAGAATCACACGGACGCGATCCTGGAACTGCTCGCAAGGCTGGATCTTTCCGAGACCGGCACACCGGGGACGAAAGTACTGGAAAACATCCAGGAAAACCGCCAGGCGGACGAGTTTTATGTCATTATTTCCCCGGACCGGAGCAGACAAATGCTGGACGCGTATCTTTCTCTTCGGGATTATACCGATGCCTGCCAGATGATCGTGCCGGTGAGGGCGATGGATTTCTTCGCGCTGCCGGACGAAGAGAAAGAACGGGAAGAAAAGATCGAGAATTATTACTATCATAAAATCTGAGGAAAGGAACATTTCATGGGCGGATATTCAGAAGAAGAACGCATGCCGGATATCGATTTTTACCGGAAGCCCAAATATCCTGTCTGGATCGAAGCGCTGAAGGTCTTTCTGATGTTTTGCATCGGAGGGATGGTGATCCTTTACGCGGCTTATGATCTGGCTGAAGGCCGACAGATGTATATTCTTTTTGCTGTCGGTTTTCTTCTGATGCCCATTTTATCCACTATCGTCCGCCGGCTCTCGAGGAATCTGTTTCTTTTCCTTTTACCGCATATCGCCTTCGGCGCTTATGTGCTGATGCTGTCGCCGGATATCATCCTGACCGCGCTGGGGATGCTGTATGTCATTCTTCTGACAGTCTACGGACTGGTTCGGCAGATGTCCCGCCAGAGCGAGAAGGAGATGTCCATGATCGTGCTGTTCTCCGCGATCTTTGCCATGCTGGTGATCTATGGGATCTCCATTTACCGCGGACACGGCGAATACGAGATGCTGCTCATGGGACAGGGCCTTGTCTACATCGTTCTGTTCCTTTTCTACCAGCATCGGATGAGCCTTCTGGCGACACTGGGAGCCATTGAAAAGGGAAGTAATTTCTCCACCAAACATGTCATCGAATTCAATACACAGATGTACTTCGGGTATATGGGTCTCGGAGTTTTGCTGCTGGTCGGACTGTATATCGCCGGATTCGGTGATCTGCTCAGCATATTAGGCCGCTGGCTTCTGCTGATGATCCGAAAGATCGTACGTGCGCTGGTGAAGGTGGAGCCTACGCCGGAAACCATTGAGGAAGAGGCTGAAGAGGCGCAGCAGATCCAGCAGGATATCGGCATGGTGATCGGCCAGGGCATCGAAACGGCTTTTATCTGGGTCATTCTGCAGAAGATCCTGGAAGTCATAACGGTGATCGGCCTGATCGTCGGAGTAGTCTATTTGATCTATCGGTTTATCCGGCGGTTCATGAGCAGCTATCAGTATGTCGGTACCGGTTACGAGGAGACCCGAGTCAATCTCGCGCGTGCCGGCAAAGATAAGGTCCGGACGGAGCGGCTTTCGATCTTTGACCGAAGCCCGGAAAACCTGATCCGGCGGGAATACTGGAAAAAAATAAGGACCGTGATCGACAAGACGGTACTTCGAAGCGATACACCGCAGGAAGCCGGCATGAAATACGCGGCTGTCAGCGGGATCGTTCACGATTATGAAAGTGTACGTTACGGAAAAAAGAAAGAAGGGTAGTACATGTCGCTCGTACAGATGGATTTTGCCTCCGGCTGTCTGAACCGGTATACGACGATGGAAGTTTTCCTGCCGGATACCGCAGTACCGGAAAAAGGCTTTCGCAGTCTTTATCTGCTGCACGGATATCACGGGAATCATACGGATATGCTGCGGCGACTCAATCTTTTGAAATATGCTGAGGCGAACGATATCGCCATCTTCATGCCCGACGGGGATAACGCTTACTGGGCGGATTTCCCTGAGCGGGCTGAATTTTATCAGGAGTATGTGGCAAGGGAGCTCGTGCCCTTGACCAGACGGCTTTTCCCGTTATCCGAAAAGCGAGAGGATACATATGTCGCCGGGATCAGCATGGGCGGAGGCGGGGCGATCCGCTTAGGGTTAATGTATTCGGACGTCTTCGGAAAGGTGGCCGGTCTTTCCCCCTATCTGGTATCCTATGAGGACTTTGATCCTGTCGGACACGGCACGAACGCACTGAAAGCGCTGGATGATGTGCTCATGGCCCGTCAGGCATCGATCTTTTCTTTCAGTATGGGAGGCCTGGTCGAACTTCCGAAAATGTATCTGACGATCGGGACTGACGATGCGCTGCTTTCCGAGAACCGGCAATTCCATGAGATGCTGGAGATGGCCTCGCTTCCCCACATCTATAAGGAATACCCCGGTGCGCATGACTGGGATTTCTGGAATGAGCGGCTGCCTGAACTGTTCGAGTTTTTGAATCAACCAGAAGAGGAGGGGGAAGCATGGCTATTCTGAAATTTGACATTCCCTCCGAAACGATGGGACGCCAGGTGACCTTTGAAGCGATCATCCCGGCAGAGGCAATGCTTGACGGCGAAGAGATCGCCGTACTGTATCTCCTGCACGGCGTTCAGGGAGGCTATATCAACTGGATCAGCCTGACGAACGCCATGAGGCTTCTCGGACAGCGCAACTTACAGACGGACGTCGGACCGGGCAAGGCCAGAAAGAGGCTGGCGCTTATCATGCCTTCGGGCGGAAACGGATTTTATCATCCGATTCCTTCTCGCGAAGAACGACAGGAAAACATGGGACATCAGCATGACTATGAAGCATTCCTCGCCGAGGAACTGCCCGCGTGGACAAGGAAAATGCTGCCGGTGTCGAAAGCACGGGAAGACATGGGGATCGCGGGACTTTCGATGGGCGGATACGGTGCGCTGTATCTGGGCATCAAATATGGAGAGACGTTCGGGTTCGCGGGTGGTCTTTCCAGCGCGCTTCTGACACAGCGAAGCCTGGAGGATAATTTCGCCCAAGGACAGTTCTTCCGTGCGCCGGAGTTTCTGGATCTGGTCTTCGGCGGATTTGATGATCATCGGGCGGAAAATGATGTCTTTCGTTTGTCCCTGAAAGCCAGGGCACGGGAAAGAAGAGAGGAGCTTCCGGACGGGACGCTTCTTCCGAAGCTGTATCTGGCCTGCGGAGAGCAGGATCCTCTCCTGGAATTGTCGAAAGAACTGCATACGTTATGGGACAAGGCGCGTATCCCGCATACATTTGAGACGCATCCCGGTGCGCATGAATGGGCGTTCTGGGAATGGGGACTGGAAAGGATGCTGCGGATCTTCTGATGGGAATCTTTGACGGATATTTACTGTGTACCGACTGTGACGGAACGCTGACAGATATGGAAAGCAGGCTCTCGGATGAGAATATCGCCGCGATCCGGCATTTTCAGGAAGAGGGCGGACTCTTTACCCTGGCGACCGGCCGGTATCCCAAATATGTGAACCGGTTCGAGGGACAGTTCTACCCCAATACCTATCTCATTATGGGCAACGGCAGTACCCTATTGGCGCCGGTCATCCCTGAAAAAGACAGGGAGAAGGTGAAAGGGATCGTTTCGCCGAGCTATGAAGATCCGGTACTGATCGAGGAGATCGTGTTTTCCTGCCTGCCCCGGGAAGAGATCCTTTTTATGACAGGGACCTGTGGATGCAGTCTGATGTTTACCGATCTCAGAAACCGGTCGGAAAGCTGGATGACGGCCGAAGGAGACGCCTTCTGGAATAACGTATTTCAGGAAACGGAACACGATCTTGAACGCTGGATGAGCCGCATCGACAAGCGGTATCAGGAATGGAAGGTTCGTCCAGATGATACGGATAAAGCGGATCTTCCGCATAAAGTGATTTTTGTGTTTGAGACGGAAGAGATGACGCTGCGGGCGAAAGAACGTGCCAGGAAGCAGTTTCCGGACAGGACATTCGAACGGAGCTGGCCTTGCGGACTGGAACTTCTGCCGCCCGGATCGGGAAAAGGCGGAGCGGTACGGCGGCTTCGTGAGATCCTCGCCCGGGAGGGGAGGCCGGTAAAGAAAGTCATCTGTGCCGGCGACTATGAAAATGATGCTTCGATGCTCAGGGAAGCGGATATCGGATACGCGACCGCGAACGCGACAAAAGAATGTCTGGCTGCGGCGGACCGGATCACAGTCAGCTGCGATGAGCACGCGATCGCTGTGATCATAAGGGAAATGGAAGAAAAATCATGAAAGATATGACGAAAGGAAGCCCGTTAAAACTGATCGTGACCTTTGCGATCCCGATGATCCTTTCAGGGATCCTGCAACAATGTTACAATCTGGCCGACAGCCTGATCGCCGGACGTTTTGCCGGAGTCGAAGCGCTGGCGGCGGTGGGAGTATCGACACCCATCACACAGCTTTTTGTCGGGCTCGGAACCGGCATCGGCATGGGTGTCGGGGTCGTCATCGCGCAGCTTTTCGGGGCGAAACGGATGAAGGATCTGAAGACGTCGATCTATACCGCGATCCTGACCCTACTGGCTGTCAGCGCGCTGCTTCTGACGATCGGTACGCTGATGACGCCGACACTGCTTAGGTGGATGAATACGCCGGACAACATCTTCGAAGACGCGAAACTGTATCTTTCTATCTACATGTTCGGTCTGCCTTTCCTGTTCATGTATAATATCTCGAACTCCATTTTCAACGCGCTGGGAGATTCGAAAAAGCCTTTGTATTTTCTGATCTTCTCGACGATCTTCAATATTTTTCTGGATCTTCTGTTCGTCGCGAAGTTCCACTGGGGCGTGGCAGGTGTTGCCTGGGCGACATTTATCGCGCAGGGCATGGCGGCCTGTCTGGCTCTTTTCGTACTGCTTCGAAGGACGAAGAAACTCGAGAAAAAAGTACCGCTGTTCGACTTTTCCCTGCTTGGCGGCATGATGAAGGTCGGTGTTCCGACGATGATCCAGAATGCCATCGTGAGTATAGGCAATCTGTTCGTCTCCGCCCTGGTGAACAGCTACGGTTCGGATTTTATTGCCGGATATTCCGCGGCACTGAAGATCAACGGATTCTTTACGATCGTGATCGTTATGATAGGGAACGCGGTAGCGACATTCTCCGGACAGAATATCGGTGCCGGACAGTATGACAGACCGGCCAAGGGCCTGAGAGCCGGGATGACGATCAACTTTATCTATGTTTCGATCGCTGCGATCTGTATGTTCCTCTTCGGGCGGCAGCTGGTGGGACTTTTCGTGAACGAAGCAGCCAGTGAAGAAGTCTATGCGGCCGGTGTGGGCTATCTGAAAGTCGTCGTGGCGAGCAGTCTTCTATTTATCGTTCTGAATAACTGCTGCGCGGTCTGCCGTGCCGCTGGCTATGCTATCAGTTTTACTTCCACCACGCTCGTCGATCTGATCGTGCGTGTGGGAAGCGCCTATCTTCTGACCGGCGTGCTTGGCAGTGCGTCTTTGTATTGGTCGATCACCCTCGGCTGGGGCGTCGGCGCTGTCATGGGCGCGTATTTCTTCCTGTCCGGCAAGTGGAAAAACGTGAAGCTGCTGAAGGAAAAACAAACGGCATAGAAACGGCATAGCCAAAGTATTGTACCGGGGACGGATATTTGGTACAATACAGCAAAAGAAAAAAGAAAGAGGCAGGTAACATGGCTGATTATTTTGATAAGAACAAAACCGCGCGAGACAACATCGAATACATGCAGCAGATCATCAAGAGTCCCGATTTCCTGGACGACCAGAAGTATTCGCCGCAGGAGAGAAAGAAAGTCTACGCGTCGATCTATGCGGTTCGCAACGCGTCGAACGTGCTGCCCAATAAACCGAAAACGCTGAACGTTCCTGTTCCGGAGAACCTGTTCAATTCCTATCTGCAGCAAACGATGAATGCACCTTCCTTTGACCGGTTCATTCAGCAGCAGGGTACGCGGATGACGCAGATCATGACGAACGGACATGGGGGACTCGCTGAACGGGAGTATCGTAATTATATTGTGGGACAGCCCAAACTTTCCGTGGACGCGCCGCCCCGGTATATGCCATCGGCAAGAGAACGAATCGAAAATGTGAAAGGTAAACTTCTTTCCCAGCAGCCTACCTCGGAGGAAGCGATCGTTTCCTACGCGGAAATCTTCCGGGCACGTCGTTCGGTCGGAGCGGTCCATGGCAAGAATGTCAAAACGACTTTGCCGCTGGTCATTGGCGGATACTTTGCGCCAGCCTACAATAATCACCCGGATCTGTCGACGAGCAATACCTTCCGGGGCTTTGTCAATGAGAAAGGTCGTGAACTTCACGCTTCCATGACAGCCAGGCATACGCATGGCGGCGAAGCGGAGAATATGTACAAAGATTATGTAAAAGGTCTGGACCATATTGCGGAAGACGTTCCGAACTTTTACATGCCGCAGGCAGGAGAACGTATCGAAGCGCTGAAGGAAAAAGTCAAGGGAGCGAATTTCAGCGCACTGGAACCGGATCAGCAGAATGCGATCTATACTGAGATCTTCGCGACCCGTTTGGCTGTCGATGCTGTTCGGGGCAATGGGAAATCTCTGCAGGTCGGCTTGGATTCCGCCAAGTTTAAGGCGGCGCATGAGAACATGATGGACAATCCCGCCTTTCAGAGTTTTCTCGCTTCGGCTGACCGGAATAAATTAAGACAGGTGTGCGGTACGAACCGCGGCCATGCCGGCGAGCTGGAAGATATGTTCAAGGAGCATATCCTGAAGATGGATTCCATTCCGGAGAAGACCCCGGAAAAGTTCATGCCGAACGCGGACAAACGGATCGAAGCCCTGCAGGATAAGATCAAATCTCCGACCTATCAGATGTTGGAACCGGATGAGAGAACGAATCTGTACATCGAACTGATGGCGACCCGGAACGCTGTGAACGCGGAGCGTGGCAAAGGCAAAACGCTGGAAGTCCAGGTCGATCCCAAGAAGCTGAAGGCAGAGCGTGAAGCCCTTGAGAAAGACACGACCTTCATGGAGTTCGTCAGGACCAATCCGGATATCGTCAAGAATGCTGCGACGAAAGGTCATGGCGGCGCCATCGAGGACGCGTACAAAGACCATATCAAGAATATGGATCATATCCCGAAAACCACCAACGAAAAGTTTATGCCTACGGCTTATGATCATATCGAAGCGATCAATAAGAAGATCAAATCCAACGACTACGAGATGATGAGCGATGAAAAGAAAACAGAACTTTTCGCGGAGATCATCGCTACCCGTACGGCCGTCGGCGCGGAAAGAAAGAAACCGGATACGCTGAAGAAAACTTTCAACGCGAAGGAGATGAATAAGACCTATTCAGACCTGACCAAGCTTCCCGCGTTCAAAAATTTTGTCCGTTTAAACAGCGCTCTGGTAAAGAGTGACGCCCTTTCCGGTCATGGCGGCGCGGTAGAAGACAGATTCAAGGAATATGTCAAAAACCTGGATCATATTCCGGAAGGTATTCCGGACAAATATATGCCGACAGCTCTGGAGAGAACGGAAATCCTGAAAGCCAAGATCGCAAACTGCAACGATCCCGCCAGAGTTAAGGTCATGACCCAGGAATTGATCGCTACCCGTATGGCCGTTAATTCTACCATGGGCAATAAAGATTCGCTGAAGGGGCAGATCCAACCTGATAAACTGAAAGAAGCGTACGACAATCTGGAAAAGAACGAAACCTTCAAGTCCTATCAGGAAGCCAAAGGTATGCAGGGACTGAAGGCCGTGACAGACAAGTGGCTGGATCACGGCGGAAATCTCGAAAAAGATTATATGAAGCATGTCGTGGATAAGACCGTCGAAGCCGATGGAATCATCCCGAAGGGCATCGATAACCGCCATAAACCTCTGCCGAATGATCTGAATGACCGCTTGAAGAAAGAACTGGGCGACGCCGCAAAAATGACGGATCAGAATCTGGAAGCGCAGAAAGATCATGTCACCAGAAAGATCGCGACTGCCATGTGTATGAAGCGGATCAACATCGAGAACTCGACGGAGACAGGCAAGAAGAATCAGATGGATCATGCAGAGTTGGAGAAAAGCGTCAACAAACTGATGCGGTCCAATAAATTTAAGAACATGATCAATACGATGGGTCTGAAAAACGCGGCACAAAAAGCATCCAAGGGCGTGACCAAGATCTTTGCTGACTTCAACAAAGCGCCGGACCGTGCGCCGCTGGGTCAGGAACCGGAACTGGTCGCTCAGAATCAGGTTCAGCTTAATCTTGAGAACCAGAATCCGCAGCTGAACAACCAGAACGTGCAGCCGCAGCAGCAGCCGGTGAACAACCAGAACGTGCAGCCGCAGCAACTGAACAACCAGAACGTGCAGCCGAATAATCAGCGCCTGAACTACAACCTGGCCGCAGAAAATCCGCAGGTCAACCAGCGCCGTAATTCTCTGCAGCCAAGGCAGATCGTAAACAACAGACAGCCTCAGCCGCAGGCGCCGGGTCTTGGCGGTCCTCATCCGTAAATTGCAGATTTGGGCTTAATATCAGAGTTTTTTCTATCCGCCCCAACCATTTGGGGCGGATAGTGCATTTATAGGCTTCGCCGCCCAGTACATTTTTGCATTAATGGGCGGCACATCCATTTACCTGACTTATCTTCTCCAATCCCTGGGCGAGAAGAGCCATCTGATTGATATCTTATCCAGAAAAACCAGACCGTAGGAGCTTAGTTTGGGCGAGAGAGATATCTTTCAATACTATCTTTTCCAATCCATGGAAAAGATAGCTCGTCCTGTTGATATCTCATCCAGAAAACACAGGGAGTTTTGGGTGGAGGAACGAGAAAAAAAGCTAAACGCCCCAAAAGACTCACAGAACGGGTTTTATGTTGGATGGCAAAATGACCAAAAGCCCTGACGCTTTCGGATGATCCTCGGAGAGGTTGTGAATTGACGCAGCCGGGCCGGTCGTTTAGAATATAGATGTTGATTCATGGTCCTTAAATGTCATTACAGACCTTGCGCCATGTAAGAGAAAGGGATAGTTATGAGCATTTTTGAAGTGATCGCGAAACGCCGTTCCTGCCGTAGATTTACGCCGGAACCTGTCGATAAGAATGACCTTTATGTCATGGTACAGGCGGCAAGACTGGCACCGCAGGCCGCCAATATTCAGCCTGTTCGGTACACGATCGTCCATCAGCAGAGGTTTCTGGAACCGATGTTTTCCTGCACGAAATGGGCCGGGTATCTGAAAGATTACACGCCCCCGGTAGGATACAGACCGACCGGTTATATCGTCGTGTTACTGGACGATTCTCTCAAGGGGAAATTCTCCGATGCCGACGTCGGCGCCGCGGTGGAAAACATGCTGCTGGTCGCAACGGAGAAGGGTCTTGGCACCTGCTGGCTCGGAGCCGTCGATCGTGATAAGATCCGCAAAATGCTTGGTATTCCGGAGGGTCTGACGATCCATTCCGTGGTCGCCGTTGGGCATCCAGCGCCGGATCAATATCCGGTCTGGGAAGAGAAAGACTCAGATTCGATCAAGTATTATCTGGACGAGAACGGGAAAGTACGAGTACCGAAACGCCGTATGGGCGAAGTACTGATTCCGATCACGCCGGATCTTTCCGACTTCGAATAAACGAGGAGAATACGATGAAAAAAGTTGCCGTAATCATGGGATCGGACAGTGATTTTCCGGTCGTTCAGAAAGCGATCAAAGTCCTGAAGGATTACGAGATCCCCTTTGAAGTACATGTCATGAGCGCTCATCGGACGCCGGCGGAAGCTTCTGCTTTCGCGAAAGGCGCGGCAGGTGCCGGTTTTGGCGTGATCATCGCCGCTGCCGGTATGGCAGCGCATCTGGCCGGAGTGCTGGCGGCGGAAACAACGATCCCGGTGATCGGTATCCCGATCGCTTCCGGCGGACTTGGGGGACTGGATGCCCTGCTGGCAACAGTACAGATGCCGAGTGGTATTCCCGTCGCGACGGTCGCCGTCGGCGGAGCAGCCAACGCGGCGCATCTGGCCGCGCAGATTCTGGCGCTGTCCGATGAGAAACTGGCCGTCAGGCTGATCGAGGGAAAAGAAAAAATGAAAAATGAGGTCCTCGCGAAGGATCAGAAGATGCAGGAAACAGTCGCGCAGCTGTAAGGCGCGACTAAGTGGTCAGGAGTAGTAGGAGTATTTATGGGTGGTATTTTTGGAGTAGTCAGTAAAGGTAACTGTGCCGTAGATCTTTATTTCGGGGTGGACTATCATTCACACCTTGGTACGAAAAAAGCGGGAATGGCGATTTACTCGGAAGGCAAGTGGGAACGATCGATCCACGGATTGGAGAATGTTCAGTTCCGGGCAAGATTTACCCACGCGGTCAACCGGATGAGCCAGATGGCGCCGGGCAATGTCGGGATAGGCTGTATTTCCGATACGGACGCGCAGCCGATCCTGGTTCAGTCGAAGTTTGGCCTGTTTTCCATCACGACCGTAGGTCGGATCAACAACCTGGAAAGCCTCGCGAATGAGCTCATGGATAATGGTGTCCAGTTTGTCAACTTCGAAGATGGCGGACTCAACCAGACAGAGCTGGTCGCCAAGCTGATCAACCAGAAAGCGTCGATCTCCGAAGGCATGCGTTACGCGCAGGAGAGGATCGACGGGTCCATGACCATGCTGGTCGCGAACGCGAAGGGAATCTACGCGGCTCGTGACCTGGTAGGACGCACACCCCTGAATATCGCCATCAAAGGTGACGGAAGTCTGTGTGTCAGTTTCGAATCCCATGCGTATCTGAATATGGGATATCAGAAGGTACGTGACCTTGGTCCGGGAGAGATCGTATTCCTTTCCGCCAAGGGAGTGGAAGAGGCTGAGCCTTCGGAAGAAGTCCCGGCTGAGATCCCCGCGATCGAGGTAAAGAAAGCGCCGCTTCAGAAGAAGCGAGTCTGCTCCTTCCTTTGGACTTACTACGGTTACCCCACCGCTTCCTATGAAGGAGTGAATGTGGAAGAATCCCGGTATCGCTGCGGCGCGCTGCTCGCCAAGGCCGACAAGGAAGACGGCATGCGTCCGACAGTCGACCTGGATGGGGTGGACGGCGTTCCGGACAGCGGTCTGGCGGCGGCTATCGGCTACGCGAATCAGTCGGAAGTACATTTCAAACGGGCTTTCATCAAATATACACCTACCTGGCCCCGGAGCTTTATGCCGGCCAATCAGAACGTACGAGATCAGATCGCCCATATGAAACTGATCCCTGTCAAGGAACTGATCAACGGCAAGAAACTGCTGTTTATCGACGATTCCATCGTACGCGGAACGCAGCTGAGAGACGCTGCGGAGCTTCTATACAAGAATGGCGCGAAGGAAGTGCACATCCGTCCGGCCTGCCCGCCGATCATGTACGGTTGTAAATATATCAATTTCTCCCGTTCGACCTCCGACATGGATCTGATCGCCCGTCGGATGATCGTTCGGCTGGAAGGCGGCGTGCCCAGCGAAGAGCGGCTGAAACTCTACCTGAATGAAAAAACGCCTGAGTATCAGGCGATGGTCGAGGAGATCCGCAAGGAGATGCACTTTACTTCTCTCAAGTATCCGACGCTCAAGATGACAACGGAAGCCATCGGCATTCCCGAGTGTGATCTGTGCACGTACTGCTGGAACGGAAGAGAATAAAAAACGGAAAGGAGATTTCCCCATGAGTATTTATGAAATTCTGAAAGAGAAGAATATCGTTCTGCCTCCTGCGCCTCCGAAAGGCGGCATGTACACGCAGTGTGTTCCCTTTGGTGAGAAACTGGTCTACATCAGCGGCTGCGGATCTGACATCCCCGGCGAAGCCGTCCATGGCAAACTGGGTAAGGAGCTGACGATCGAACAGGGACAGAAATGTGCCCGCAACGCCATGCTGAACCTTCTGGCCGTTGTCGACGCGAATGTCGGCCTCGAGAATGTTAAACAGTGTGTCAAGATCCTGGCCTTTGTAGGTTCCGATCCGGACTTCTACGATCAGCCCGCGGTCGCCAACGGCGGCAGCCAGGTCCTGGTAGATATCTTCGGCGTCGCGCCTTCCCGCAGTGCGGTGGGAATGGTGTCTCTTCCCGGCAATCAGCCGGTCGAGATCGAAGGCATCTTCGAACTGAAATAATCAGGAAGACCGAAACAGCAAAACGAAGCCCTCTCCAAGCGGTGGAGAGGGCTGTGTTTTTATGAGACATTTAGTATCCGCGCGCGACGGCTGGTCTTTTTGCCCCAAGCACACAGATCAGAACGATCAGCGCGATCCAGAACCACGCGTTTCCGAGAAGGCTGAAGACGATCGCAAGCACCAGAAGGATGGGAGCTATCAGCCAGAGACCGACCCGGAACAGCACCCGGAAGATTCCCCAGCTCAGCCGGAAGGCAAATGAAAGCGTTCCGCAAACCAGATAAAAAACAAATGCTGTAATAATCAGACCAAGAATCATTGTGATAACCTCCTGTATGTACCAGCCTTGCTTTTGCAAGGCGTTTTATCTTTTAATGATGGTACAAGTATATACCAACAGGAGGAGGACGGCTCATTTATTGCGTATTCGGTTCAGAAATGCGTTTAATCGGTGACTTTTTGAAGGGAATGACGTGAAAAACAAAGATTTCAGCCACCAACCCGACCGGAAACGCCGCTACGATATCCAGGAAAGAATGCTGCTTGATAAAGGCAGTGGAAATACAGATGACCAGGATGAAGAGTACCATGAAGATCTTGAATCCCACTGGCGCGTCCTTGTATTTCAGCCAGACAGAACCGATGCCCAGCGAGTACGCCACATGTAGAGAAGGACAGACGCCGGTACTGGTATCAAAGCTGTAGAGAAACTGAACGACAGAAGTCAGGAAGTTGTCCCGGGGAAACACCTCCGGCCTGAGGTCCTGACGGCTCGGCCAGAGAATATAGCAGATCATGGCGATCAGCTGTGTGATCATGATATAAGTCTGTACACGTTTAAAACTGTCCACATCATAGAGCAGGAAGTACAGCAGGGTGAAAACACAGAGCGCGTACCACAGATAATACGGAACAGCAAAGTATTCACAGAAGGGGATCAGGTCATCGACCGCAGAGTGGATGGGCGTGCACGCTTCCGGCGGGATCAGGTTCTCTGTCAGAAAGTACAGAGAGAAATAGATGATCCATCCGCCCAAAAGCTTGACATGCGCGAAGCGCGGATCATTCAGACGTGATAACCGAAACTCCCGGTAATCATAAATCGGTTTCTTGAACAACAGGGGCCTCCGGACGACTCTTCGGGTAGTTTTTCTTGGGCATGTTCAGATAGGGAACGACCGTATGAAGCGGCAGTTCTTCCGCCATGCGAGTGATCTCTTCCATGAGATAGAGATTGATCGATTCGCGCTGTTTGGCAACGGGGATGGAAGAATCATACCGGATCGGTTTTCCGATCACCATCTTCTTCAGGCGCGGCGCCAGATAGATTGGTACAAAGCAGACTTCTTTCCCTGTCTTTTTGTAATACCGGTAAGCAATGTCCACATAGCGTTCCTGAAACTGATACAGAATATGGTTGTAGGGAGTCCGCCATTCGGGAAAGATCACGAGGCCGGTGCCTTCCTGCAGTTTTTCAACGGACTGTTCAAAGGTAGAGCGCACGCGCATATCCCGGTAGACAGGGATCGTATCCGCATTGTTGAAAACACAGACGGAGATAGGCGCGATGATATAGGAGAGAAGCTTGTAGAATGGACGGATCCAGCGGGGTTTATCCCACCAGAAATCTTCCATGGCATAACCGGGGACTTCTTTCAGGGTCATCATCTGTGAGGCGCACCAGGTATAACGCCGGACCGGGAAATGGACTTCAGCCGCGATCGGCCCGTACATCTGTGCGTGATTGCCCACAAAAATGGCGGCTTCTTCCGGAATGTTCTCGAGGCCGGTCATTTTGATTTTCGGAGAGAAGAGCCAGACCAGAAACTTAATGACGCGGTACAGACAGTAGCTAAGTTTCTTTCCCATCGTCAGTCACCCTCGCTTTCTGACGGTGCGACGTTCGTGTCGAGAGATTTACCGAATACGAAGAACCGCTGATACAGGAACTCCGTGACGAAGTTCAGCAGCATGTTGATTGCGGTCACCAGGTACTCGTTCCAGCCGGCGCCGGTGGTGAGCAGATGCTCGAGCCAGGTGGAGAGGGGCGTAAAGACAGCATAATAAGCCGCTACCTTGAGCATGGCAATGGGCACGTTGGCGGCGGATTTGAATGTATATTTCCGGTTAAGGGTAAAATTCCAGATGACAGACAGCACAAGCGCGATCAGATAACTCATCCAGTACGGCAGATGCAGCAATTCGTTCAGCAGGGTGAACGTTCCGATCTGGATGATCCCGGCACTGGCGGAAATAAGCGCGAACTTGATTGCACGAATCACTTCTTTCATGAAAAAACCTCTATCATGTTTTGAAGGGCACCAAAACATTATAGAGGTTTCTTTTCTTTTCGTCAAGAGAATATATTAGGCGTGATACTCCTTAAGCCCGGCGGCCGCGGCTTCATCGATGATGATGGTCACATCGTGATGGAGCTGCAGGATGGAAGCCGGAACCTGCGGGGTGATGGGGCCTTCGAGCGTGTCGGCGATGGCTTTGGCTTTGCCGGCGCCGTTCGCGACAAGCAGGATCTTTTTTGCTTTCATAATGGAGCCGACGCCCATGGAGATCGCCTTGGTGGGAACGTCTTCGATCTTCTCAAAGAAACGGCTGTTGGCCTGGATCGTGGACTCGGTCAGTTCTACGATATGGGTAGGTCCTACAAAAACGTCCGCAGGCTCGTTGAAACCGATGTGTCCGTTGCCGCCGATCCCCAGTACCTGGATATCCACGCCGCCGATCTCATCCAGCATGGCTTCATAGTCTTCGCAGGCTTTGTTCATGTCCGGCGCGTTGCCGTCCGGTACGTGGACGTTCGCCTTGTCGATGTTGACAAAGTCGAAAAGATTGACATTCATGAAGTAATGATAGCTCTGGTCATTTTCGGGATCGATGGGATAGTATTCGTCCAGGTTGTAGGTGCGGACCTGGGAGAAGTCGAGCAGACCGGCTTCGCAGAGCTTGATGAGTTCCTTATAGGTGCCGACAGGCGAAGAGCCGGTCGCAAGACCCAGAACGGCATTCGGTTTGACATTGACGATGCCGGCCAG
The DNA here is from genome assembly GCA_017442735.1 of Bacillota bacterium. GTDB lineage: Bacteria > Bacillota > Clostridia > Lachnospirales > Bianqueaceae > RUG760. The sequence goes on from JAFRZE010000002.1 coordinate 78,196, forward strand.
GATCCCGGCCGCCTTCTTGCTTAAGGTCTCGTAGCTGTCGCAGACAAGGACTTTGACATTGTTTCCTTTTCCGTTGGTGTACCATTTAGCGCTCATAGACTTTTTCTCCTCTCACATAGGTAGTTAAGATTTCAAAATCAGGATCAGCGATCAGAATGTCGGCATCCTTGCCCTCTTCCAGCGAACCTTTGATATCGTCCACGCGGATCGAACGGGCAGGTGCCAGAGAAGCGGCGAATACAGCCTCTTCCAGTGGCCAGTTGGTATTCTTTACGATATTCTGGACCGCTTTGTTCAGCCGAAGTACAGAACCGGCGATAGTACCGGAGGCCAGCGTGCACTTGATACCGCTGACGAACACGTCCTGGCCGCCGAGGTCGTACTTGCCGTCCGGCAGTCCGCCGGCCTTCATGCAGTCGGTGATCAGGACCAGATGATCCTTTTTACAGTCACAGACCAGCTGAAAGACACCGGGGTGGATATGGAACGTGTCACAGATCATCTCCGTGTAGACTTCGGGCGAGGTCAGCGCGGCGCCGACCATGCCGGGATCGCGGTGATGAAGGCCGTTCTGCGCGTTGAACAGGTGAGTCACATGATCCGCGCCTTTGGCAAAAGCGGCTTTGGCGCAGTCGTAATTCGCACCGGTATGTCCGAGGGAGCAGACGATATTGGTGTCCTTCGTGATCTCCTCGATAAACTCCATACCGCCGGGAACATTCGGTGCTATGGTCACGATACGGATGATATCTTCATATTCCTTGGTAAAGGCGGCATTCGGAGCGGAAATATAATCCGGGTTCTGGGCGCCCATCTTGGCCACGTCGATGAACGGACCTTCCATGTGGGTGCCTAGGACCTGCGCGCCGCCCCAGGCGGAAGCATCTTTTTCACTGTCAGCCTTTGCTTCACGGATCTGGCTGAAGGTAACGCGAAGATAATCCAGTGGATAGGTCATGGTGGTGGGAAGCCAGCTGGTGACGCCGAATCCAGCCACCATCCGGCTCATTTCCTGAATGGCACCGGGCGTATTGTCGCAGGTGTCATGGCCGCCGCAGCCGTGGCTGTGAACGTCGACCAGTCCGGGACTGACATAGTTTCCTTTGGCGTCGATGATCTCGGCTTCGGGATATCTAGCCAGCGCTTCGGCCTCGGGCAGGATGGCGTCGATATGATCAGAAAAGACGACCGCGAGGCCGTTGGCTATCCGATCCGGCAGGATGAGTCTGCCGTTCTTTATTAAGTTCATAGAAAAACCTCCATGAAATGGAATTGTCTTTAGTTTACGACCGGACAGGTGTTTCGTCAAGAGTGAAACGTGACGTGCTATTTCGTCGGGTCGTTCACGATACCGGCGAAGAGAAGCGTGCCGTCGGAATCCCGCAGAGCGAAGAGAAACGGACGGTTCAAACGAAACTGAAGCGGGTTTTCGGCCGGTGCGGAACTGGTCATCTCGACTTCTGCGGCAGCAGCACCCTGAAGACCGGCTTCATCGATCGCAAGACGGACCATCTGATCGATCCGACTGACATAGAGTCCCGGGAAATCGGGAAAATCAGCGGTTTCCGGATCAAAGAGATCCTTCAGGCCTGCCGACAGCAGCAGATCTTTCCATTTGACCGTCGATTGGATGTCAAATTTCGGCAGACTGATCTCTATATCTTTCTGGGATGAAGTCACCGCGTTCAGCCATTCGGTAAAGTTTGAGCTGACAGCCAGTTCGTCCGGCGTCATTCCGCCGCTTGGCAGGACCAGCCACAGGACAGCACCGTCGCTGAGCGGAAGCCCTACGGCTTCGAACTTATCGGTTTTATGGTAAGGGTATGTGGATGTCTGATGCATCATCTGGACGGAAACGTTTTTGGAAGAGGTATGGAATGTTTCCTTATGAGTAGCTTCTGAGATAAACGGCTCCTTCCAGGCAGAACGAAGATAGATCGTGGAGGCAGACTGCATGACCATTTCACTGTCAAGTCCGGTATGGACGACCTGGTCGGCGAGCAGGTTGTTTGTCATACCGTTGATCCAGTCCCGGTATGTCTGATTGAAGGCGTCGCTGGTCGGTTTTCCGACATAGGAAGAGGTATAGTAATTGTCCGCCAGGGAAGCGAGCGCATCGTCGCTTACGGAAGCGGAGGAATTGATCCACAGAGAATGGCCGATCAAAGACGTGGTATTCTGTGTCCGGTAGAACTGGCTTTTCCACAGGGTCTGGATGTTTGCCTGAAGCTGTTTTTCGTTGGGGGCACCCAGAACAGAAAGCAGCTGTTTCTGCGTGTTTCCTCCGGTGATCGGAACAAGGGAAGAAAGAGCGAAGTAGAGAATATCCGGGGAGATCACCTGGTTTTCTGTTATGTAGTTTAGCGAGATTCCCAGGACAGCCGTGTCAAAGGAAGCATGATCGAATCCATCGGAAGCGGAGCGGCCGACGGGAAATTCAGAAACATAGACGGGATGGTTTTGTGAATCATTCTTGCCGGACGAAGCCTCTTTCGATCCGCACCCTGTGAACAACGGCAGACAAAGAGACAGAATAAGCAGTAAGATCAGGTGTTTTTTCCGCACGTTGTACCTCCTTATTTCGTGGGGTCATTGACGATACCGACATAGATCAGCGTACCGTCCGCGTCGCGAAGGGCAAACATGAAAGGCCGGTTCAGGTAGAATTCCAGAGTGTTCTCCGGCACCCTATCCAGGCTTTCCGCTTTCTGAAGGGGTTCCGGCGCGCTTACCAGCCCGTCTTCATAAAGGATGAGGCGGATACGCTGATCGATCCGCGACAGGGCACATCCCTTGAGGTCGCTGGTGAGGCCTGTAAAGTTGCTGCGTTTTGTCTTGAATACTTCCGTAACGCCCAGATCGGGCAGGATATCCTTGAATTCCGTATAGCTCTTGATATCGAAGCGCGGGATATGGATGGACATGAGCCGCTGATCGCAGGAAGGATCGTTCAACCAGGAAAGAACGGCAGGATCGGCCGCGAGCTGGGCCGGGCTGACGCCTTCGACCGGCAGCAGGAACCACATCATGGCACCGTCAGCCAGTTCGATGCCGGCCGCGCCGAAGGTCACGTCCTGATGATAGGGATATTCTTTGTTCATATCCATCATATAGACGTAAACTTCCTCGGTGGGAGTATAGAAAGAGTGCTCCCTGAAGGAGGAGTCCGGGAAGCCCTCTTTCCAGGCAGCTTTATAGTAGAGTGTGGAGCTGCTGGCCAGCAGCATTTCTTCGGGAAATGTGATTTCATTCAGTTCTTCACCGAAGAGACTACCCGACATGGAGGCGAACCATTCCCGATAATAGTTGAGGAGCGTGGAGCCCTCCGGCATGCCGTAATAGAAGGAAGTATAGTAGTTTTCAGAGACTTTTGCCATCGCTTCCTGGGTGAATGGCAGTTTATAGGTCATCCAGAGAGAACTGCCCATCAGCGAAGTTGTATTGGAAGTCTGGTAGAACTGACTGTTCCAGAGCGTCCGGATATTGTCCTGGAGCTCACTCATTTTATCCACATCCAGCAGACGGGTGATCTGGAACCGTGTCGTCCCGTCCGTCAGATAAGCCAAACTGGACATAGCCAGATAAAGACTGGAAGGAGAGATCATATAATTACCGGGATTGGTCTGATTCTGTGTCTGTTCATGGGACGCGGGATTGCCGAGCGTAGCCGCGATGATGGCGGCGTCAAAAGAAGCATGATCAAAGCCCTCGGACTCTTCGCGCTGCGAGGGGTATTCGGAAAGAACGGTATTGGTATGGAAACCGGGTCTGGCCGGTGTTTCTTCGACGCGATTGCTCTGACACGCCGGGAGGAACATGACGAGGCAGAGCAAACAGCACAAAATGGCTTTTTTCTTCATGGAACGGGAACCCTCCTGAAAACGGAAATCATTCGGATAGGTTATTGTATCATATTTTTCGGAAGAAGACAACGACCCGGCGCGGATTCTCCCGGCCGGGTCAGAACATGGCTGTGCTGGTAAAGGTGTGATCCTGATAATCCTGGACAAGGGTGCCGCCGTGACGACGGAGGGCTTCCCGAATGTTTCTGACTCCCAGTCCGTGGCCGGCACTCTTCTTCAGACGGATGAGATCTCCGTTTTCCCCGAAGGGATTGACTGCGGCGGAGTTTGTGACTTTAAAGAATGTGAAGCCGTTCTTTTGGCCGATTTCCAGTCGGACCCTGCGCTCTTCGGACGGAAGCAGCAGACAGGCTTCAATGGCGTTGTCCAGTTGGTTGGCCAGAACGACGCAGATCTCTGTGTCTGAGAGAGAAAGATCATCGGTCAGACGGATCTCGGCAGAAAAATCAATACTTTGTTCTTCGGCAACTTTCATCTCGTGAGAGACGATCGCGTCGACGATGCGGTTGCCGCTCTGGATCTTCTGATCTTTCGAGCGAATATCTTCCTGCAGCTGGCGGATGTAAGCCTGTGCTTTCGGATCGTTTTCAGTCAGGGAGGCAAGCACATTCAGATGGTTTTTGAAATCATGGATCTGCCTGGCCTGTTCGAGCTGACTCTGAACCAGACGATCATAGTTTTCTTTCAGAAGGTCCTCTGTATAGCGGAGCAGTTCCTGGTCACGGCGACGTGGCAACAGTTCGAACAAAATATAGAACCCGGCACGAATGAGTAGTGCGATCGCCACAATAGCTGCCACTTTGCCCCAGTTTCCAATGGAAAGGATGGTGATCGAATGGAAGAAGAGAAAACTGACCAGACCGACCAGTAAATAGACTATGAGCCTGATCCACGGTCGGTCGCGGGTCGTACCTTCACGGTAAAGAACCTGATCCGCCGCAAGAGCCAAATACAGCACAAGCCCGAATTCGAGCAGACGGATCAGTATTTCTCCAGTGTTCATCGTTCCTCCGTCGAACTCTGTTCGATCTTTTTCAGCTGGTTTCCTTTGTATGTAACGAGGTAGATCATACCGGTTTTCAGCTGGCCCTGGCTGACATCTCTGGCTCTTAATGTGAGCAGGCGGTCATTCTCATCGATCAGCGCGAACAGCAGTTTGCGGGTATTCAGGAACTCTTCGTTCATGGGAGTCGCCGGCCGGCTCATACGCCTGGTCTGGTAGACCGCGCCCTGGGGGATCGAAAGAAAGTTTCTCGTGTTGATATCCTGCCCGTCATCCATTTGGATGAGACGGACACGTGCTGTTTTTGTGCGAGTAAAAATACGGGTCCTGAAAACAACAAACAAACCGAGAAGCAGGAGGACAATTACATAACCTACGGACAGAGTGAAGGAAAGGTTGGAAAAGAAATTCCTGATCCCTGCCTGCCAGGGCTTGATCAGTTTGGGATAGGTAAGAACGGTCGGTGTAAAGGTTTCCGGGTTTTCAGGGAAGACATCGATATAGGCAAGATACATTGTTTCATCTGTAAGGACAGGGCTGCTGAAGCCTGTCAGCTCCTCACCGGTCAGGAAATGAAGATCATATTTCAAATGTTCGCTGTATGGCTGCTGCCGGATGTAGTTTTCGAAAGTTTCCCGGAGACTTTCGGCGGGATCCGGGATAGACTGGATCAGCCGAAGTCCGGTGACACGTTCCTGAGGGGATTTGCTCCAGTCGGCATAGAGTTCCACAGTCCAAAGACCATATTCAAGGCCCTTGTATGGATAATGCTTTTGATAAGGAAGAATATAGGCGTCGATGGATGGATCATAGACCAGATCCTCAGGCGACATATCAAACATGCGGCAGATGGTCTCCTGGTTACGGCCGAGAAAACTTTTCAGTTCAAGCTGGTCCACATATTCCTGAACGGTCAGGGACTCTTTGAATTCACTGCATCCCGTGAGCGGCAGCAAGAGAACAAGTGCCATAACCAGGGACAATGTTTTTTTCACTGTTTTTTCCCTTTCTTTCTGATAAAGATCACGATGGCTCCGATGGCTATAAATAACAGGATATAGCCGAGACCGGCTTCACGAAACAGCCATGTGACGGGTTGGGTTTTGCGAAGATAGGTTTCTTCGGGAATGACATTCGGAAGGGAGACTGGAGCCTGAGCACCAAGGTCCTGACGAGAGACTCTGTAGGTGATCCGAACCATATGGGTATAGGAAGGATCCATCTGTCCGAGTGTATCAAAGATGTCGGTCCATTCCTGTGGCTTCAGCTCGATCATTTCAGCACTGACAGCTTCGTGCGCGAACATCGGTGATTGCTGGGAGAGCATGAAGTTCACTTTTTGTAGAAGTGCTTCCGCATCGGACCTGGCAGAATCACCTTTGTAGGCAGCCATCAGACGAAAACCACTCAGAAGAACAGGATCTTCGGCGGGATTACCTGATGAAACAAATATGAGTTCGACGGCCCACTCATCATTCGCCAGCGCATCGGCAAAGCTCGGCTGTTGGACGAACGGAAGCAGGAAAATGCCGGCATCTTCGCGAGAAGGTCCGCCAAGATCATCCGTACCACGGGGAACTACAGTTTCATCAGTCAGCAGAAACATCTGCCATATGGTTTCTTTCGTTTGTCCGACCAGGGTCCGCAGATCGGTCTGATCGAGCAGCTGCTTTGGTGTCAAAGCGCCCTGGGTGCTGCAGCCTGTCAGCAGTATTGTCAGGACGAGGAGAAGGATCGTCGTCCGATGGATTTTCATAAACTCATCCTCCCTTCTGATGGTGATGATATCACAGTTAATGAGCATGGATGAAAAAAGTACCGAACGGTCATACAGGATGAGCGAACGGCATTAATGGATCGACCAGGTGCGCGCGAGGGTTTCTTTGACGCTGCGCTGCATCCGGCGGCTGATCGTGAGGATTTCTTTTGTAGGGGTTATGGTGAGTTCCGCGTGGTCGATCTTTTCGATGTGGTCGATCCCTACGAATGTTCCGCGGTCAATGAAGAGGAACCGGTCGGAACCAAGTTGATCATAGAATTCCCTGATCCCTTTACGGCTGGAAAGAATTCCCTGGTGAAGCGTATGGATCTCCAGAAGCCGCAGAGAGCGCTGAACATAAAGGATCTCATCGAGCGGCACACGCACCAGGATCCCATCCTCCGAGAAAGAGATATATTCACGGGTCTTTGTCAGTTCCCGCGCGGCCGCGCCAAGCGCTTCCGGCAGCTCTTCCTTCAGCCGGTCTTTCGGAATGAAGCGGAAAGCGTCGACTTTGTACCCCTGGAGCGCATATTCCGTATGGGAAGTTAAGAAAAGGATGAGAGTGCGCGGGCCGATCTTGCGGATCTTTTCCGCCAGCTCAAGCCCGCTCAGTTCCGGCATATCGATGTCCAGCAGGAAGAGGTCCGCGATCTTCCGGTCGGCCATTTCAAACCACAGCTGTTTGGCGCTTGTAAATGTACGCACACTGAAACGAACCGCATCTTCGGGCAGTGTGCGGTCATATTCACGCACCGCTTCGGCTGCAGCCTTCAGCTGGATCTCATTGTCGTCACAGATCGCGATGATAGCCATTTTTCCATTCCTCCTGACACCATTGTAGCGGGGAGGCAGCCGGTTTGCAAGAAGATAGAGAGAATTCTCTTCCGGTATCTGTTTGATCCGCTATTTTTGAAAAAAGATTGCAGGAAACCAGCTTCGTGTGGTAAACTGATGGATATGAATCAACATGATGTCCGAAAACAAGGAGGTATCCATGTTCTGTACGAATTGCGGCCAGCAGCTGGCCGATGGAATTAAGTTTTGTATTTATTGCGGAACTCCTGTTCAAGTTCAGCAGGCTCCTGTCCAGCCTATGATCGATCCGCAGGAATTGCAGGAAGAAGTACCGGCCCCGGCCCAGCCGGAGTCTGTCTACACGTCGGAACCAGAGCCGGCAGTCCCGGCAGAACCGGAAATCCCGATGCAGCCGGAGCCGGAACCGCAGTGGCAACCTCAGACGCCTGTTATGCCGGATGCCCCCGTGCAGCCGCAGCAGTCAGCCTGGCAGTCTCAGGAGGCACCGCGGAACCAGTGGCAGTCCCAGGAGCCAGTGCAAAACTGGCAACAACCGCAGGCACCGCAGCCGCAGCAGGCTCCTCAGAACCAGTGGCAGCCCCAAGAGCCAGTGCAGAACTGGCAGCAGGCGCAGGCTCCTCAGAATCAGTGGCAAGCTCAGCAGCAGCCGCAGAATCAGTGGCAGCCGGCTCAGCAGCCTGCAGCGCAAAACGGGTGGCCGGGTATGGAGCCGGAACCTGAACCTAAAAAGAGTAAGCTTTGGCTCCTGATCGTAGCCGGTGTAGTCGTGTTGGCCGGTATCGTAGCGGCTATTATCATTCTGCTGGGCAAAGGAAAAGCCGGGAAGGACGATTCGACCGAAAGCAGCGTAATCGTAGAAGAATCCAGCGAAGAAGAGTCCAGTGTGAAAGAAGAATCCTCTGAAATATCGCAGGCTGAGTCCAGTGAAGAGGCATCGCAGGAATCCAGCGAAGAATCCTCCGCTGAGTCCAGTGCCGAATCTTCCGCAGAATCATCTGAAGAGTCCAATGAGGAGAGTTCCGCAGAGTCTTCTCAGGAATCGAGTGCTGAATCTTCGGCAGAGTCCTCTCAGGAATCTTCCACGGAAGCATCACAGGAATCAAGTACCGAGCAGACTGAATCCAGTGCTGCGGCGACAGAAGGCGAACTGAAGATCGTCACTGCTAAAAATGGTCTTGCCATCACGGTACCATCCGGTCTGACAACCGTTGAGACCGGCAATGGTATCATGGGAACCGGGTCGGATATGATCCTTTATGCCGCGTTCTTTGACACAGATCTGAATGGCGCAGGGATCTATGGTATCGAAGATTTCCGTGAGACCCTGAACAAATATCCCGACATGCTTACCCAGATGATGGGCGTCGAATCCATCACGATCGGAGAGACACAGCAGGAAGTCCAGCTGGCTGACCGCCATGGCGACATTTCTGACTTTACCATCTCTTATGAAGATTTTTCAGGAAAAGGTAAAGTCTACCTGATGGAAGACAATTCCAATTACGGTATTTTCCTGATGTACTACGTCGCGATCGATCAGGGTAAGAATCCCGCGCTCGCCGCGGAGCAGGCGGAGGAAGCGATCAAATCCGTCACCGCGCCGGAAGTGATCGGCAGTAAGAGACTGTACTACATGCCGGATGACAAGAGTTTCATCTTCTGTGTCGAAGAAAAATACACAGATGCCTATATCTCCGTGGATACATCCAGACTCGCGCTCGTCCTGCTGAACGCTGCGGGCGAGGAACGGTATATTTCCGTTGAAAAAGAAGATATGAATGAGTACGGCTTGACCACCGCGGATGATTATATGAATGCTTACGCGGATGCGATGGGTCATCCGGGGCCGACGATCTATCAGTATACGACAGGCGGCTATCCGTTCCGTTATATGATTTCTACTTATACAAAAGAAGATGGTCAGGAACTGACTTATCTCTTCGCGACATACACAACCGGAGGAGGCATCTTCTATACGATCTATGCCGAAGGATCTGCGGAAGAGATCGAAACGCTCTTCCCGCCTGTCATTGAAAACATTCTCTGGACGTTCCATATCGGATCTCTTTCCGGTTATTAAGTTTTAGGAGTGAACTGGCTTGACGTTTAAAGACGTATTTTCCATTGAGGGACCGTTCGCAAGGTTTGGAACGGCCCTCTTTGACATGATCTATACAGATTTTCTGTGGCTCATTCTGGGCGGACCGGCCGCGATCCTGGTCGTACGGGCACTGCCTGTCGGAGAAAGCGGCTTTCTGCTGGCGCTCGTCTGGATATTGACCATCGCGGCGGCACTTCATCTGGGACCGGGCACAAGCGCTGCCTACGCGGCGCTTGGCAAGCTTGCCAGGAAAGAAGATTCCTACATTTTCAAAGATTTCTGGAAATCCTATCAGACCAATTACAAGCAGGGACTGATCGTCACGTTGATTCTGGGTGTGATCGGTGTGGTCCTTTTTGAAGCGATGTGGGTGACGCTCGAATATCTGGAGCTGTTCGGATTCATGTTCTATATCATTTTCCCGATCCAGTGCTTTGCGGCAGCTGAACTGGTCATTACGATCATCTATGTGTATCCGCTGCTGGCAAGATTCGACATGACGACAAAGGAACTTCTGAAGAATGCGCTGCTGATGGCGAACAAGCATCTGCCGACTTCGCTGCTTCTTTTGGCGATGCTCGCCGGAACACTGTATGTGCCTATCGGGCTGAACCTTGGCGGAGTGATCGTGATCTTCGGGATCTATTTCTATCTTTCCGCGATGTTGCTGGAGCGGGTGTTCCGTAATTATATGGCGCCGGAAGACGTTCTGACGCCGGAAGAGAGCGAAATGCTCGGCGAGAAGACCCGGGAAGTGACAGAAAGCGACGAGGAGAAAGCGGCCCGCGCGAAGGAACGCCAGGAGATCATTGACAAGTACACGAAAAAACTCAATAAATAATTAAGAATTTCACTGGTTTATTCTTAAAAAAGAACCTGTCATAATAGAGGCAAATTAAGACAGGGGGGCTTCGAAGATGTATCAGATTCTGATCTGTGATGATGAGCGCGACATCGTAAGCGCGCTGAAAATTTATCTTGATTCTCCGGAATATAGCCTGCATACCGCGGAAAACGGGATGCAGGCTGTTCAGCTTTGCCGTGAGACGACCATGCACCTGGTACTGATGGATATTATGATGCCTGTCATGGATGGGATCGAGGCCATGCGACAGATCCGTGAATTCTCGAATGTACCGATCATTCTGCTGACGGCGAAAGGAGAAGATTCAGACAAAATACTGGGACTGGGCAGCGGTGCGGACGACTACATCACCAAGCCGTTCAATCCTATGGAAGTACTGGCTCGTGTCAAATCGGCGCTCCGAAGGTATATGCAGCTGGGAAGCGTCACGCCGCAGGAACAGGTGTTGGAGATTGGGGGGATCCGTCTGGATGATGCGGCAAAAGAGGTGTCAGTGGATGGGGAGCCTGTTCAGCTGACCCGCACGGAGATCGAGATCCTGAAGTTACTTATGAAAGAACCCGGCAAGGTTTTCTCTTCCAAGGCGATCTACGAAGCTGTCTGGCAGGATGATCCTTTTGGCGTGGAAAACACGGTCGCGGTCCATATCCGGCATCTGCGGGAGAAGATCGAGATCGATCCGGCACAGCCACGCTATGTGAAAGTCGTCTGGGGTCAGGGTTATAAGTTCGAGAAGCAGGACGGAGGTGTGAGATGAACCGAGCGCGTCCGATCTATTCCGTCGCTGTAAAGACAGTGGCCATTTTTCTTAGCGTGATCTGTGTTCTTGCTGTTGTGACCGGCTTGGAAATAATGTTGATCGTTGGTTATGATGGTTTTACCCAGGACGGCACGACCGATTTTTATTCCCTTCAGCGCGTTCAGAGCCAGGTCAGAACACAAGGTTATGAGCTGGTGGAAGGAGATGAAAATCTCATTCAGCGTTATCTGTTTTGGGACAGCTACAGGATGAAGGTGAGAGGATCATCCGAACACCTGGTCAGCTCGGACTTTAAGACTTATGATCCGAATCTGACCGCGATCTATCAGTATATACTGGATCCTTCATGTACGAATATTCGTTTCTCCCTTGCGCTTGTTACAGAAGAGGGTCTGGAAAAGCTTCCGATCTCTACCTACGGGGGAGAGGAATACGGGTATAAATTCAGTTACAACGCGGAGGTCTTCAATCCCCAGCTGGGAGAGAATCAGGCCGTATGGGTCGAAGTTTACCTGCTTGATCCGCTGACAGTCGAAGATTCCTTTTTCAGATATCAGTTAGTCTGGGAAAAGGTCGAACCGCTCAGAGCACCGCTTTTGACGGCAGGGATCGTCAGCGGGATCGTCTGGGTGTTCCTGCAGGTCTATCTTTTGTGCGCGGCCGGCCATAAACGTGTTGGCGACAGGGATGAACTGGTGCAGAATGGACTTCATAAAATTCCGTTTGATATTCTGACCGGGCTGGTCTTTGTTGCCATGATTCCGTTTTTCATTTTTTGGGATGAGGCAGAGAGGATGTTCGGCCGGAATCTGTACTGGGACCGGCTGCTGATCGAATGGGGCTCGATCGCGGTCCTGGCCGCAGGGACCTATCTGATTCTTCTTTTCTATTTTATGTCACTGGCGATCCGTATAAAGAAGAAAAACCTGTGGTCAGGGATGCTTTGCATCCGTGTTCTGAGATGGATCGGAAAAGGAGTGAAAGCATTCTTCAAAGCGATTCCTCAGATGTGGAAACAGCTGGCCTTGATCGCAGGTATCACACTGGGCGTGAATTTTGTAGCGCTTCTGGCTGCCGATAGTTGGGACGGAAGACTGGTGTTATCCATGCTCATCTGGACGCTCAGTATTGTGATCATCGTGAAGACCGTTCGGGAAGGACTATATGAACGGGATAGACAAGCTGTCGTCGCCCGTCTAGCGGAAGGAGACCTGGCTTCGCCGGTCGAACTAAAGGCAAGGGGGCGAGAGAATCAGGCGGAAGCGGCCAATCTCTCCCGGCTCCGCGATACGGTGTCAATTGCGGTCGAAAAGCAGATGCAAAGTGAACGTCTGAAGACAGAGCTGATCACGAATGTTTCCCATGACATCAAAACACCGCTGACTTCGATCATCAATTATATCGACCTGATGAAAAAGGAAGGAGACTATACCGAGAAGCAGGAAGAATATCTGAGCGTCCTGGACAAGCAGTCCGTCCGGCTGAAAAAGCTGATCGAGGACCTGATCGAAGCTTCCAAAGCATCAACGGGGAATATAAAAGCCGAGATGATGCCCATTTCTCTGGGGGAGATGCTGCGCCAGCTGGAAGGAGAGTACAGCGAAAAACTGGAGAAGGCAGAGCTTGAGCTGATCATGAAATTGCCGGAAGAGGAGATCATGGTCATGGCGGACGGACGGCTTCTGTCGCGGGTGTTTGACAACCTGTTTTCCAACGTGATCAAATATTCTCAACCAGGGACGAGAGTTTACGTCGATCTTATGAAAGGGACAGAATATGCGACAGTCAGCCTTCGAAATGTTTCCCGATATCCGCTTGACATTTCCGAAAATGAACTGATGGAACGCTTTACCCGCGGTGACAGCTCCCGTCATACCGAAGGAAGCGGCCTGGGTCTGGGAATTGCCCTGAGTCTTGTCGAAATCATGGGAGGACGGTTCCGCATCAATATCGACGCGGACCTGTTTAAAGCATTTGTGTCTTTGAAAAGGGAAGAAAAAACCGCCTCCTTGACGCAATCTGGAAAAAGTAGTTGACTTTTGAACGAACCTTTGATATTATACTATCGTCTTCTATCGTTCTGTGAATGGTAGAAATTGCTCACCTCGGTTTAATGAGACCCCCCGTTGTCTCGTTAAACAACTTCAGCCGGTTGCCAACAGTAACCGGTTCTTTTTTTGCATAAAAGAGAGAAAAGCAGTTTGAGACGAAAGAAACCACCCTGACAAGAGTTTACTTTTGGCAGGGTGGTTTCTTTCGTGAAAGCTATACGTACAGTTTCTCACTTGTTGAGAGTACCGGCATTTTCAAGTTCTTTTTAACACCTGATTTTTCCAGATGACTGTTTCGCTGATAAATGTAGTGGATAATATCACTTCGCTTTACCAGCCCAATGAACGCCTGAGTATCATCGACCACGGGAACGAAACTCTGACGGTACGACATATTGATCAAACTGTCCATATCGGTATCCACAGGAATCGCTTCATAATAGAAATGCCTGGGGATCTCGGCCAGTGTCATATGCTCTGTCTGTGGGAATGTAAAATCTTCATATTTCTTAAAAGCCCACAGAAGATCACCTTCTGTCACAACGCCACTGTATTTGCCTTCCCTTGTCAGGACGGGCAGACACTGATAGCGGTGATACTCCAGTTTTTCCATTGCCTGACGGACTGTCATGTCATCAAACAGGTATACGATATCGCTCTTCGGGGAGAGAAACATCGCAACATTCAAAGTGCTTCACCTCCTTGTTTTTTTATCTCTCCGGAATAAGTTATGCACAATATTCACAAAAACTATCCTTCAAATATCATTATAGCTGATAAATATGTACAAATCAAGAACAAACGATGAAAGTTCAGGCAACATATATACTGAAAAAAAGTATAGTGTGCGAAATTGGCAGAATATGAACATTTACTGTCGCAGAAAGTATATCAAATAATAATGAAAAGATGTATAATTATTAAATCAGCTTTAATAAGGATGGCAGAATATGAAAAAGATTTCTGGAATAGATCTGGTTGGACAGGAACTCACGGAATGGACGCCCGGATACGCCAAGGACTTTCCGCATGCTGTTTATCTGTGCCAGCTGGAGAACAATAACACGAAATACGCGTGTGATCAAAGTAAGATCGGAGGAGCCTCCTGGCATTGGTTCGGAAAAGCGGCAGGATTGTTTTTTGTAAAAGAAGGCGCGTTTGCCTTTACGACAGCAGCAGGGAAAACTATTTTTGAAAAAGGACAGGGCGGTTTTATGAACGTCAATGTACTGCATTCCCTGAGATTGCCGGAAGGCGTCGACCAGGCACAGGTAATGGTTCATCTGTTTGATCCGGAAATATTGATCGGGGACGGCGGTGGACGGATCTCACAAAAATACATCCAGCCGATCCTGAACGACCGGAAGCTGGAACTGGTGATAATTACCAAAGATGATCCCGAGATGAAAGCTCTGTATAAAGAACTTTTGGAATCATTCTCGCTGGATGAGGAAGCCGTGGATTATGAGATCCGGATCCGCAATATGCTCTCCAATATATGGACAGATCTGTTTGATATGGTCGAACCCGGACTTGGGCAGCAGAAAAAGGAAAACCGCGCGGATGAGAAAGTCAAGCGGATGATGGTTTATGTATATCAGCATTTCGATGAAAAGATCACGGTAGCTGATATCGCATCTTCTGCTTTTGTCAGTATCCGTGAATGCTTCCGGATTTTCAACAGCAGTCTTGGAACCACCCCGGAACGGTTTGTTCGTGATTACCGGCTGCGGATGGCATGCCAGATGCTATCTTCCACGACGGACAGTGTAACTACGATCGGTTATAACTGCGGTTTCAGGAATAACAGTTATTTCTGCAAGATATTCCGTGAAAATCTGGGTATTTCACCGTTGGCGTTCCGTAAAAAAAGCAAAGCATAACTCAGTAAGAGGATGTTCGTATGTGGCGGACATCCTCCTTTATTTGCGGCAGAATCACAATACAAACTGGCGCAATCTTGGTATTTTAAACTGTCTGTGTTTGCTATATTACAGTTATGTTACATTATCGTAGGGATAGTGTCGGTTTCGATGCTTTCTCGCGAAATTTATAAGGAGGTAACAACATGAAAAAGCTGTTAGTTATGCTTCTTGCTGCTGCTCTGTGCGTTTCCCTTCTGGCTGGCTGCACCAAGACAGAAGAGCAGCCCTCCGGCGGCACCAGCGAAGCTACAACTCAGCAGGAGTCCAAAACTGAGACTTCTACAGCTCCTTCCGGCGAGGCTTCCGGTCTTCGTGACTTCACCTGC
>JAFRZE010000012.1 GCA_017442735.1 Bacillota bacterium
AATTTTGATAACAGGGAAACCTTACGCCTCCCGAGAGACTAACAAAAAGTACCCCATGCACATTCATTGGAAGTGTCCAGAGGTCCATAAAAAGGCTTTGTGAGAATTGGCAAAAAATACCCTTGACAAATCAAGTCTTGATCGGATGTCGTACTACCGTTTTCAGTTTGTCCGGCGACACTTTTCTTGCGTCACTCAGATAGATCTCATGGTGGTATCTCCGGTCTGTGATATCAAGAGCATATCCCTGTTCTTCCATAAAACGATGCATCGCTTCAACGGTTGCAGGCTCATCATCATACGATCCAATATGCATGCACTGCACACACAGCCCCTCATCATAAGTGAAGAACTCTACCCTGGAGAAATCCTGCTTTTTCTTTTCTGACGCTTCTTTGACAGCCCATTCATAGTCTGCCTTTGTAACAAAATCCGGAAGCCTGATTACAGAGATCCATTCAAAGTCTTCCTTATGAGCGTAGTCTATTCCGGAAACACCGTTCTGCCACCAGAAGCCCTCCAGCGGGGGGACCACGTAATCATAGTATCCGTCGAAACGATGATCGCCTTTTTTGCTCATCTTGATTGTAAATGCGATCCCATAGAGCAACCCGATGGCAGCCTTATAATCTCCATCTTCTGTGTTTGGATCTCCGTGACCCCGCACAGCGAGGAAATTCATCTCCGGAATCGTAACAATACCAGGAATCGCCTTTGGGAGATAGAACTCTTTATACTCTTTCTTGAAATCAAACGCCATCGCTGTCATGCCTCCACAAATGATCCGATCTCGATCAGGTTTCCTTCCGGATCGGCAATGTAACATGTCCGCTGGCCCCACGGTTCTGTTGTTGGTTCCATGATCGGCCTGGCACCGGCTGCGACGACCTTTGCATACGCTGCATCTACCTCAGCATAGTTCTCCACACCGAGAGCGATCTCATAATGACCGTTCACGCCGGTGCAATAGGAGAATGTCCTGCCTGTCATCTTTTCAAAGTCTGTTTTTCTGTAAAGAAGGAACAGGGTCCCATCCTTCTGCAGAAACACATTCGATGTATCCTCGTCTTCGGTAATCTCAAAGCCAAGCACATCACGATAAAACCTGACCATCACTGCCATATCGTCTACCATGATTCCAAAACCCTCTAATTTCATTCTGTTAATCCTCCCTGTATATCTGTAGTGTTTTCTCCGCATTCCTGCGGATCATGTTCCGGGCTTCGACCGGCTCCAGAACTTCCGCATTATCTCCGAATGTCAGGATCCAGGAAACAAGATTCTCCATATCCGTATAATCCGCTGTGAAGAGCAGTTTTCCATCATCCGTATCAGTAAAGCTATTCGAGCCAAATTCTTCGATAAGACGCCATTTTACTTCTGGCGAGAAGAGTGCTTTCACTTTGATACCGCCGGGGAATATCTTTTCGTTCGACAGATCAGGCATCGGGACATCCCTGCAAACAAATATCCGGTCGGTTTCAGCTACTCTGTCCATCCGGTTCAGCTTAAACAGCCTGAAATCTTCTCTTGTTGTGCACCATCCCCACACATACCAGCTCGACCATTGAAAAACCAGATAATATGGCTCTACGGTTCTGCTGCTTTCTCCGGACGGCGAATAATACCTGAACTCCAACAGTTTTCTGTTTTCTATGGCGCTCAGGATCACATCAATCTTTGGGACAAGGGAAGCCTTATACCAGGAAGCGAGATCGATCAGTATGGAGTCTCTGCCGCTGATAAATGCCGACGAGCCTGTCTGAATCTTCTCCATCAGCTGCCCGTAATATCGTGTTCCGCTCACGCTGTCAAGACTTCTGAGCCCGGCAAGGATCATCTGCATGTCCCTGGATGTCAGAATCGTTCTGTCCATGCGGTATCCATCCATGATACTGATGCCTCCGCCAGAGCCCTGGATCGCCAGTATCGGGATCCCCGCTTTGCAGAGATCCTCTATATCCCTGTTTATCGTTCTCCTTGAAACCTCAAACCTTTCTGCGAGTTCGGGAGCTGTTGTCTTTTCTTCCTGGAGTAAGACTGACAGTATTCCGATCAGCCGATCTATCTTCATTATCTTTCACGCTCCGTTTGTATAATACCAAATCAAACATGACATCTGTCTGTCATGTTTATTATAGCAATCAAGTTCTTTTTTTCAATACGATTCAGTGTCAAGCAAAGAAGAGGCTTATGTACGGGCGCGTTGCACAATGAGTAGTTGAGCAACGCGCCTTTTTTGTGTCCGAGACACGGTTTGTTTCCGGTTTCTGATCAGTCAAACAGATAATTCCGGGC
>JAFRZE010000013.1 GCA_017442735.1 Bacillota bacterium
ACTGGTGGATTCGCTGGCCGAGATCGACAGGAAAGCAAATCACTCAGCGAGACAGATGGCACGATTCAATTCAGTGCTCTATTGGGTGTTTTTTGTCCTCATTGGGTTGCTGTTTTTTGTCCTTTACGAGATCCGTCTGGGGAATCTCCTAAGCCTGCTCGCGAATTATGTACTGCTCGGAGGACGCAGACTCGTCCGGTTGATTTTCAGTATTCAGCCGACAGAAAAAGCACTGGAGCAGGAAGCAGGCATTATACAGCGAACAAATGCAGACATCATGGATTTTCTTGGCGGGAAGACAGCAGCGTTCTGGGTGGTGACACAAAGGATCCTGGTGGTCGTGACAATTGCCGGGGGAATCGTACTGACCATCTGGCTGATGTATCAGATGTATAAACGCTTCGGGCACAGGGAAGTCTACCGGGAAACCGATCTGGAAGTCTCGCGGGAGTTTTACTCAAGCGGCCTCAGCGGGCTGGCGAAGAAAGAAAGAATAATGGAGCCGGAAGAACCTGTAAGGCGAAAGTATTATCATCTGGTGAAGGATGAGATGGGAGAGAAAGTACAACCGAGCGATACACCGACCGTAGTCGCGGATAAAGTCCCTGTAGTCAAAAACATCCTTACCGAATACGAACAAGTGCGGTATGGGGAGCAGGAAAACAAATAGAGTAAAGGATCCGCAGAGAGGCTATGATTCGAATCCCTTGTATCATCCATAGACTCCGATTATAATAGGAAAAGAGATTCTTAATACTGGGGTGGTTGTAAGTAAATTGAAAGGGAAGATAAATATAGTAGTCAGACGCATAATGATCGGGCTTCTGGTGGTCGGCATCATTACAGCTGGGTTGATCGGGTTAAGCAGTTTGTTTGGATCTGATTCGCCAGACGAGGCAGGAGCGACGATTACGGTTTATTATGTATCATCGGCAGAACACGTCAGTTATTTTCCTCAGATGATAGAGAAGGCTGCATTTCCGGAAGATCTTTCTCTTGACATCAGGGAGTTTGAGAGCTATACAGCACTGCAGCAGACGATCGAAGAGGAGGGCATGCCGGATCTTTTGCTGCTGGACGAATGGGATGGACAGCATCTGATCGATCCTCGAAAACTGGCTGAGGAAGAAAGGCTTTGTCCTCTGGATCTGTATCTGGCGGTGGAAGAGGCAACCGGTTCTTATCAGGCAGACGACTATTTCCCCGGAACAATGGAGACCGGGCGTATCCAGGATCGACAGATGATGCTGCCGCTGACTGTCCGAACGACATACTGGATCACGACAGAGAAAAAGGCGGATCTGATCAGGGAGATTTCCTGCAGGGAGGAATTCGATGTACTTGCCTGGATGCAGACCGTTTGTGCGATAAAAGAAGAAAACCAGACGAATAATACGATCCTTCCAGTGGGCAGCAGCATCCTCAGCCTGGGACAGTCCATGGAGGAGATCCTGCGGCAGACAGGTGTCGTCATGATCGATCTTGAACGCGGACGATATGTGGCAGACCGTGATACGGTAAAGACTGCTGTGGATTACCTGCGGGTGTACTCGCAAGATTACAGGGCTTACTGGGAAGAAACATATTCCAAAGGAGCGCCCGGCTATCAGGAACTGATCGACCGTTATGAATTGATTCAGCCCAATGCGAATATGCCGTTCTATGTCCGTTACTGGTACAGTGCGAACAAGCAGCTGGGGAAGGAAACACCGACCGTTCTCTGGACGCTGCCACTGTATGATTCGGATGAGGAAGCCTATCAGGTAGCAGTCGGTGCGTATGCCCTTGTCGGCGCCGGGACCGGCCATGAAGAAGCTGCTTATCAGGCGGCCAGGGCCTTAATGGATGTTTCGTCTGAAGCCTGGCTGGGGGCGATCCTGAGCGACCCGGTGATCTATATGACGAGTGTCAACCGGGAGACATTTCTGCAGGAAGTAGCAGACGTGCAGGTGACGGATGTCGGAAGTTTTAAGTTGAATCCTCAGACGGTTTTCGGGAGGAAAAAACTCTCGGAGGAGCTTGGACAGCAGATGAATGAATGGGCGATGCACGTGACTTCGGCCTATGCGCCGGATCCGCTGCTTCAGGAGATCCTGGAGAAGGATTTCCGCGCGTATATTACCGGTGTTTCTGATGACTTTGACAGTGCCTACGAGGCATTGCTGGAAGATATAATTCGGTTATATGAGAAGAGGTAGGAAATGGCAGATCTGATACAGCAAGGTGTCTTTGCAACAGTCCTGTTGACTGTTGGCATTTGCCTTTTTCATGAAGAAAAATCAAAAACCGGAAAGATCATTTATATAGCAGTTGGAACGGTGTTGCTGGTCCTTCTTTGCTTTTTGTATCGCAAGATCCAGCCGCAGGGTTTTGTCGGAGATCAATATGTTTATCTGACACTGCTGTCAGCCTTATACGTGACGCTTCTGGAGAAAAAACCTACACTGCGGACAGCGCTCGTCTTATTGATCTGTGGGTTCTGGGCCTATCTTCTGTATCTGCTGGTACAGATCCTGGTCGTCTATGTGTTTTATGACATCAGTAATGTAAACCTGGCGCCGGTACTGCTCAGACAGGACGCAAAGGTCATGCTGGTGTTTACGGCTGTAAGCACAGTCATGGAACTGCTGTTTCTGGTGTTTTCTCTGAAAGTGATGACATTTTTCAAGACGCTGGAGAGCAAGATCCTTTCTCTTTTAGGCGCGGGGATGGGGTTGCTGTTTGTGCTGATCATCGTTTTTACTAATCAGGTCTTCGCCATCCGGGCCACAATGCAGATGACGTACCTGATGATGTATGGCATGACAGCTCTCGCCTGTGTGCTTATTGCTTTATTCTTATCCATGCAGGCAAAAGAAAAGGAAAAGCAGAAGGAACTGGATCAACTGGAACGGCAGCATGCGCTTGTGGCGGAAAACTACCGGGGACTGGTACAGCAGCAAAGAAAACTGGCAGGACTGTCCCATGACTTCCGGCATCACCTTCGTGCGATCGGCTCTCTCTCCTCAGAAAACAGTGTACAAAGCTATATTGCGACACTCCTGAAGACATCAGTCGAGGAAGAGAGCATGCTGATCTCGGGGAACGAGATTCTGGATGCGGTCATCAATCAGAAAAGGCAGGAGGCTAAGGAAAGCGGGATACGATTTGATTATGAGATACAGCTGCCGCCGGAGCTCTCTGTGGAGGGCAGTGATTTATGCGTGATTCTGGCCAATCAGCTGGAGAATGCGATCGAGGCTTGTCGGAGAGAAACAGATCTTCAATCTGTGGATCTGGGTTCCGGGGGGCAGGACTTTGGAGATGCGTGGATCCACGTGAAGATCGACTGGAAAGACAAGTTTCTGTTTCTAATGGTGAAAAACAACTGTCATGCGGATCCCTTCACTGAAGAAGGTGAACTTGTCTCTTCGAAGATGAGCGACGGACATGGATGGGGACTTAAAAATATTGAACAGACAGCGGAAAAATACGATGGCCAGATGCAGACTTCATGGGAAGATCAGACCTTCGTTTCGGTCGTGATGCTCCAGATGCCTGATGCTTGATTTTTCTTTCGATATGAAGTATTCTGATTGAAAAGAGAAGAAATGCTCTCGGAATCTCATAGCATAGAAATCCTGAAAATCTATCGGCTTGGATGAACGATGGAGATAATAATCCTGAGACTGGATAGATTATCCCATTCCATCAAAAAAACGGAGATGTTTTTATGTAGAACGTAACAAATATCTCCTCGGACTTCTCTTAAAGGCTGAAAACTGGTAATAATGATCTGTATTTTGGAATGATTATCTCCAAGAAGCCTATCTCTGACCAAAGGATGGAACAGAAAAAGAGATAATTACTACAGATGCAAGTTAATTATTACCAGTAAAAACAGCAGAAGGAGATATTCATTCCCATTTAAGAAGAATTTCTCCTCTTGTTCCAGAAAATGGAGGATTATATAAAAGAGGAATCTCAGAAGCCGCATGGAATAAGGCTTCGAGATTCCGAGAGTCTATGAAGGAAAAAGGAGGTCATCCTTATGATAGAATTCGACTGCACCTGTGTGCAGAAGCATCACAGTATTCCCACCGAGGTGATCGAAGTATCGGATCACGCGATCCTGAAGGTGCCGGAGATTCTGAAGGATTACCACCGGATCTTCCTGGTAGCGGACGAGAACACCTATGAGGTCGCCGGTCGGCAGGTCGAGGCGCTGCTGAAGGAGAGCGGACAGCTGAGTCACAGTCTTGTGCTCGAGGCGCCGGCACTGCCGGACGCGGACAGTATCGGCAAGGTGCTGATCGAAGCCGGACGTGACCGGGAAGTCTATGATATTACCGAATGGTCATGGAATCCGGACTATGTCCTGGCGGTAGGGTCCGGTTCCATCAATGATACCTGCCGGATGGTGAGCTACCGGCTGGGGATCCCGTACGGGATCGTGGGCACCGCGCCTTCGATGGACGGCTATGCTTCCGTGGTGGCGCCGCTTCTGAACGGGCGGAAAAAGATCGTTTATAACTGCTCGATCGCGCGGCATATCATCATTGATCTGAATATCAACGCGGCCGCGCCATATCCGCTTTTGCTTAGTGGTGTGGGCGACATGGTAGGCAAATATGTGGCGATCCTGGACTGGGAGATCAGCCGGGACCGCAATGGGGAATATTTCTGTGAGCAGATCGCGGACATGGTGATGAAGGCGACAGACCAGGTTCTGGCATCTTCCGTGAACTTAGAAAAGCGCGACCTGGCCGCCATCCGGGCGACCAGTGAAGGGCTGATCCTTTCCGGCGAATGCATCGCCTTCTGCGGTTCTTCCCGGCCGGCGTCCGGAACAGAACATATGATCGGCCAGACCTGGGAAGTCATGGACGTGGAAGAAGGAAAAATCCCCAACCTCCATGGAATCGAGGTCGGGGAAGGCGTGTTCGTCGCTATTGAATTGTTCCGAAAACTGTATGGCGAGACCGAGGACGCTCACCTGAAGGAGCTGATCGGGAAATATCTGCCGGTCTTCGACAAGATCGAAAAGCTGCAGCAGACACTGAAACTGCCCTTTACCGTCACAGACAAGGACCGTTTCGTGGAAGGGATCCTGCGCGGCCGGACATTCCGGGAGCGCTATACGATCCTTCAGTATCTCTATGACCAGGGCCAGCTCGAGGTCTACGCGAACGATGTCTACGATGCCGTGATGAAGAAATACTTCTACCGGACATTCAAGGATCAGTTCCCGGACTGGGAGTAAACCTTTTTAGCAAACCAGATAGGCGCCGTCCACCGGAAGAATCGCGCCGCTGACATAATCCGATGCCTCTGAGGCCAGGAAGACACAGGGGCCGGCCATATCTTCTTTCGTACCCCAACGCCCTGCGGGGATTCGGCTGAGAATCGACGCGTTTCTCACAGGATCTTCGATCAGGGCGGTATTCATGTCTGTCGCCATGTAGCCGGGGGCGATCGCATTCACCTGGATGCCTTTGCCGGCCCAGCCGACAGCGAGCGACTTGGTGAGCTGCGCGATGCCACCTTTGCTGGCCGCGTAAGCCGGGATGCGCATGCCGCCGAAGAAGCTGATCATCGAAGCGATATTGATGATCTTGCCTTTTCCCTGTTTCAGCATGACGTTCCCTGCCAGCTGGCAGAGCTCAAAGCAGGCGGTCAGGTTCACTTCGATGACTTCATCCCAGTCTTCGATGGGAAACTCTTCAATTTCATGGCGCCGCTGGATACCGGCACAGTTCACGAGAATGTCCAGCCTTCCGCCGGTGATCGAAAGTACTTCATCGAACCCTTTTTTCAGGGAGTCGCGGCTGGAAAGATCCGCCTGCACAAAGGGAAACGCTTCGGCTTCCGGTGTGCTGCGGCTCATCAATATGACGTTTGCGCCGGCTTTCGCCAGTCCTTCTGCCATGCCGATGGCGAGTCCCCGTCCGCCGGTGACCAGTGCCCATTTGCCGCTCAGATCAAACATGGTATTCATCCATTCGTACCTCCTGGTGTATTGGGGAACCGCGAAGCGGTTGGGACAGGGGCTCACGATTGCAGCCGATTGATGCCCCTGTTCTCCTGCTGTTTAAAAGCTGTAACTTTCCGCCGCTTCCGCGAACGGGCCGGGCAGGGCGGAAAGCCCGCGGTGATCGCCGAAGAAATCACTGTCGAAGATGATCGGTGTGCCGTCTGTGTTTTCGAAGCACTCCTCCGGCTCGAAAGCTTTACCGAGGGTCTCGGTGGTGATGATACCACAGCGGAAATCCTTCAGCAGTTCATAAATATTCGTTTCAAGAACAGGCTTCCCGTCTTTCTCGGTGAGACGCACATATGCGGACTCGTCGGACTGATAGGGAGCTTTTTCATGCTGGCAGATGGTGGCGCCGTTGAAGTAGGCATTGCCGCCGAGCCAGACAGGAAGGTGGCCGAAATGGTAGGTGGCCAGTTCACGCATGTTGGGCTCTTCTCCCATCATGAAATGAGAGATCCACTCGTCATAGGTCGGGAAGATATCGAACGGAGCGGTACCGACGGTCGTATAGTTGTTATCCGTCGGCTGTTTATCCTCGACGATGGGATGCTGCTGGACGAAGATGTTATTGTAGATGCGGTCATCACCGTGCAGGATCGTCATGAAACCGGCGACCTCCGTGCGGTGACGGATGTGATAAGGTGTATAGCGCGGCTCTCTCTGACCGTTCACGATGGAATCCACGCCGGAATTTACCAGGACGAAGGAACCCAGCATGAGATTGTGGACGAAGGCCAGGCCTTCGCTGGGAATGGCCGCGGAAACTTCGGACAGAAGGACGTTGTTGTCGATCAGGGTCGGGCCGTGGCCGACTTCAATAAAGATATCGTTCGAGAACATGGCGCCGAGGGCGGGTTCGACCATCTTCGGACGGATGTTGTCGTGCATCAGGTTCTGCGAGATACGGGCGCCCTGAGCCTGCCAGTCAAGCCAGACGCCCATGATGCAGTGATGGATATAGTTTCGACGGATCGTCACGTCGATCGCGGCATGGAGTTTGATACCGGCAGTCTCGGCGCCGCCCAGCTGCTGGGAGTTGCACACGTGGTGGATGTGGCAGTCTTCAATGGTGGAGAAGACGCCGCCCATGCGCCCAACAATACCGGTCTGCTCGCAGTGATGGACATGGCAGCGGCGGATGATGTGACTGCCGACTTTTTCCTTCAGCCAGCCGTGATACTGACCGCGGCAGACCGCGTCGCGTTCCATCTGCGTGGGACTTTTGACATGTTTGGTATAGAAATACATGTCATTTTCCGGGTCACGGTATTTGCCCAGAGAAATGCCGCAGCAGCGGCTGTTGTGGACTTCGCAGTCCTCGATGATCCAGCCTTTGGACCAGTGCGGACCGATCGCGCCGTCCTGATAGGCGGCAGGCGGCGCCCAGGTGGTGGCGGCGTTCTTGATATCAAAGCCGCTGACGGTGATATAGCTGATGCCGTTCTCTACCGGCATGAAGCAGTTGCGGCGGACCGCGATCTCCACGTCTTCCTTTCTCGGATCAAGACCTTGGAAGTTGGCGTAGAGGATGGTCTTGCCGTCTGCCTGCTCCGTATACCACTGGTAAACGGATTCATCTTCAGCGCTGCCGGTGGCAACAAAGCCGGCCGCGGCCTTGGCCCAGGCGGTGGGATCCGGCTCGCCCTTCAGGCAGGCTTCAAGGCTGGTGACCTCATACATCATACGGTCATTCAGGACGACAAAGCCGGTGTGTTTATTTGTCGGGGCGAAGTACCAGTCGCCGCAGACCATTTCGATATAGGGATTATAGGAACCGAAGATACCGTTGTCGACTTCCGCTTTCCAGACATTACCTTCAAAAGGTGTCCAGTCGGCGAGCTTTTCGGAGCCGGTGATGACGGCGCCGTGGGGCTTTTCAGAGCGGTAGGTGATACGCTCATCTTCCGTACCGGCATAGCGCGGGATGACGTGCTCACGGTAGATGCCCGGCGCGACAAGGACTTCATCGCCCGGACGCGCGATCTTCGCGGCATCGCCGATCTTTTTGAAGGGCATTTCCTTAGAGCCGTTCCCGTCCCGGGAAGAGGCGGCATTGACGTAATATTTCATAGGCGGACCTCACTTTCCTGATAGGTTCTTATTTCTATTTTATCGAATCATCGATATAGTAGCAAGAAAAATCTGTGCCATTCTTTCCGGAGCTCAGCGCCATTCGAACTCCCGGAAAACGATGTTTTTCCGCTGCCAGGTGTAGGCCAGGAAGATATGGTTTCCTTCCGACGCGATGGAGGGATAGGAGAATTCGCCTTCCGCTGTTTCCAGATCCAGCAGACGTTCCCGGGTGGCGCCGCCGTCCCCTGAGGCCGAGAGGGAAAGGGGCGTACGGCTGGCAAAGTTGCCGCTGACGGGGTTGTGGGCGAGGAGCAGCGTGCCGTCCTCCAGCCTCGTAAGGTCGATCCCGCTGTTATTGTTGACCAGTTGAGTCGGATAGGCTTCGCGCCACGTTCGTCCGTCATCTACGGAGTCACTTCGGTAGATATAGCCCTGGCCGCTGCGCATGAGTGCGTGAACGCCGTATTCATCTTCCCAGAGCGCCGGCTGGATGATACCGCGCCCGTGTTCTTTGTCGAAGGCCTGGTAGCCCCGGGCTTCGATCAGGCCGGTCCTTCGCCAGGTGAGGCCGCCATCATCAGAAATGTCCATGAAGCACCGCCAACGGCCGCGTTCCACGGAAGCAGGCGCAAGGATACGCCCGCTTTTCAGGATGATGGGATGGTTGCGTACCGGGCCCCGGCCGCCGGAATCATCGCCGGGTACCAGTTCCCGGGTTATAGACCAGGTCCTGCCCTGATCCGTCGATTCCGTCACATAAGTTTTCCAGTCGGGGATGCTGAACCCGTTTTTAAAGAACAGGCAGACCGCTTCGTCCTTTTTCCGGAAGAGGACCGGGTTCCAGTGGGGCTCTTCGGAAGAAGCTACAAGCCGTGGCTCATCGAAGGCCGATCCGTTCTTTTCCGCCAGATAGATACCGACATCCGCCGCGCCTTCCCGGCTGCCGCCGAACCAGGCGCAAAACACCCGGCCGTCCGGCATCGGCAGGACGCTCGATGCATGGCAGCTGGGTGTCTTGGGTGGATCCATGATAAACTGTTTGGTGATGGCTGTCAGCATGGGTGATATCCTTTCGCCGGGATTCAGCGGATCGAGTAGGCTTCGAAAGCGGCGCCGGGGATCAGCTCTTCAGAAGAGAAGAGTTTTTCGGTCGCGGCAAGATAGTCGCTCAGGCGCCTCGCTTTGCGGACGGCTTTCCAGTACTTTTCGCCGTGGGTAAAGTTGACATACCAGTAGGGCCAGAACTCTTTCATGCGGTGAAGGACCTGATGATCACCGTAAAGAACAGCGGAGCTCTTCCGGATCAGATCCGCGTGGAAGGACACGAAACGATCCATGGTAAGGGAACTTCCCGGTACATGGATCGTCTGCTCGGCCAGCGCCGGATTCGTCAGCATCCCGCGGCCGAGCATCACCCCTTTGAGGCGTGGAAATTCATCCATGACGGAATCGATATCGGAAACCGTCGCGAGATTCCCGTTGAAGACCAGCGGCATTTTTGCCTGCTCGTAGGCAAGAGCGAAAATTTCTCTGTGCACCGAACCCTTATAGAATTCTTTCTGAACATGCGGATGAATGATCAGCCGGACGATCGGATATCGATTATATATGGCGAGTATCTTCTCAAACTCTGCCGGATCCGAGATGCCGATACGGGTCTTGACGGAGACGGAAATGGGGCAGGAACGAAAGACAGCCTCGAGCGTCTCGTCCAGATGATCCAGATCCCGGAGCATGCCGGAACCTTTGCCCTTCGCGACAACAGTCCCGGAGGGACAGCCGATGTTGTAATTGACTTCCCGATATCCGAGCTCCGCCGCCTGTCCGGCCGCCCAGAGAAAATGATCGGCGTGTTTCGTCAGAAGCTGCGGGATGACATGAAGACCGGCGTTGTTTCCCGGATCCAGCTCCTTCCACTCCTTGCTTTGGAGGCTTTCCGTCTGGTTGGGGGAGATGAACGGCGTGTAATACCGGTCGACTCCACCGAAGTGCGCGGCAAAGACCTGGCGGTAGATATAATTCGTGATCCCCTCCATGGGGGCCATTTCGATCATCAAGGTGAATTACTCTCTTTCTTTCAGCATGAATTCATGGTATCATAGTTTATAATAATGTACAAGACAATCCCCTGCAAGACGATAAGGAGAAAAACGATGACGGAACAGCAAATGATGGAAAAGTTCATGCAGCAGATGATGGATAGGATGAAAGCCGAACAGGCAACCAAAGTGAAGAATTACAAGACCCTGAACGCACTCGCGAAGAAAGGCGGCATCCTGTTCACAGGTTCATCGCTGATGGAACAGTTCCCCGTCTGCGAGATGGCTGTCTCAGCCGGAGTCGAGGGACCGGTCTACAATCGGGGCATCGGAGGGACAACCACCGATGATTTCATCCGCGAGATCGATACGGTCCTGCTGGATCTTGAGCCGCGGAAGGTCTTCATCAACATCGGTACCAATGATATGACCGATCGCGTCTACGGAGACGGCTGGAAAGACCATCTGGAAGCAAACTATGATTATATTCTGAAAACAGCAAAGGAGAAGATCCCGGAAGCCCAGATCTACTGCATGGCTTTCTATCCGGTGAATCACCATCTGCCCTGGGCGGAGGAATGGTCCAAAGGCATGCTCAAGGATCGCACCCTGGAGAATATCGCGGAGATGAACGGCCGGGTGAAGGCACTGGCGGAGAAGTACGGCTATTATTATATCGATGTCAACGATGGCCTTACCGATGAGAACGGCGAGCAGAAGCAGGAGTTCGCTATCGACGGTGTGCACATGCTCGCGGCGGCGTATGAGGTCGTCTTCCGGAACCTGCGTCCGTATCTGGGCCTTAGCCTCGAAGGCTTTCTTGACAGGCTGATCGGAAAGTGAGGGCGCTTCTGTGATTCTGACATTAGCGAAGCAAGTTCTTATTATGTTCCTGCTCGCCGGAGTGGGATTCGTGATGTTCAGGACGAAAAAGATCACTCCGGAAGGCAGTAAAACGATCGGCAATATCCTGATCTTTCTTTCTCTACCGTGCGTTATCATCAACAGTTTTCTTATCAACCGGACGAGGGAAAGCCTGATCGCGCTGGGCCTTTCCGCGCTGGCGGCAGCTGTCGTTCTGGCGATCGCGATCCTGGTCTCGCGGATCTTCTTTAAAAAAGATCCTATCGCGGCCTTCTCGGCCAGCTTTTCCAATCCCGGCTTCTTCGGCGTCCCGCTGATCGTGGGATCCTTAAGCTCCGGAGCGGTTTTCTATGTGGCGGCTTTTATCGCGTTTTTGAATCTGCTGCAGTGGACCTACGGCGTCGCGATCATGACCGGTGAAAAGAAGGGATTGAAACCGATGGCGGTGCTGAAGGCGCCGTTTATGATCGCGATCCTGATCGGACTGTTTTTCTTTCTGACAGGTCTTCCTATGCCGGCGATGATCGGCAGCGTGATCAGCACGATCGCGGCCGTCAATACACCGCTGGCCATGTTCACTGTGGGCATTTACCTGGCGCAGGCAGATATCCTGAAGATGGTGCGCCGAGGGAAGCTCTACGCGGTTTCGGCCGTTCGGCTTCTTCTCATTCCCCTGATCTCTCTGGCGGTCCTTTCGCTTCTGCCGGGATCTTTGGGCGGCGTCTCTATGATGGAAATGAGGACGGCGATCCTGATCGCGACGGCTTGTCCGGTGGGTTCCAACGTAGCGGTCTACGCGCAGCTGCATGGGAAAGATCACACCTACGCGGTGGAAACGGTCGTTATTTCTACTTTGTTCTCGGTACTGACGATCCCTGGGATCGTGTGGCTGTCCCAGCTTCTCTGGGTCAGATAGGAGGGTAAAATGATTCAATTTGGAATTCTCGGATGTGGCAATATTGCCAGACGTTTCGCGAAAGCGCTCGCGAAATCAGAAAAGGCAGAACTTTTTGCGTGCGCGGCGCGCGACCCGGAGAGAGCGGAGAAATTTGCCGGCGAATATGGCGGGAAGGCTTTCGAGAGCTACGAAGCGCTGCTGGCTGATCCTGCCATCCAGGCAGTCTATATCGCGACAGTCCACAACACGCATGCCGACCTGGCAAAAATGGCGATCCTGGCAGGCAAAGCCGTTCTGTGTGAGAAACCGTTCTTTATCCATGCCAAAGACGCGAAAGAAGTCATGGCGTTGGCGAAGGGAAAGAATGTGCTGATCATGGAAGGCTTCTGGACTCGTACGCAGCCGGCGTATCAGCAGGTCGTCTCGTGGCTGAAAGAAGGCAGGATCGGAAAACTGAGAATGATCCGCGCGTCGTTCTGTTTCGCGATGCCGGAATGGCTGAAGGATTCCCGGATATGGAAAAAGGAAACCGCCGGCGGCGCTTTTCTGGATGCCGGCGTATATCCCTATGAATTTGTGACCGGACTGATGGGAGGAGCGCCTCAGGAACTGCAATATATGGTAGACCTCGCGCCTACCGGTGTGGATATGACCGTGGCCTTCAACATGCGTTATCCCGGCGGGGTCATCGCCAGCTGCCTAACTTCCGTGGGCGGGTCGATGGATTCTGTAGGGATCCTTTCCGGATCGGAAGGCTATATCGAGATGGACTATTTCCTTGGCTGCCGCACCGCCAGACTGTACCAGGGCAGACAGGGGCTTACTGAAACCTTTGAGGATCCGGAAGAGGAAGGATTCGTTCATGAGATCAGGCATTTCTGTGATGTCCTTCAGGCGGGAAAGATCGAAAGCGATATCAATACCTGGGCGCTGACACTGGACTTCGCGGAAAAAGCTGATCAGATCCTCGGGACCTGAAAACTGGAATAACAGGAGATAAGAAAAGATGGCAAATATCGTTCGGGGAATCGTGGAAATCATCGGCCGTACACCGTTGATGGAAGTCTTCAATATTGAGAAACAGCTGGGCCTTCAGGCGAGAGTACTGGTGAAGCTTGAATACCTCAACCCGGCCGGGAGCGTGAAAGACCGCGCTGCCAGATCCATGATCGAGGACGCGGAGACGAAAGGTCTGTTGAAAGAAGGTTCTGTCATAATCGAACCGACTTCCGGCAATACCGGCATCGGACTGGCGGCGATCGCCGCGTCCCGTGGATATCAAATGATCCTGACTATGCCGGATACCATGAGCGTAGAGAGACAGAATATCCTGAAAGCGTACGGCGCGCAGGTCGTTCTCACAGAAGGCGCAAAAGGCATGAGCGGGGCTGTGGAAAAGGCGGAGGAGCTTGCCAGACAGATCCCGAACAGTTTTATCCCCGGACAGTTTGATAATCCGGCCAACGCGGATGCGCACCGGAAAACTACCGGTCCCGAGATCTGGGAGGACACAGACGGAAAGGTCGATATCTTTATCGCGGGTGTCGGGACCGGCGGTACCCTGACAGGCATCGGAGAATATCTGAAATCGCAAAATCCGGCTGTCCGCGTTGTCGCGCTGGAACCGGCGGATTCGCCGCTTCTCTCGAAAGGACAGGCAGGTCCGCATAAGCTCCAGGGGATCGGCGCCAACTTTATCCCGAGTCTTTTGAACCGGGAGATCTATGATGAGATCTATCCGGCCAGCGCGGAAGAAGCCTTTGACGCCGCGAAGATGCTCGCGCAGAAAGAAGGGATTTCTGTGGGTATTACGTCAGGTGCCGCGCTCTCAGCCGCTATCAGTTATGCCAGGAAACCGGAAAATGCCGGAAAGACGATCGTTGCGCTTTTGCCTGACAGCGGTGATCGCTATTATTCCACACCGCTATTCTGCTAATCATTATATGGGGAGAATATTATGAATTTTCATCTTTTAACACAGTATCTGGATAGTCTCGATGAGGAATACGGCATCAAAGGGCTGGAAGTCTTCGTGTCCAAAAATCATGAGACAGTCTATCATCACCAGACAGGCCATTCCGACTATGAGCTGAAGGTGCCCGTGAATGGCTCCGAGTTTTACTATTTCTATTCCTGCACCAAGGTCATCACGATGACTGCGATGATGCAGCTGATCGAACAGGGCAAGGCCGGACTGTACGATCCGGTCTGCAAATACCTGCCGGAGTGGGAATATGTGACCGTGGTCGATGACGTGCGCTACGCGGAAGACCCGATGCTGCTGCCGAAACTGCATACGCCGAGCCATTTCGCGAAGAATCAGGTGAGGATCATCGACTGTATGGCCATGATGGCCGGACTGACCTATGACATGAAGAATGAGGCGGTCCAGGCATTACTGGAGAAAGAGCCCAACCCGACTACACGCGAGGTGATCGCGGCACTGGCCAAGGTACCCCTGATCTACGAACCGGGGACCAGGTGGCGCTATTCGCTGGGGCATGATGTGATCGCTGCGGTAATCGAGGTGATCAGCGGGGAGCGGTACAGCGATTATATGCAGAATCACATCTTTACACCGCTGGGGATCACGGACATGACCTGCCACCCAAGCGACGAGCAGCTGGCGCGGATGGCGGCGATGTATGCGTGGAAACCGGAAGAAAAAAGGATCAAGCCGATCCCGATCAATTTCGGTTTCAGCATAGGTGATAGGTATGAAAGCGGCGGCGCCGCGCTGGCGGGAACGCCGATCGCCTACCACACGGTCATGGATGCGCTGGCAAACGGCGGAGTCGGCGCGAATGGCGCCCGGATCCTGAAGGAAGATTCGGTTATGCTCTTTACACATACGGTCACACACGGGCAGCCGCTCGAAGACTTTCATAAGAGTGGCAGGCCGGAATATGGCTACGGCCTGGGCGTGCGGGTCAAGAACCATGAAAATCTCGGCCAGGCTCCTGTGGGAGAGTTCGGATGGGACGGCGCGGCCGGCGGATTCGGCGTGGTCGACCCGTTTAATCATGTGGCGATCACTTATGTAATGCATGTGCTGGGCTTCGGCACAGCTTACAGCGTGGTCCATCCGCGTATGCGCGATCTGGTCTATGAAGGATTAGGGCAGGAATGAAATTTATCGAACATCCCTTCGGGCCCATGTATAATGAGAAGAGTCGGATCCTGATCCTCGGCAGTTTCCCTTCGGTAAAATCAAGAGAGCAAAGCTTCTTTTACGGCCATCCGCAGAACCGCTACTGGCCGCTGATCGCCTCGCTCCTGGGGGAAGAGGCGCCGGCTCACGGGGATATTGAAGCGAAACGGCATCTGGCATTTTCTCACGGGATCGCCATGTGGGACGTGATCCGGAGCTGCCGGATCGAAGGATCCAGCGACAGCACTATCGAGGATGTGACGGTCAACGACCTTAGGCTGATCCTGGAGGCGGCCGATATCCGGCAGATCTTCTGTAACGGAACAAAATCCTTTGAGCTGTATCAGAAGTATACGAAGAAACTGACCGGTCGGGACGCGATTAAGCTTCCCTCCACCAGTCCGGCCAACGCCGCCTGGAATATACAGCGGCTGAAAGAAGCCTGGAAAGTGATCCTTCCGTATCTTGAATAAAACTGGGCTGCAGCATGGAGCTGCAGCTCTTTTTTATGTCAACATCACACCGTTAAGATCCTGTGACAAGCCCTTATACAAGTCGTTTGGGGCGTTTAGCTTTTTTTCTCTTTCTGCCACCCATAATCACCTGTGATTTTTGGATGAGATATCAACAGGACGAGCTATCTTGTCCATGGATTGGAAAGGATAGTCTTTAAAGAAATCATCTCGCCCAAATGAAGTCTTCATGTGTTGATTTTCCTGGATAAGATATCAGTTAGATGGTTCTTTTTGCCCAGGATTTAGTAAAGATAGTACATCAAATTGATTTGTCGCCCAAAAAACTCAAAAAGTCCTGGGCGGCGAAGTTTAAAAATGCACTATCCGCCCCAATGAGATGGGCATAGGATTACGAAAATGCCGGAATCTATTGTTTGTTAACAAAAAGTTCACAGAAATTGTTAGCACTCATACTTGACGAGTGCTAACAATGTGGTATAATAGACTCAGAACAAAGGAAAAGAGAAGATCAGTGACGGGGTCGGCTGGTGAGCCGGGTCCTGATCCTGAAAAATCCTCCTTCCCGTTGCTCAAAACCTAAATTGAGTTATGGAGGTGTTTGATATGTTACTGCCTAGTATTTTTGGAGAGAATCTGTTGGATGACTGGTTTGATTTCCCGGATATGAGAGGACTTGACCAGGTTGAAAAGAAACTGTACGGAAGACATGCGAACCGCCTGATGAAGACCGATGTCAAGGAACATGAAGATCATTTTGAGATGGACATCGACCTGCCCGGCTTCAAGAAAGAAGATATTCATCTGGAACTCGAGAACGGCTATCTGACTGTCAGCGCGGCCAAAGGGCTGGAGAAAGAGCAGAAGGATGAGAAGGAAGGCCGGATCATTCGTCAGGAGCGTTATACCGGTTCCATGCAGAGAAGCTTTTACATCGGTGACGCACTGAAGGAAGAAGACATCAAGGCGAAATTCGAGCATGGTGTTCTTTCCCTGAACATCCCGAAGAAAGCGAAAGAGATCCCCACCAAGAAAACCATCATGATCGAAGGCTAAATGCTTTCGGAAAAACATAACGATACAAGCGAAAGACCCTCTCTGATGCAAAAAGTGCAGTCCGTGTGACTGCACTTTTTTTATATGTTACTTCAGTACCTGAAAGAATCCCAGCGCACGGCTGGTGAGCTCTTCAAAGCGGCCTTCACGAACGAGCGAGGCTGAGACCAAAGAAGAACCGATACCAAACACCTGAATGCCCGCTTCCTGCCAGTTGCGGATGTTGTCCTGGCTGATCCCGCCGACGGCCGCGAGAGGGATATACCCGAGCGGACCGCGAAGGGCTTTCACATAGGACGCGCCAAGGCAGTCCGCGGGGAAAAGCTTGATGATATCGCCGCCCGCCTGATAGGCGGAAGCGATTTCAGTCGGCGTCATCGCTCCGGGCATGGAAAGCATTCCGAGCTCTTTGGTTTTGCGAATGACAGCCGGATCCGTGCTGGGAGAAATGATGAATTCAGCGCCGGCTTCAAAAGCGCCTTGGACTTCACCTTCACAGAGGACGGTGCCGGCGCCGAGGTGAACATCTTCGGGCAAAGCAGTGCGCAGCAGGCGAAGACCATTCAGGGTTCGCTCGAACCCGTCAGGACTTGTGTGATCAAAAGCAACTTCCATGAGCCGGATGCCGCCTTTATAAAGGGCGTCACCGGTTTTTTTCATGTCTTTCAGCGGAATGCCGCGAATGATGGCGATGATCTTTTCTTTCTGAAGGAGTTCTACATTTACTGGCATTTCAAAAGTCTCCTTTCTCTCTGGCGATCAGCAGCGCGCCGTAGCCGGCCAGGGGCTTATCATCCGGGATATACTCCCGGATATGGGACAGGTTTTTTTCTTTGAGGAGATACACGATGGCACTTCGCAGAGGTTCTTTCCCGGCAATGATAATTTCATCGGGGAGGTCAGCGACAGAACAGACCTTCAGATCTTCCTCCAGTACGGCACCCAGTAAGAAAGCAGCAGCCTGAGGGCTGGAAAGTCCGTCAAACATGCGGTGGATCCTCGTCTCAAAAAGGGCCGCAGTAAGGCCTTTGGCGTCTGCCGCTCTGGCGCCAGCGAGCAGCCATTCCGGATCATAATCCGAAGGCGCGAACGTATGTTCCACAGCATCGGCAAGGATGGTGTGATGAGAGAGAGCATCGATCAGTTCGCCAGAGAGAGTGGTGCGGCAGCGCTCGATTTTTCCTTCCGGACTGACCCAGATGAACTTGTTGTGAGAGCCGGGAAGGATGATCAGCCGGGAGAAAGAACGAGACGATCCGACGTTCGGGGCTGAAACATTTTGTTCTGACAGCGCCGCGAGCAGAGCGATCACTTCCGTTTCCTCTCCGCGCATCATATCCATACCGGTACTCATCGCATTTTTCACGCCCGGGATCAGATGGATCGGCTCAGGGAAGATCTCCGGAAACTGAACAGGCTGAACCGCCGCGGCCAGTTCTTTGATTCCGGCCGGCGCCGGGATATGCGGTACTTCCTGAAGACCAAGGGAAGAGGTGATCATGCCGGACGCATAGACAGCCCGGATCTCATGGTCAGAGATTTGGCTTTTTTCGAGTATCTGCCGGATCCCTTCAGCGAGATTCTGCCGGTAGGCGTCGGCTGAGCCGGTGACCGCACTGATCCGGACTCCGGTATCCTGCCGGTATGTTCCGATGACTTCGTCTGTCTGATCCCACAGGGTATATCGGGTATTCGTGGTTCCGCCGTCGATGGTCAGAAAATAGGACATGGCGTCCTCCTGCTTTTCAAATTATCAGTTGTCTTATCCTATCACAGGTGAACTACCCCGACTTAAGAAGTCAGAGCTTCGAAGAGCCTTTCGGCTCTGTTTAAGAAGTTTGATATTATGTTTCCGCCCGATTCCTCAGGCTACCCTTATTCTTACAGGCGTGTCCACTTCGCCTCTATTGTATAGGGCCTCCAGACCCACAACTTTACTTTTCCTTAGGATATTCAGTGCTCCGTTGATATCCGCATTCAGCATCTTACCTCCCCTGCTCCTGTAACTGCCTCGGCTTGTCCTTCTCCCGCTGAATCGATATTCTTCCTCATTTCCTGCCCTGTACACAGGTATCTCATCTCTGTCCCAGAATGACGCCTGTGATGTATACGATTCTTCCTGTTTGACATATTCGATCCCGTTCGGCCTGCACAGGTACTCCAGTTTCTCCCTTAACCTGCCATATGGGATATTCACGAATGTCTGATTGTTTTTCTTCCCAAGTTCACTGTTCCTTTGGAAACTTTCGTTATATCCTATTACCAGTTTCCCGATCTCATGTTCTATACAGTAATTGATCACCTTCCTTGCTGCCTTGTTCATGTAATCGTTGACTTTATTGTTCCTGTCTCTCGTTATCGCTTTCTGCCGGTTCGTCCTTCTCTTTCCGTATTTCTGTTTGTCCTTGATACTCTGCAGTCTTGCGTTTTCCTTGTTGTACCACTGATTGATCGATTTGAGTCTCCTTCCGTCAATGATGAAGCTCCTTCCTTCATCTGTTACCGCTGTGATCAGATTATTGATCCCAAGATCGATGGCCAGTGCATGGTTTGGATCTACTTTCCTTTGAATACATTCTGCTTCATATGTATACTGTATCTCAAAGAACCTGGCGTCCGCCTTGGGTATGATCCTGATCTCTTTGATCTTCTTCCCCAGAAGGATCGGCGGTATCCGGATCTCGATCTCCTTATGTCCTTTCCTGAAACT
>JAFRZE010000014.1 GCA_017442735.1 Bacillota bacterium
AATCCGCCAGTTCACGCAGATGGATGTGACCCGGGACCATCTCCGTAAACGAATTCACCACGGCGATCATCGGTTTTTTCAGGTCATCGGGCTCCAGACCCGTACTGTACAGCAATGCTCTGTGAGCCGACCGTTCTATTCCGTTGACCAGCTGACCGCTTCTGTAATCCTTATAATGCATCATTTCATCAAAGTTCATATCTGATACCACGCTTCCTGAAAGATAGTTTTCTAAATAGTTTTGATCCATTTATTGACAGAGATGAGCCCGGCATACCCCCAATCTTCTTTTTCACCGGACGATACCAGCTCGAATCCGCACTTCTGCACAACTCTCGTGACGGCCCGGTTCTCCACCATGGTACTTGCGGTGATCGTTTCAATATCCGCCTCTTCGTGCAGATAGCGGACCATCATCCGGACCGCTTCCGCCGCGATGCCCTGCCCCCAGCACTGCCTGCGAAGGCGGCATCCGATGGAGATCCTGCGGATATGATCCTTATATCCGTACATCTCCGCCAGGCCGCAGAATATCCCGTCCCGGTAGATCCCGAGAATGACGGACTCCTGAAAACATTCATCGTACAGCCGCCGGATCACCTCATGAGCATCCTCGTATCTGCGTTCAAACAGGAAGGTCGGAAGGAAGCGGTAGACCTGCGGATCGTGCGCCATCTCGGACAACGCCTGTGCGTCATCCTCTGTAACCCGCTTCAAAACAAGTTTCTCTCCCTGAATATACGGGATCTCCGAAAAGAGTTCTTTCATAAGTCCCCTTCCTCTTCTGCCGTTCGAACACTTCGAATAAACTATAGCAAGATCGGCCGGGCGTGTCAACGCACCGGCCAGAACACACTGCCAAAGACTTTTCTGCAATCTGTGCGCTCCCGCAGTGCAAGCTGTGCAGACCCTATTGCATTTTTCGCGGGACTTTTATAGAGTAGCATCAGACCAAAGAAAAGGAAGGAGAAAGGCCTTGAGGATCCGACTTCAGATCAGCAAAGCGCAGATCGAATCCGTGCGGCGGGAGCTGGAAGCGGCCGGCATCGCGATAGACGATAAGGCGCCTTACGTCCTGAGCGAGGCCGAAGCGGCCGGAAACTTTCTCACCGTGCGCGATCCGGAAGGCGCACGCGTGCGCATCGCCGCCGACGGAATCATCTTCATTGAGAGCTACGGTCACAACGTGGACGTGCACACCACGGACGGGACCTACGCCAGCCCGGATCCGCTTTATCAGCTGGCCGCGCAGTTGGACCCGGCGCAGTTTCTGCGCATCAGCAATTCGGTCATCATTGCGCGGCGGCATGTAAAAAAGATCCGCCCTTCCCTGTCCATGAAATTCGTCCTGACCCTGTCCGACGGGACACTCGTGGACGTGACACGCAGTTACTACGGAGCCTTCCGTGAATTCTTCCATATTTGACGGCCCCCGGCCGAAGGAGGTTTTTATGCGAACAAGCATTATTGTTTTATTAGTTACGATTCTGGCAGCCGCGCTGCTCGGAATTCTGGCCTATATCCGTTACCGCAGGCGGCTGAATGAAGCGCTGTCCGATTCCAGCGATCCGTCCATCCGGCAGCACAGCAGTGCTTCTCCCGCGGAATTTGTCCCCTGGCTGCTCATTGCCCTGCTGGTCATCTGGAATGCCGTCACGCTGGGGAAGGTCTCCTCGATGAGCGCACGGCTGGACAACATGAGCAATAATCTGCAGAGTCAGATGATGCTGATGAATTCCCGGATCTCTGATCTGGAAGAAATGCTGAAAAAAGAAAATGCGATCTTGCGTTCCTATGACTGGAGCTTTGGTGAGTTTGATGCGGAAAGCCACTGTGTCTTCATTGATTTTACACTCTACCCGCAGAGCTACACGGAAACGACACGGTTAAGCCTTACCTGCGGCAGCGAAACCGTCTCCTTTTCACAGAGCAGTCCCGGCATTTTTAAGGGTTCCGCCAAAGTCGATATTTTCAAAATGATAGAGGACTTTCCGGCGCTGACCATGACAGACGGCGGCACCAGCCGGGTACAGATCCTGGATGATATGCCGATCGGGTATCTGTTTGATTTTTACCTTCCCATTTATATGGCAGATGCTTCTACCCTGAAAACGGCCAGAAAAGGCGATACGCTGAAAATGAGCGGAGAGCTCCATCTCTCGCAGGCAGGAAAAGATACCGATGTCCGGATCACGAAGGCAGAGCTTCTGAAAGAAGTGAACGGCGTCGTAAAGGAAAGCGTCCCGGTAACGCTTCGCAGCAATGAGATGACCACCCTGAACCTTGATGAGAGCTTCGCGGATTTCGGCAGGGACAGCACCCTGCGCCTGCTTCTGCGGGCCGAAACGGACACGGGTTATACCGTTCAGACGCTGCTGGTAACCGTCGAGCCGGAAAATAACGATAACCCTACCCTGTACCACGGCGATGTCGAAATTTTTAACGCGGCCGGAGAAAGCCTCCTGCACCGGAAAGAGTAAGAATGGTTTTATCATTAAAACAGGGCGGTGATGCTCAGCATCGCCGCCCTGCTTTAATGATATCGTACCGCCACTATTTCGACGGTTCGTATTTATCCCGCTGCACATACGCGCCTTTATCCGCGCCGGTCTGGGTCGTTTTCCAGAACTCATCCTTCAGGATCTCAAAACTGACCGCGCTGCTCGGATACGGATAAAGCCGGCAGAAAAGACCCGCTTTCTGGAATGCCAGCAGCAGCTTGTCGGCCTGTTCTTCCGTCAGCGTTATCTTTCCGTCCGATACCAGTTTGGCGCTCACAAGAAGGCTGCTTTCCGTCTTATCCAGGAACTCATCCAGAGAACTGACTTTATGCAGGGACAGGCCGGCCGTCCCTGCGCCGGAGAGAATGCTGACCTGGAATTTCGGCGCATCGGCTCCGAGCGTTTCCGCCACCAGCGCATTCACTCTTTTCTCCGCTTCCTCTTTCAGATAGAG
>JAFRZE010000015.1 GCA_017442735.1 Bacillota bacterium
CCCGACAAGGGAGTTAAGCAATGCCAGGATCGCGGAACTGCCGAAAGCGGAATCAGAAATTCTGAAACTGGTGGCGGTGAGATTTATGGCTGCCGCAGGTGATCCCTGCCGGTATGAAGAGACTGCGGTGAAGCTTTCCTGTGCCGGGGAGACATTCACGGTGAAGGGCAAAACCATCATGCAGTCCGGTTGGAAGGAAATCGTGGAGCATTTCTATCCTGCGAAGGAGAAGGATACGGAAACGCTCCCGTGCGTGCAGGAGGGTATGGTCATTCCTCTTGCAAAGGCCGAGGTCAAGGACGGGAAAACAAAACCGCCGCAGCATTTTACGGAAGGCAGCCTACTTCATGCGATGGAGACTGCCGGCGCGGAGGATATCCCGGATGACGCGGAGCGGAAAGGTCTGGGTACACCAGCAACCCGTGCCGGGATTATCGAAAAGCTGATCCAGCGCGGGTTTGCCGTCCGCAGCGGCGATAAGAAAACAAAGATACTTCTCCCTACTGAAAAGGGCGTCTCGCTGGTCACTGTCGTGCCGGAGAAGCTGAAATCCCCCATGATGACAGCGGAATGGGAACAGAAGCTTCTCCAGATGGAGCGGCAATCCTATGATTCAGCCTGTTTTATGGAGGAGATCAGCGCATTCGTCCGGGAACTGGTGGATACCGCAGAGGTTGATCCGTCTGTATCATTTGCGTCGTCCTTCCCTCGGAAAGCAAGGAAAGGCGGGAAAAGATGAAACGCTATCATTATACCCTCGCAGAACAGGAAACAATCATAAATTGGGATAACGAGCTGGATGAGGCAACGGTCTATACCTTTGACCGCCGCCTGATCAGCAAGCTGAAGGCGCTGGCAGCCAAATATCCGGAGCATTACGTGCTGCTGGATAAGGGGGCGCAGCGCTCCGTAACCTATCGGGTGCCGAAACGCTGTATCGGCATCCGTCCCCCTTACAGCGATATGAGAAGAAAACAGCAGGCCGAGGACGCGAAAACCAAGGGCCTGCCTTTTGATGGAAAGGAAAAGGACAAAGATGAAGATTTTCAAATGGGATGAAATCAACGGACAGGACGAAGGAACCAAAATGGAGGCGTTCCTGACGGCAATCAATGATACGTTTGCGATTATGCAGCTGAGAGAGGGCGAGGAAACCAGACCGATGCGCTTCCTTTCCTACGAAGCCCTGCAAAGGAGCGGGAACCAGCCGGAAATTGACCGCTATGAGCTGGTCTATGTGGCTCCGCTTCTCCCCTATAAGGATCAGAACACGATGCTGGAAATGCTCTACGAGAAATTCAACATCGCGCACCCGGCGGACTTCCATGGCCACAGTCTTTCGGTCAGCGACATCGTAGCCATCCGCACCAATGGTCAGATATCCTGTCATTACGTGGATTCCATCGGCTTTAAGGAGCTGCCTGAGTTTTTGAAACCGGAGAATTATCTGAAATACGCGGAAATGTCCATGGAGGACGATTACGGGATGATCGACGGGATCATTAACAACGGGAAAGCCCCGGCGCTGCAGGAGGCCGAACAGAGGGAATCCATCCTGGAGAAACTGAAGGCAGCCAAAGAACCGCCGTTTCTCGGAAAGTCCGAGATCGGGGAAAGGAATATCGAATGAAAACCAGATTCACCAAAGAGGAATCCATACTGATGATGCTTTACAATCCGGGCAGCCGGGAAGGTCTGATCAGGGAGCTTGCCGGTATGAAGGTACAGCTTGCCCCGGAGGAAAAGCGGCTGTCCAGACTGACGGACAAGGTGATCAAA
Organism: Bacillota bacterium; assembly: GCA_017442735.1. GTDB lineage: Bacteria > Bacillota > Clostridia > Lachnospirales > Bianqueaceae > RUG760. Next base: position 1,780 of record JAFRZE010000015.1, read on the forward strand.
AAGCTCAATGCAATGGACGACGCGACATTTGAAGGACTGGATTTATATCCGGAGTAAGATGAGGAGGCCGGAATGGCAGGAAAATACACATTCTATGCGCAGCTTGCCGAAGAGACGGCAGGCCGCATTACCGCCAGCCGGGAGGCGTGGAAAGGTTTTCTTACCACGTCGGCCCGGCTTTATAAATACCCGTATGAAGACCAGCTGATGATATATGCCCAGAGGCCGGACGCGACTGCATGTGCGGAGTATGATCTCTGGAATGAGCGGATGCACCGCTATGTAAAGCGCGGTTCCAAAGGAATTGCTCTGCTCGACCACAGAGGTGATTTTCCGAGGCTCCGCTATGTTTTTGATGTGTCCGATACCGGGACAAGATGGAACTCGCGGGAAGTCCAG
>JAFRZE010000016.1 GCA_017442735.1 Bacillota bacterium
GCGTTTTGCAGACAATGATGCCCAATCTCCTTGTTCTCCGATTTAGTCTCCAGTTCCTCGAAAAGATATTTCATTCTTCGAGACGTTTCGCCATCTTAATTAGCAGGTGAGTTCTTTTCCTAATTGTGTGGGCTGCACATAACAAGAAAAGCTCTGAAATCCGTTATTACGTTGCGGAACGTTCTGACATTTTGGAGGAATTAGGACATGTTTTCTAATCCCGACCATGAAAACGCTCGAAAAAGAGCAGCAGATCATGGATCAGGATGCGGCCAGAGCCAAAGCGAACCAGATCGTCGCGGCTGAAGCTGCCACGGCACCTATCCCGCAGACGGAAGAAACGATCGATTTTTCCAAGGTGGAGATCGAACCGCTTTTCGCGGACTATGTGGATTTTGAGACTTTCTCCAAGTGTGATTTCCGGGTAGTCAAGGTCCTTGACTGTGAGGCTGTGCCGAAATCCAAAAAGCTGCTGAAATTTACACTGAATGACGGAACAGGCACGGACCGCGTGATCCTGTCCGGTATCCATGCCTATTATGAACCGGAAGAGATGATCGGAAAGACACTGGTAGCTATCACGAACCTTCCGCCGAGGCCCATGATGGGACTTGTCTCGAACGGAATGCTGCTTTCCGCCCTTCATAAAATCGAAGGGGAAGACCGGCTGAATCTGCTGATGGTAGATCCGCATATCCCGGCCGGCGCCAAGTTATATTGATGATAGAAAAGACATCCGTAGGGGCAGACCCTGTCCGGATGTCTTTTTACACAGAGAAAGACCAGAGAAAGGAGGATATTTATGGGAGCTTCCGGTATGATCGTCATTCCTTATGTGTTTTTGCTGATGCTTCTTTTATCCCTTCTCATGGGTCTGTCACTGATCCTGATGGGCGATACCTATATCCGGAAGGAATATAAGCAGATCATTCTGATGATCATCGTCCTGGTGATCAGCCTGATGCTGCAGAACTACTTTGAATATCGTCTGGCGACTGACTGGACGAGCAGGACATGGCGAACGATCGTTTCCATTTACGGCTATTCGGTCCGACCGGTGCTGATCGTTCTGTTTTACTATACGATCCTGGACAGAAAGAAAATGCTGCTTTCCTGGATCCTTGTCTGTGTGAATGCAGTTATCTATTTGACTGCATTGTTTTCGCCCATCGTTTTCTCCATTTCGGAGAAGAATCATTTTATGCGGGGACCGTTAGGCTATACCTGTCATATCATCACGTTTTTACTGTTAGCCAATCTGTTTTTACTGACGATCAAAAAAACACTGCATAAAGATAAGCTTGGTGCGTGGATCCCGTTTTTCAATACACTGGTGATCATTCTGGCGGTCATTCTCGATTCGATGGGAAACGGTCTTTCTCCCATCACTCTTCTGACGGGAGCGGTCGTTGTCGCCTGTATATTATATTACTGCTGGCTGCACCTTTTATTCGTCCGGGAACACGAGCATGATCTGGAAGCTCAGCACAGGATCCAGATCATGATCTCACAGATCCAGCCACATTTTCTGTATAATACATTGTCCACGATCCGGGCATTGTGCCGGAAGGATCCGGAAATGGCTGCTGAGATCACCGAGAAATTCGGTTCGTATCTCCGGCAGAATCTGGACTCGCTGAGTCTGACCGGAATGATCCCGTTCCAGAAAGAACTGGAACACACCATGACCTATACGGATATCGAAATGGTCCGCTTTGAAAACATTGATGTGGAATATGATATCCGGGAAACGGATTTTTCCGTTCCGCCGCTTTGCCTGCAGCCAATCGTGGAGAACGCGATCCGTCACGGAGTCAGGATCCGGGAACAGGGGCGGATCCGGGTTTCGACGGATCAAAAAGAAGGATATTATGAGATCCGCGTTGAGGATAACGGTGTCGGTTTTGATGTTTCCCATATGAAGGAAGCGGATGAATCGCATATCGGGATCCGTAATGTCCGCGAAAGGATCGAAACCATGTGTAAAGGGCAGTTGATCATTGATAGCCGGAAGGATGAAGGCACGACCGTCCTTATCCGGATCCCGGCAGAACAGAGTTAAACAGGAAGGAGGAGAGAGCGTGCGGGCGATTTGTGTGGATGATGAAAAACTGATCATGGAAGATATTCTGGCGCTCTGCCTTACCCTTCCTCAGATCGATGAGGCAAAGGGATTTACCCGGGCGAAAGACGCACTGGATTATCTGGAAGACAATCTGATCGATCTGGCGATCCTGGATATCGATATGCCGGGAATGAACGGGATCGAACTGGCTGCCGCCATCAAGGAGAAATGGCCGGAAACAGCCATTCTGTTTCTCACCGGTTATTCTCAATACGCTGTCGACGCTTTCAAGGTGCGCGCAAGCGGCTATCTGCTGAAACCGGTGACGAGAGAGATGCTCGCCGCGGACGTGGCCTACGCGCTGAAAGGAAAACGGACAAGACCGGCTGCCCATATTCTGATCAAGACTTTCGGCAATTTCGATGTTTTTGTGGATGATCAGCTGGTCACATTCAAGACGGCAAGAAGCAAAGAGCTTTTAGCTTATCTGGTGGATAAGCAGGGCGGCAGCGTGACGAGAAGAGAAGCTTTCGCGATCCTGTGGGAAGACCGGCTGTATGACCGCGGTATGCAGAAGCAGATGGATGTGGTCATCCGGCGGCTTCGCAGTACCCTGGATGAGTACGGGATCGGCGAGATCTTTGAGATGAAAAACGGAAATATGAGGATATGTCCGGAAGAATTCACCTGTGATATCTATGAGTTCTATGAAGGCAATCCGGACGCGATCAATGAATACCGCGGAGAATACATGAATGCTTATTCCTGGGCCAGCTTGACAGAGAGCTATATCAGCTGGAAGCTGGGCCATTAAGAGGCAGGGGGCAAGGATGATGAGAACCATCTATCACGAGAATGACCGGATGAATCCTTCCGGATTTGTCGTTTTGGCGGATTATGTACCGCACATCATTCAGGAGATCAGGTATTACTCGAGCTATAACTTTATCGGAGAGCGGATCGACGGCTATGAGGAACCCTGCGCGCTTCTGACGATCGAAGCGGCGAGAGCGCTCAAGTCCGTGAGCAGTGAACTGATCGTGCAGGGTTACCGTCTGAAAGTGTTCGACGCTTACCGACCCGCCTGCGCGGTCAAGCATTTTGTTCTCTGGGGAATCGAGGATCAGGATATCCGGATGAAACCTTATTTCTATCCGGACCTCGAAAAGCAGGAACTTTTTGCGAAAGGATATATCGCCAAACAGTCCAGTCACAGCCGCGGAAGCGCGGTAGACCTGACGCTTCTGGATATGGAGACGGGAAAAGAAGTCGATATGGGCAGTCCCTTCGATCTTTTCAGCGTCGTTTCTCATCCGGACAATCGGGAGATGATCACGGAAGAACAGTATCAGAACCGGATGATCCTGCAGAAAGCGATGATCAGAAACGGCTTTGAACCGATCGACGTGGAGTGGTGGCATTTCAGACTGAAAAACGAACCGTATCCGGAAACCTATTTTGAGTTCCCGGTATCGGCATCGTATCTGAAACGATAAAAACAGAGCAGGCAGAAAGGAGAGTCGTGATGGATCAGAAATGGATGACTTTGAAGCAATGGATCGATGAATCGAAGAAGATCGTCTTCTTTGGCGGCGCCGGCGTATCGACGGAGAGCGGCGTTCCGGATTTTCGTAGCAAGGACGGTCTTTACAATCAGCATGACGTTCGGTTTGATCAGTATCAGCCGGAATATCTGCTGAGCCACAGCTGTCTGGTGGACGAGCCAAAGGTCTTCTTTGAGTTCTACCGTCAGAAAATGGACGCGAGAAACGCTGAGCCAAACGCGGCGCATCGCTATCTGGCCCGTTTGGAAGATGAGGGCAAACTGATCGGTATCGTAACGCAGAACATCGATGGTCTGCATCAGCGGGCCGGCAGCCGGAAGGTCTTTGAGATCCATGGCTCGACCCAGCGCAATTTCTGTATGCGCTGTCATAAAAGGTATCCGGAAAACGCGATCTACGATTCGAAAGAAGCGATCCCGCACTGTGACTGCGGCGGCATCATCCGCCCGGAAGTCACGCTTTATGAGGAATCCCTGCCGGACGAAGCGGTCATGCAGTCTATCCAGGCGATCCGAAACGCGGATATGCTGATCATAGGCGGGACTTCTCTGACAGTCTACCCCGCCGCTTCCTATGTTCATTATTTCCGGGGCAAACACCTGGTCATCATCAATAAAGCCAGATTGTATTATCGGCTGGATCCGGAAAATGATCTGGAGATCAACGATCCGATCGGTGAGGTATTTGCCGCGATCTCCGATATGTCATAGAAAGGGGGGAGTCCTATGTCTGTCTGGAAAGTCATCTGGCAGAATCTGTTCGGCTTTGACATTCTGATCTTTCTCACAGCCATACTGAATGCCGGATTTTATTACATTGCCAGAGAACGCACACTGAAACTGTACCGTCAGCTGCATAAGATCGTTTTTATTCCGTCTCACACAGAAGATCCGGAGAAGCTGGCGGAGGAACTTCGGAAAATCGATGAAGGATCCGTCGTAGCGCTTCGGAAAAACTCGGAGGCCTTTTATACGATCTTCGCCAACATCACTTCGATATTTCCTCTGCTTGGGATCCTGGGAACGGTCGTATCTCTGCTTCCCATGGTAGCCGATATGGCGGACATGACGCAGAATTTCTTCTCGGCACTGACATCCACCTTCTGGGGCCTTGTCTTCGCGATCATCTTTAAGCTTTTGGACGGATTTCTGTCTTCCCGGATCGAAGATAACGATAAAAATGTGGCGCTTTTGCTGGATCGGAGAAAACTGATCCGTGAGGAAGTCGAAAAGTGAAACGGCGTGAAATCTTTATCGAACTGACATCCCTGCTGGATGTCATCCTGATCATGATCTTCGTGTTGCTTACTCAGGCCAAGGCACAGACGGCCAAGGCCATGGACGAGCAGGCATATAAGGAGCAGGAAGCCATTTCTCTGCAGGAAGAAGTGGAGGATCTTCAGGCTTCGCTGGATCATGCATGGGAGGAGCTTGGCATTGTTCAGGAAGAAAACGATCAGCTGAAAAGACAGTTGATGACACAGGATCTGGTGCTGGATGAATCGCTGGTCATTACGATCCGCGCGGAGGATGATAAGATCATCCGGGAGATCAGAGACGGCTCTGCGGATTCTATCGCGTATACCTGGGGGAATGAGACCTACGTTTCCAACAAACTCAGATCCATGATCCTTCAGGATCTGGCCGAGACCGAAAAGCACGCAGTTTTTATCGTCTTTCAGTACGACCGGTCGAATATCTATCAGGTCGAATATCAAATGATCGAATCACTGATTCAGGAAATCAAAACAACATCCAGGGACATGGAGCTTGCGCTTAGTCTGATGGAACTGGATATCAGCGAATAAACATTTCAAGGAGAAGAAACATGGCAGACGAAACAAGAGAACCTCAGAAGCAGAAAAAAAGAAACCGCCACACAGGCGCAAAAACCTTAGGAGCCGTTCTGGTCCTCGCGGCGCTCATGGGCGGCGGTTATTATGGGCTCGGGATCGGGCAGGATGTGATCGCTCTGCCTGGTGTCAGGCCTTCTCAGGCAGAATCTTCCACTGTTCAGGAGACCAGTCAGGCTTCCGAGACGCAGCAGGAAGCCGCCACCCCGGCTGAATCAACAGCTATGGAGAGTGAAAATCCGGCAAAAACAGAAGACGATGTACTGGAGATCGTGATCCGGGAAGACAAGATCGAATATGAAGGAAACGAACTCAGTCTTCAGGAACTGGAGGAAGCACTTCTGAAGGACTATACCGATCAGATGACCGTCACCTTAACGGATGATCACGCGATCAAAGCGACGTACGACGAAGTAACGGCGCTGCTCGAAAAACTGACCATCCCATATACACAGCAATAAAAAAGGAGCCGCGAAGGCTCCTTTTTTTGTGTTTGTTTGGTCTGCAAGAAGCAGAGAGAATGAGGATTAATCAAAAATCGGGTTTCCGGCTTCATCAAAGTAGACCGGTTTGTTGTATTTGCTGGAGTAGTAGATGCTGTCAAGGATCTTGGTGACAGTATAAGCCTGCTCAGCGGTAACAAACAGTTTGGACGGATCGTTCGCTTCCAGAGCGGTGACCCAGATCTCGTGCTCTTTGCTAAGAGGAGCCGGTCCCTGGCTGAATCCGGGCAGGAAGTTCGGAACGACTTTACCGACCATGGTGGTGGCCATTTCGTTGCCGACGATGTGGTTCAGACGAACCTGACCGGTGAAGGTGTCAAGACCGCCTTTGGTACCAGCCAGCATGGTGTGAGCCTGGCCGTTCGCGCCGCGATCCTCAGCCATGTTGATAGCCCAGGAAGCACGCAGATTGATGACAGCGCCGTTCTTCATCTTGATCTGGCCTACAGCGGAGTCTTCAACATCGTAGGTGGTGTTGTCCCAGTGATCGGGGTCACCGCGGAAGTTGTTCTGTCCCTGTACGGAAGGATCCAGAAGGGTTCCGAGTTTCTCGAAGCTGGTGCCGACGACATATTCGACTTCGTAGTTGTTCATCATCCACAGAGTCAGATCCAGTGCATGGGTACCGATGTCGATCAGGGGACCGCCGCCCTGTTTGGATTTGTCGGTGAAAACGCCCCAGGTGGGAACGCCGCGACGGCGAAGCAGAGTAGCTTCCGCATAGTAAACATCGCCGATCCAGCCTTCATCGATAACTTTCTTTGCAACATAGTTGGCATTGAAATGACGATACTGGTAACCGATGGTCAGCATCTTACCGGTGCGATCACGGGCTTCGATCATTTTCAGAGCTTCGGCAGCAGTAGCAGCCATGGGTTTTTCGCAGAGAACATGTTTGCCGGCTTCAAGCGCAGCAACAGTGATTTCGCAGTGAGCGTTGTTGGGGGTCAGAACGTGGACAGCATCGATCGTGGGGTCTGCCAGAAGTTCGCGATAATCTGTATAGACCTTTGCATCGGGAGTGCCGTATTTCTTGGCCGCTGTTTCAGCTCTTTCCGGGATAATGTCACAGAAAGCGACGAGTTCAACACGGCCTTTTTCGACCTGCTGTTCCATGCCGGGGAAGTGTTTCTGATTAGCGATACCGCCACAGCCGATGAAACCGATTTTCAGTTTTGCCATAATGATTCCTCCTGTTAGTTGCAGAGCATATTTCTGCATGATATTACCTGAATTATACCATATCTGTCATGAACATAAAAGCCCTTTATGGGGTTTTTTATCTTTTGTTTTTGGATTGACCCAAGGGGATATTTGCTTTATACTTGAATGTAAATCAAGTCAAATCCTATCATTGGAGGAATCGTGTATGTGGAGTGAAAAAAAGACAGAGTACGGTTTCAATTTAGTGGAAAATGAAGGCGGAAAGACACTCGGTTACTGTCCCGATTCGGGCGTCAAACTGATCGAGAAAGACGGATTCGCCTTTAAGGATCTGGCCAAAACGGGAGAGCTTCTTCCTTATGAGGACTGGCGGCTTTCTCCGGAAGAGAGGGCAGATGATCTTGCCAAACGACTTTCGATCGAGCAGGTCGCCGGCCTTATGTGCTTCTCCGCACATCAGTTCAAATTTGACAGGGAAGTGAATGATGATCAGAAGGCTTTCCTGAATCAGCATCTGAGAAGTGTTCTGAACTCCGCCGGTATGGGCGGGATCCCGGATGAGATCCAGATCGCCTGGGCGAACAACATGCAGAAATACGTAGAAGGTAAAGACTTCGGTATTCCTTGCTACTTTGCGTCCGATCCCAGAAACGGACAGGGCGTTTCCGACTGGCCGGGAAACCTTGGCCTCGCGGCGACCTTCGATCCTGAACTGGCCTGGGAATCAGCCAAATGCCAGTCCAGAGAGCTTCGTGATCTGGGTATTGCCTGCTTCTTGGCGCCTCAGGTCGATATTTCCTCAGAACCCCGCTGGTTCAGAAACAGCGGTACCTTCGGCGAAGACCCGGCACTTTCCAGAGATATGGTACGGGCTTTCTGCGACGGTCTGCAGAGCACCTACGACGAGAACGGCAACGATCTTGGCTGGGGGAAGGATTCCATGACAGCCATGGCCAAGCACTGGACCGGCGAAGGCGCTTCGGAAGGCGGCCGTGAAGCCCACCTGGAAGGCGGTAAATACGCGGTCTATCCCAACAACAATTTCGAAGCGCTGATGATACCTTTCGTGGACGGCGCGTTCGATCTGAAAGGCAAGACGAAATCTGCGGCGGCGATCATGAGCTCCTATACCGCGGCCTTTTCGGATGACGGATCTCTTGGCGAACCGGTAGGCTCCGGCTTCTCCGAATACAAGATCAAAAAACTCCTCAGAGAGCGCTATGGCTATACGGGTGTCGTCTGCACGGACTGGATGGTCCTGAACGAAGGCAAGGCAGAAGGAAAACGTTCCTGCGGCTGGGGACAGGGCGTGATCGAAGACCCGAATACCACACCGGGTGAGAGAGCTTTCATGGCGATCATGGTCGGCGTCGATCAGATGGGCGGATGCTCGAATCCGCAGGTACTGATGGACGCGTATGCCTGGGGCTGCGAGAAGGTCGGCAAGGAGAAGATGGATGAAGCCTTCGCGACTTCCGCACAGCGCCTACTGCAAGGGTATTTCATGACCGGTATGTTCGATAATCCTTATCTGATGGAGAAGGAAGCCCTGGCGGATGTCGACAGCGCCGACAAACAGGCGGAAGCTCTGAAAGCCCAGATCAAAGCGGTCGTTATGATCAAAAATGAAAACGGCGCGATTCGTCCGAGAGAGGGCCGCATGAAAGTCTATATGCCCGCGATCTACGAAGCACCGCATAAAGAGATGGATCATGTACGGGGCGTTGTCCTTTCCGACGCGAAGGTCTCCTATCCGATCAGCCTGGATATGGCGAAGGAATACTTTGATGTCATTACCGACCGTGTGGACGGCGCAAATGTAGAAAGACTGAGCCTGGAAGAACTGAAGGGGATCGATATGATCCTGATCCCGGCGAAAGAACCCGGCAACTCCTTCCCGCAGGACGGCAGAAACGAGGATCATGAGTTCGTACCGCTGACCCGTCAATACAGACCGTACGTCGCGGATGGTCCCTTCGTCCGTAAAGTATCGGTCGCCGGTGACAGACTTCCTGACGGAACAAAAGAAAATCGCAGCTATTTCGGCAGAAAAGCGCTGACGACGAATGAAGAACAGCTCGATCAGATCCTGGAGATGGCAGAGAAGGCCAAAAAGCTCGGTGTGCCTTCCGTGGTAGCGATGTTTACCGGTCGGCCGATGTGCTTCTATGAGTTCGAGCCCGCGGTAGACGCGATCATGGTCACTTTCTCCATGCCTTCCAACTATGGCGGCGGCACAGCTTCTTCTGAAGCTCTGGTCGCGATCGCGGCAGGTAAGGCAGAGCCTACCGGACTTCTTCCCATGCAGATGCCGAAAGACATGGACGATGTCGAAAGACAGGCGGAAGATACCCCGAGAGATATGGAATGCTATACCGACTCCGTAGGCAACAAATATGATTTCGCGTTCGGTATGAATTATCAGGGCGTGATCAAGGATGAGCGTGTGAGCAAATATTCCGCCGTGCCGCTTACCAAGCCGGCGAACATGGGAGTTTAAGGGTGAAAGAATATCAGTTTGATGCTGAAAAAGTCAGAGACAATCTGATCCGGGAGATCCGGACCCTTGCCGAAAGGCAGGGGTTCTCCCGGGTCGTGATTGGGATTTCCGGCGGTAAGGATTCGACCGTCAGCGCGGCGCTTTGTGCGCGTGCCCTCGGAAAAGAGAATGTGTACGGTGTGATGATGCCGGACGGGCAGCAGAAGGATATCGCGGACAGCCGGAGAGTCTGTGACGTCCTTGGGATTCAGAAACGGACCGCCAATATCGGGAAGATCCATCAGGCTTTGAAAGAGGTCACGGATCAGCTTAACCCTACGGCTGGTCCGGATGAATTCAGCATCCCATTCAGTCAGGAAAGTGATTTTAATGTTGGACCTCGTCTACGGATGACGACGCTTCGTTATATCGCGCAGGCTCTGGGAGCCCGTCTCGTCGGGACCGGGAATCTGTCGGAAGCGACGGTAGGCTATTGTACGAAGGATGGAGATACTTCCTGTGATTTTTCCCTGCTGGGCGAACTGACGAGCGTGGAGGTCGTGGAAGTAGGTCTGACGATGGAAGAGCTTCCGAAGGAACTGGTGCAGAAAACACCGGCCGATGGGCTTTCCGGTAAAAGTGATGAGCAGCGGCTTGGTCTTAAGTACGCGGATATCCACCGTTATATTCGCTTCGGCACCTGCGGTGATGAAGAGATCGACGAGAAGATCCGGAATAAAGAACGGGCCAACATGCATAAACGCAGGATGCCCGTGAAGCTTGATCCCTTCGGAAAGATTGACAAGGAGTAGATGTTTTGCAGACTTATCTGGCTTTTTTCGGAGCGTTCAATCCTCCGACAAAAGCGCATATCATGCTGGCGGAACTCGCCAGAGTAAAAACAGGACGGGACAAAGTGATCTTTGTTCCGTCCAAAATGCTATATATCCGGGATGAGCAGGGGAAGAATCTGGCCTATCCGGATGAGCAGCGGCTGCGGATGCTGCGAAGTATCGCGGAGAGCCGTCCGTGGATGGAAGTCTACGACGGCGAGATCCGTCAGATCAAACAGCCAAGGACGTATGAAACGCTCTGTGCACTTCGGGAGGAGGGCAAAGTCTGCTGCCTTCTTCTCGGCTCCGATAAACTTCCGGAACTGGAGCATGGCTGGCTGTATGTACGTCAGATCGCGGAGGAATTCGGCATCGTTTGCCTTAAAAGAAACGGAGATGACATCGTCCGGATGATCCGTGAGGATGAGTACCTTTCCTCGCTGGCGCCTTATATCACGCTGATCGATTCGCCGGATGAGATGCAGTTTGTATCATCCTCCGCTGTCCGGGAGAGGATCCTTGGGATCAGGCAAATGAAAGATGAGCTAAGATCCATGGTTCCGCCCGAGATATTAACAATCATAACAGGAGACTGAACTATGAAACTTCAGCCGATCATTCTATCTTTGCTGGATACGGATCTTTACAAGTTCAATATGGATCAGGTGATCTTTCATAAGCACACCGATCTTTCAGGTGAATACTATTTCAAATGCCGGAATGAAGGCGTCACCTTCACGAAGGCCATGTACAATGAGATCAACCAGCAGATCGATCATTTATGCTCTCTGAGATTTCAGAAAGAAGAGCTGGATTACCTTCGAAGCATTCGTTTTATCAAAAACGACTATGTCGAATTCCTGCGGCTCTGGCATCCCATCCGGGACTACGTGGAGACTCGGCTTTCCGAGCAGGGAGAGCTGACCGTCATCGTCCGGGGACCGCTGTTTTCCGCGATGCAGTTCGAGATCTATCTTCTGGAGATCATCAATGAAGTCTATTTCCGGCTGAAATATGATTATGAGGAACTGCTTGCGTCCGCCAGGGAAAGACTGGATCAGAAGATCAGGGATTTCGAGAGCGGCAAGTATACTTTCTCCTTCGCTGAGTTCGGGTGCCGCCGGCGCCTTTCCCGTGAATGGGAAGGGGAAGTGATCCGGCGTTTCGCCGAGGAAACGAAAAACCTGATCGGTACTTCCAACGTATATTACGCGATGAAATACGGTCTGAAACCCATCGGTACCTACGCGCATGAATTCGTCCAGATGTACCAGGGGATCGATTCTATTCCGCTGGCTTATACGAATCATTACGCGCTGGAAGACTGGTACGATGAATACCGCGGCGATAACGGTACCGCGCTGACCGACACAGTGACCACCGATCTGTTCCTGCTGGATTTCAACCGCGCGATGGTGAACAACTTCAACGGCGTTAGGCATGACAGCGGCGATCCCTATATCTGGGGAGAAAAGATGATCAGTCACTATCATAAATACGGTGTCGATCCTAAGACCAAACTGCTTTTATTCAGTGACAGCCTGGACTTTGACCGCGCGCAGGCCCTCTTTGATTATTTCAACGGAAAGGTAAAGGTTTCCTTCGGAATCGGGACATTCTGTTCCAATGACACAGAGGAAGAAGCGCTGAATATCGTCATCAAGCTGCAAAGCGTCAACGGCCGGGCGGTGGCAAAGCTTTCCGACAGTCCCGGCAAGGCGATGTGCCGGGATGAAGAGTATCTGGAATACCTGAAGCGGTCGGTCGATTTCCGGCTGGATCGGGAGAAAAACCAGAGATTGATGTAACAGATCCAAATAAAAGAAGAGGGCTGCAGCTTTTAAGGGCTGCGACCCTCATTTTCTTTGTCCCGGCGTCTGGTGACGCATAGCTCTAACGGATCTGCGGAGTACCACTTAGTTTCTGAGATTTCATCCAGATGGACATGACCAGCTTTTTGGGAAGGAGGCGGACGAGCAGCCACTGGCCGTTGTTGACCAGTCCGTAGCAGGAAAACTCCCTGCCGCGGTACAGATCCCGGATCGCTTTCTTCATAACTTTAGCCGGGTCGTACATAGCCGCGTAGCTGATGACGACTTTTTCCTTGTCCGGGTCGATCGCGCGGTCAAAGAAGGCGGTCTTTGTCCAGAAAGGAGTGACAGTCAGTACATGGATCCCGCGGTATCTGACCTCTTCCCGAAGCGCGCGGCTGTAGCTGGTAACGAAGGCTTTGGTCGCGGCATAGCAGTTGATATAGGGGATCGGTTGAAATCCCGCGCAGGAACTGATGTTCATGATCCTGCCGCCTTCCTTCATATACGGAAGGGTATAGGAGATCAGCGCGACGAGCGCGGTGACGTTCAGATCGATCATGTTGGTCAGAATATCGGTATCGATGTTTTCCGTATGGTCAAAAATACCGAACCCGGCACAGTTCGCGAGGATCTTCACTTCCGGCTTTTCTTCCTCCAGTCGGGAAACATAACATTCTCTGACTTTTTCCCGGTCGGTCAGATCCATGGGGATCGGAACGATCTTCGCGGCGGTGGATTTCTGAAGATCTTCCAGCCGTTCTTTTGTTCTGGCAATGACCCAGATCTCATCGACTTTTTCTTTCTGACTGATCTGGAGCGCGAATTCCCGGCCCATTCCGGAGGATGCACCGGTGACGACTATGACTTTTTTCATATCGTTTCCTCACATAAAATGAAAAGAATTTCCTGCCTTGATCCATGATATACGAGATTGACATTGGTTGCAAGAAAAACTATAATTTTACCAATTATTATACTTCAAGACACGGAGGCAAAACCCGATGAAAAAAAGAGCGGACGGCCGTATTGTAAAAAACGAAGCCCCCATGTATTATCTGATCCCGCATATTCTGACGAAACGCTATGATTCCATGAATATGTGTACGGTCGACATTCCCATCGATCCCATGACGAAATACCGGAACGAGAAGCGCAAGGAAGGCATCCAGATCAGCAATCTGGCCATGGTACTCGCCGCCTATATGCGTGCGGTAGCCAAATACCCGGAACTGAATCGGTTCATCGCGAACAAAAGGATCTATCAGCGCAATGAAGTATGTGCCTCTATGGTGGTTCTTAGACCGGATCAGGCCAATGATACATTCGCCAAAGTTTATTTTGATCCGGAGAAGGATACGATCTTTGATGTGCAGAAAAAGGTAGATGATTATATCAACTCGACCAGAGCGACGAACGACAACTCACTGGACAGGATCATGTCGATCATCATGAAATTCGATTTTCTGGTGGGCGGGATCTGCAACATCCTTCGGTTCGCGGACCGTCACGGGCTGCTTCCCAAAGCTATCATCGACGCCAGTCCTTTCCACGCGACGCTGCTGATCACAAACCTTGCCAGTATCCGTACGAACCATATTTATCATCATCTGTATGAATTCGGAACGACCAGTGTCGGCATCGCGATGGGCAATCTGCGGGAAGTGCCGAAGAACGTCATGGGAGAAATCAAACTGGAACGCTGCATCCCGCTGGGTATCGTGATGGATGAAAGGATCGCTTCCGGTCATTTCTTCGCTCATGTCTTCGCTTATGTCAAAGATCTTCTGAAACATCCGGAAAAGATGGAGCAGCCGTATCAACCCTGATCATCGCTTTTCCTGACAGGACGATTTCTTGAAAGGAGGCCTGAATGTCCGCTAAACGAACACAAGTCGATATGCTGAACGGCTCTCTGGTGGACAAGATCGTGTTGTTCGCCTTGCCGCTCGCGGCCAGTTCGGTTCTGCAGCAACTCTTCAACGCGGCTGACCTGGCGGTCGTAGGCCGGTTTGCCAGTTCGACCGCTATGGCAGCGGTCGGATCCAACTCCTCGCTGGTCAGTCTGCTGCTTTCACTCTTTATGGGTTTATCGCTGGGTTCCAATGTCCTGATCGCCTCGTATATCGGCAGGGGACATCGGGAAGAAGTCAACGCGGCGGTACATTCGACGATCGGGATCGCGCTCTCCTGCGGCATGATCGTTCTCTTACTGGGTCTTCTGCTGGCCAAACCGCTGCTTCGCCTGATGAGCGCTCCGGAAGACGTGATCGAACTGGCGGCGCTGTATCTTCGGATCTATTTCTTTGCCGTTCCGTTCATTATGATCTATAATTTCGGCTCGGCGATCCTCCGAAGCAAGGGAGACAGCAAAAGACCGCTGATCGCCATGGTGATCAGCGGTGTACTGAATGTCGGACTGAACCTTCTGTTGGTCATCGTTTTCAAGCTGCATGTCATCGGTGTTGCCGTCGCGACCGTTGCGTCCAACATCGTGAGCGCCGGACTGGTATGGTATTTCCTGGCGCATGAGGAAGAAGACTTCAGATTGTCCCTTAAGAAGATCAGGATCCGGAAGGAGGATCTGATGACTACGCTTCGCGTAGGTCTTCCGGCCGGTTTTCAGGGAACCGTTTTCTCCCTGTCGAATGTAGTGATCCAGAGCTCGGTCAACAGCTTCGGCTCGATCGCGGTAGCAGGCAATACGGCCGCGCAGAACTTTGATTTTCTTGATTTCTGTGTCATCAACGCCTTCGTGCAGGCGGGCGTGACATTTACCAGTCAGAACTTTGCCGCCCGGAAATTCGACCGCTGTAAGAAGGTGTTCCGGATCGTATTCGGGCTGGGGATCGGATGCGGTGTCGTGATCTGCGGACTCATCCAGCTTTTCAAAGGGAACCTGATCACCCTCTTTACCGAGGATCCGGCTGTGATCGAATACGCGATGATCCGGCTTCTGATCAGCACCGGACCGCATTTCCTGATCGGCACCTATGAGATCAGCGGCGGATGCCTCAGAGGCATGGGCAAGTCGCTGACGCCCATGATCATCGCGATCGTGGGTACCTGCGCTTTTCGTCTGATCTGGGTCTTTGCTGTCGTCAGCAGGTATCATACTTACCGGATGCTCTGTCTGGTCTATCCGATCTCCTGGGTGATCACCGGCGCGGTCATGATCACCGCTTATCTGGTCACACGAAGAAAGCTGTTCGCGGAACTTCCCGCGGCAGCATAAGCCAGATCCCCGGGTGTCAGCTTCCCATCGTGAAGCGGGGCCAGGACGTGAAGAACGAGGCGATCTTCTGGAGCTTTTCGTAGCTGTGATCAAAGAACGTTCGGTAGCTTTCACAAAAATAGTTTTTTCCATCGGTCCGGAGCGAAGCCTCCGGGCCGTTTTCGTTCGTCAGTCGGTTTCGGTAACAAGCTCCTCGACAAAGGGAGAGATACGGACAGCTTTGACAGTCCGGAGAGAGCTTCTTTGACCTTTCGGTAAAACCAAGGGCTTTCATCTTTTCTTCGACCGCGTCGATCCGGTCCTCATTGAAATTGCCGGCACGGTATTCATCCAGCACATAGAAATCGCAGGGATAAACGCTGCCGTCCGCCTCAACGACATAAGTGGAGCTGTCCGCGCGGCAGATACCGGTCTGTTCACAGGACTCGGGTCTGCGTCCGGAAAGGATAGCGACATAATTATCGAAGGTGCGGATGTAGGGAGCGAAAGCCAGCGGGTTTTGACGCAGCTTGATCCCTTTCTGAACATCAGCCTCCCAGAGGTCGAAAAGATCACATAGAAACCGGCCATAGGAAGCAGGCGTCAGGGAGTATTCGCTTTGCCCGCGTACTTCGCCCAGGGGATCCAGGCAGGTGATGAACTGAAGGAAGTGCCAGCCCTTTTTCTGATAATCCTGATAGATCTCGCGGGCATTAAGGGCTGTCTGTTTGGTCACGACTGTCAGAATGTTGTAATCGACATGAAAACGGTCAAACAGTTCGGTGGTCTTCAGGACCAGGTCATAGGTTTCACTGGCACCGTCCGAGCCATGACGGTACCGGTCATGGAGCTGTTTCGTTCCATCGATGGAAACACCTGTCAGAAAGTGATGTTCGGCCAGAAAAGCAGCCCATTCTTCATCGATCCGGTATCCGTTGGTCTGGATGGCCAGCTGGACCGGGATATCATTTCGGTTGTACTGCTCGATCAGCCGGATGGCTTCTTTGAAATAATCCAGACCGGCGAGGGTCGGTTCTCCTCCCTGAAAGGCGATCGAATAAGCGCCTTCACAGGGCAGAAGCGTGCGGCGGATCACGTTTTTCAAAGTGGACAAAGACATGATCCCGTAAGAGGGGATCTGCCGGTTGGCTGTTTCATCGGCATAGAAACAGTAATCGCAGTGCATGTTGCAAAGTCCGGATGCCGGCTTGATAAGGACACCGATCGAACGCATAGAAAGACCTCCGAAATAAAAGGATGCTGGGATCATTATATCATTTTTTCTTTCGCTTGACAGTGTTTTGTGGTAGAATTAAGGATATCTATGATCCGAGGTGACGGTGTTTGAATCAGATTTTGATGTGGATCGTATCGGCCGGTGTGATCCTGGGCGGGATCGATCTTTTGCTGGGTAATCGATGGGGCTACGGAAAGCAGTTCGAAAAAGGTTTTGAACTGCTTGGTCCGACTGCGCTTTCGATGGCCGGCATCCTGTGCCTTTCGGGCCTTTTGTCCGGCGGATTAAGTCCCGGCGCGAGAGCGTTTTTTGAGAAGATCGGGCTGGACCCTTCGATGTTCGGAGGACTGATCGCCATCGATATGGGCGGTTTTCATCTGGCCAAAGCACTGGCGCTGGATCCTGTGATCGGTCTTTACGCGGGTCTTATACCAGCCGCTACCCTTGGGTGCAGTCTGGTCTTTACGATCCCGGTCGGAAGTAAGCTGATGGAAGAAAAAGACATGCCATATCTGTGTAACGGGATGGCGATCGGTATGCTGACGCTTCCCGCCGCCCTGATCGTCGGCGGTCTGCTGTTCGGCCTTGGGTTTGTCACGACATTGAAACAAAATATCTTTTTATTCATATTCGCGCTGATCTGCGGACTGGGTCTGTTTAAGTATCCCGGTCCCATGCTGAAGGTTTTTCAGGTATTTACCAGGATCCTGAAGATCATCCTGACGGTAGGCCTGATGATCGGCGCGGTCAAGATGCTGACAGGCGCGGAATTTCTCCCCGGACTGATGCCTCTTCCGGAAGCGATGCAGATCGTCGTTTCCGTATGTGTTTTCATGCTGGGAAGCCTTCCGATCACATTGCTTTTACAGCGGATCCTGAAAAAGCCCCTGTCCGCGGCAGGAAAAGCGCTGGGGATGAATGAAGTCAGTATGGCGGCCCTGCTGATCGGCTTTGTGACCGCTATGCCGGTCTTCGCGCTGGCAAAGGAGATGGATCCAAAGGGAAGACTGGTCAATCTTTCCTTCTTGTTTTGTTCAACGGCCGTATTCGGGGCCCATCTGGGCTTTACGGCGGAAGTCGCGCCTGATTATCTCGGCGCGGTCATTGTTTCCAAGCTGATCGGCGCGCTTCTGGCCGGAGTTTGCGCCATTCTTCTTTCCAAACGGCTGATTTCGGAATAATAGGAGGAGCGAATGGATACCTACCGTATCGAGGATTATGGAAAAAAAGCACCGTTTTCAAGCTTTCTTCCGGGAATCGCCGGACTTACCGGCATCCCGCTCTGGTGTTATTATGTCAACCGCGGTCAGGCGGTCGTTTCCTTTGGCTCGGAGGATAAGGACCATCCCATCATGGAGTTCCTTCCCGCTCACCGGGCCTATACCCGGGCCGGTGAGACCGGCTTTCGTACCTTCCTCCGGACAGGGGAGAAGGTGACAGAGGCGTTTGGAAAGCTCGACAAGGCGGATATGGAGATCGGGATGAACACCCTTTCGGTCTCGACTATCTGTCAGGGGATCGAGATCAGGATCACGTATTTCATCCTGCCGGAGGAAAAGCTGGGCGCTTTAGTGCGACTCGTCACACTGATCAACCGAACGGGGGAAGAAGTCCGGATCGAAGTGCTGGACGGCATGCCGGAGGTGGTTCCGTTCGGCGTGACGGACTGGACGCTGAAGAACATGCTGCAGACAGGAAAAGCCTGGATGCAGGCGGAAGACGTGGAAAAGAGGACGCCGTTCTACCGTGTCCGGGCCAGTATGGATGATACGGCGGACGTCAGGGAGATCGAAGGCGGCAATTTTGCGGCAGGCATCAGTGAAGACGGAGAGAAGCTCCCGGTCATCACCGACCCGGAAGCTATTTTCGGCTATGATCTTTCGCATGAGTATCCGCTTGTGTTCGAGGAAAAAGGCCTTAACGGCGTCCGGTCAGAAAGGCAGCATTTCTCGAACCTGTTCCCCTGCGCGTTCTTTATGGCATCTCCGGTACTTGCCGCGGGAGAAAGCTATCAGATGTACGAACTGTTCGGTCACGCCGGATCGAAAGAACATCTGGAAGAATTTCTCCGAAAACCGCTGAACGAAGCATATTTCCTTCAAAAACAGGAAGAGGCGGTGCGGCTGACACAGGAACTGACAGACGTGATCGATACGCGTACGGCGGATCCGGTCTTTGACCTTTACTGCCGGTACACCTACATGGACAATGTGCTTCGCGGCGGCCGGCCGGTACGGGCGGGCAATAAGAATCTCTACGTATATTCCCGCAAGCACGGGGATCTGGAAAGGGACTACAACTATTTTTCGATGCTGCCGGAGTATTATTCCCAGGGCAACGCCAACTTCCGCGATGTCAATCAGAACCGGCGCAGTGATACCTTCTTTAGTCCGGAAGTCGGAAAACAGAATATCCGGACATTCTTTGAACTGATCCAGGTCGACGGATATAATCCGCTTTCCGTGGATAAGCAGACATTTACTTATCAGGGCAGGACCTTTACTCCCGGTGAGCTCTATAAGGAGCTTTCGGAAGAACTTCCGGAAAAGGAAGTAAAGGCGCGCTTTGAAGAGATCCTTACACAGTCTAAAGAACAGATCCGGGCTCATTTCGGGGAAGGGTACTGGTGTGATCACTGGACCTATAATCTGGATCTTCTGGAAGAATATATTGAAGTCTGGCCGGATCAGGCCGAGGAACTTTTCGTTACACCGGAATATGGCTATTATCAGGCGGAAACGACGATCCTGCCGAGGAAGAAACGATATGTAAAAACAGACAAGGGGATCCGTCAGTATCATTCCTTACTGGAAGCGGATGATCTGCCGGCTCCCGGCGGTAGACTGAAAGACGCTTCCGGAAAAGAGGTCAGAAGTTCCATCCTGGAAAAGATGATCCTGATCGCTGTCATGAAGTTTTCCGCGATGGATCCTTATCTGATGGGTGTAGAGATGGAAGGCGGAAAACCCGGGTGGTATGACGCGCTGAACGGTTTCCCGGGCATCCTGGGATCTTCCATGGCGGAGACCTATGAACTGGAGCGCTGGTTGAAGATCACACTGCTGGCGCTGGATCTTGCCGGCGGACAGGTAAGTCTTCTGAAAGAGTTATCTGATCTTGTCAGGAACCTGTACAGGATCATCATGGAAGAAGAACCAAAAGATCTGGCGAAACGGGAACATGCCGCGGCAGGCTTCTGGAACCGGATGAATGACGCGAAAGAACGTTTCAGAGAGCAGACTTTCCGGTCTGTCAGCGGAGAAAGAGTATCCTACGGGGAGGACATACAGAAGGATGAGCCTTCCATATTCCTGATAACGACGCTCAGGAGCATGCTGTATATCGTGGATACGGCCATCATGGCAGCTGAAAAGCAGGAAGCGGCTCCGACCTATTACTATTATGAAGTCACCGATTATACGGAAGATGAAGAAGGGATCCTTCCGACCGGGTTTATCCAGCATACCATGCCGCCTTTCCTGGAAGGCGCCGTCCATCTGATGAAGCTCGATCCGTTCCTTGTGGACAGAAGGAAGCTGTACCGCGAGGTCAGGGAGAGTGATCTGTATGATCGGAAACTGAAGATGTACAGGGTCAACGCCTCGCTGGATCAGGCTTCCTTTGAGATCGGAAGATGCAGGGCGTTTACGCCGGGATGGCTGGAAAACGGATCGATCTGGCTGCACATGGAGTACAAGTATCTGCTGGAACTTCTGCGGGGCGGCCTTTTCAAAGAATTCTTCGAAGACTGGAAAAACGCCGCGATCCCGTTTCTGGATCCGGAAGTCTACGGACGCAGCACACTGGAAAACAGTTCCTTCCTTGCCAGCAGCCTGAATCCCAATGAGGATATCCACGGACGGGGTTTTGTCGCCCGGCTTTCCGGTTCGACCGCTGAGTTTTTGTCCATCTGGCGCCGGATGTTCTTCGGCGAGCAGCTTTTCCAGATGCAGGACGGGAAACTAACGCTTACCTTTATGCCGGCGATCCCCGCATATCTGATCCCGGAGGACGGGATCGTCCGGGCCGTTCTCCTGGGAAAAACACCGGTGACTTATCATATGGCCAAAAAGGCAGACGTGATCCCGGGCAATAGTGAGGTAAAAAGGATCCTTCTTGAGACAGCGGAAGGGAAAATGACCGAGATACAGGGCGGCGTCCTGTGGGATGAGGATGCCAGAGCCGTTCGGGAAGGAAAGATCCGATCAATCAGCGTGGAGGTGGAAAACTGATGGGAATCGCAGTATTTGGTGCCGTATTCGTGGACGTCAAAGGATATCCTCTGACAAAATACATCCCCGGCGGGCGAAATGTCGGCTGGGTCCAGCAGATCCATGGCGGTGTGTGCCGGAATGTGGCGGAAGATATCGCGAATGTCGAACTTCGTCCTACGATGGTCTCGATCGTGGATGAGAGCGGCATCAGCCAGGATGTGATCGATAAGCTGAACCGTCATCAGGTGGATACGCAGTATGTACGAAAGGTCCCCGGAGGTTTGGGTACCTGGCTGGCTGTCTTTGATAACAGCGGCGATGTGATCGCTTCGATCTCGCAGCGGCCGGATTTATCCGCGATCGGACAGATTCTGGATGAATTCGGGGACGAGATCATAAAAAATGCGGATTCCGTGGTGGTGGAGATCGATATGGAGCCCGCTTTGCTGAAGAGGATCTTCCGTCTGGCTGAACAGTATGAAAAGAGTGTCTATGCCGTCGTTTCCAATATGTCCATCGCCATGGAGCGGAGGGATCTGCTGCAGAGGACCGGCTGTATCGTCTGCAATGAGCAGGAAGCCGGGATGCTGTTCTCGGAAGATCTGGAAGGCATGGATCCGGATCCTCTGTCCAGATTACTGGCGCAAAAGATCGAGCAGGCGGGATTTCCGCAGATGGTGGTGACAATGGGAGACCGCGGTGCTGTTTATGCCGTGCCGGGAGGAGACTGCGGGTTCGTGCCGCCGCAGAAAGTGGAAGTCGTCGATACCACCGGATGCGGAGACGCGTTCTTCGCCGGTGTGGCGATCGGGCTGACCTATGGCAAGGAACTGAAAAAGGCCTGTGAGATCGGTACCAGGCTGGCTTCCTCCGTGATCGCGACAAAGGAAAATGTCTGTCCCAGGTTCCGTCCGCAGGAATTTGAGATCGAGCCGCCGGCTCTTTGATTTCAGGAAATGATTGATTTTTGGCAGTTTTTTATATATAATATTCGATTGAAGATTTTTTCATCTTAGACCGAACGGTCTGAAGGAGGATGAGGAATGGGTAAAGGTTTGGTTCATTCAGAAGATTACGCCGTATATATGAACGAGCAGGTGCTGCCCTATCTGGAGAAGAGAAGACAAAACGAGAAGCTGAAAACACTGGATCAGATCTCCCTTTATACTTCATTTTTTACCGCGGATGAGTGCCGCGGGACCGTCATGCTGCTTCACGGCTTTACGGAGAACATCGAAAAGTTCAGTGAAGTGATCTACGGTTTTCTGAAAGAAGGATATTCGGTCTGCGCCTACGATCAGAGAGGACACGGAAGATCCTACCGGGATCCCAACCTGAAATTCCATTATCTGACCCATGTGGAGAAGTTTGAAGACTATCTGACAGACGCGGAACTGGTCTATGACCGCTGGATGAAAGACACTAAATCCCCGAAAATCCTGTTCTCTCATTCCATGGGAGGAGCGGTAGCGGCCCTGACACTGGAAAGGGGAATGCTTTCCTTTGATAAGGCCGTTTTCAACTCGCCGATGATCGCGCCGGCGACCGGCAATTTCCCCGCGTGGACCGGAAGAGCGATCTGCCGCGGCGCCAAACTGATGGGAAAAAGCAGAGAAATGATCTTCTTATCCGGCCCCTATACCGGGGAAGAAAAGTTTGAGGATTCCTGCGCGAGCGGGGAGGATCGTTTCAACTGGTATAACGAGATCCGGAAAACACATCCGGAGTTTCAGAACTGTTCTCCTACTTACAGCTGGCTTTTAGAGTCGCTGAAAGTATGCGGGAAGATCCTCGCCAAGGGAAAACCGGAAAAGATCGCGATCCCGGTCATCCTGTTCCAGGCGTCGGATGACCAGACGGTCCTGGCGGATCCGCAACAGACGTTTGTGGATCGTCTGCCGAACGGAAAGCTGGTCCGGATCGAAAACGCCCGTCATGAGATCTACCGTTCCGGTAACGAGGCGGTCGATACCTGGTGGGATCAGGTGATCCGGTTTATTGAAGAATGAATAAGATAAAAAAGAAAGACAATAGGTGAGCCAATGAGCAATGCGAACGAAATTCAGGAAAGAGCCAGAGCAAGAAAGGAACGTATGGCGGCCGCGGAGAAAAAACGCAAACAGCGCGCTGCCAGAAAACGGGCCAAAGTAGGCGATCTGGTCTTTTTCCCGCTTTTGATGCTATACATGGAACTGGTCTTCCACTGGTCCTCCAGAGGGGTGCTCAGCTTTTCGGCCTTTTTGCTGATCCTGCTGTATTCCCTCTTCGTGGGCTGGGTTTTTCTGTATGTTCCGCTTCATCTGATCAAACATGAGAAGGCGAGGAATGTCACCGGCGCGGTACTCATCGTGCTGTATTCACTGCCGTTCCTGATCGAGTATTTTGTTACCAAAGCATTTAAAGTTCCCTACGATATCAAGACGATCGTCAATGGAGCCAAAGGCGTCGCGACCGGGTTTATGGGTGTCACACTGAAACTCATTTTCAGTTTTTCCGGTCTGTTTACGATCTTCCTTCTGCTGGCCGTTCCCCTGATCGTTTATTTCCACTTTGTCCGCCGCTGGATGAAGAAAGGGAAAGCGGATCTTCGACGTGTGGCCGTCGTGGGTATCTGCGGAATCGCCTTCCTGTGCGTAGCGCTGCTCGGCATCGCGTTCAATTCCAAGCTGCGCGGCCTTCACGGGAAACAGTATAACTTCTCGAACTCGGTGGACAACTTCGGCCTTTTGACCGGTATACGGCTGGATCTTCTCCATCTTAACAGCAAGACCGAGTTTACTACCGCGCAGCAAATGACGATCGAGATCGAAGAGACCTCCACAACGTCGGAAAATTCTCAAAACCCGGGAGATAATTCCGGTGCTTCCGGTGAAACCAGCGAGAACTCCGGAGAAAACTCGGAAGAGAGCAAGAGCGGCGTCGAATCGATCGTGGAAGTAGGGAACCTGATCACCGGATACAGCCGGTTGGATATCGACTTCAAGGAACTGGCGGAAAACGCGAGAACACAGCAGATCGAATCCCTGTGTGAATACGCGGATTCCCAGACCGTTTCACGGAAGAACCAGTTCACCGGTAAATTCGAAGGAAAGAACCTGATCCTGATCTGCGCCGAAGCCTTCAGCGGATCGATCATCGATCCCGAGCTGACCCCGACACTGTACCGCATGGCGACCAAAGGCATCCAGTTTACGGACTTTTATCAGCCTGCCAGCGCCGGAACGACCGGCGGTGAGGTGGAAGTGCTCCTGGGCGTCCTTCCCATGAGTGGCGGCGCGTCCATGACAGACGCTGTCGAACACAACATGTTCCTGACGATGGGCAATCGGCTGAAAGGGTATTATGGCCTGGCGATGCACGCGAATGATGCGGAGTTCTATGACCGTATCTATACGCATAACGAACTCGGCTATTCCGATGGCTTCAAAGGCTACGGAACAGGTATGGAAGACTACGTGACCAGCCAGTGGCCGCAGAGCGACCTGGAGCTCATCCACAATACGTTCCCGCTGTATGAAGACAAGCAGCCTTTCAACATTTACTATATGTCCGTCAGCGGACACAGCCTGTACGAGCCCGGGACCAACGCGATGACCGACAAACACTGGTCACAGGTGGAGAACCTTCCGTACAGTGAGCTGGTACGTGGGTATATCGCCTGCAACCTGGAACTGGAAGACGCGATGACGGATCTGATAGGCATGCTGGAAGAGAAGGGCATCGCCGATGATACCGTCATTGTGATCTGTGCCGATCATTTCCCCTATGGTCTTGATGAGGACGCGGCGATCGAATACCTGTACTATCTGAACGAACTCTACGGATTTACCGTGACCAATTATCTGGAGCGTGATCAGAACCGTCTGATCATCTGGAGCGGCTGTCTGGAAAAGGAACCGCCGGTCATTGTATCTGAGCCTACCTTCTCCCTGGATATCCTTCCGACACTCTTAAATCTATTCGGGTGTGAATGGGATTCGAGACTTCTTCCCGGACGGGACGTTTTCTCCGATGCTCCGGCGCTGGTTTTCAACGTCATGGGTGACTGGAAGACCAAGTACGGTACCTATATCAGCGATACGGATGAGTTTACGCCTTCCGATCCTTCCATCGAGATCCCGGAAGGATATGTCGACAATGTGACGGCTGTCGTCTGGAACAAACTGAATTACTGCCGAGGGATCATCGATTCCGGTTTTTATGATTACGTGTATGATAACCTGAAAGAATAGGATCGATCGCTCCCTGCATAGAAAAAAGCCATCTGGAATAACCAGGTGGCCAATGGCATCAACCAGTTAAAGGCACCAGGATACTTAAAAATCTTGGTGCCTTTAAGTTTATCAAAAATGTAGTATAGATATATATTGATTATATCCTTTATATATGCTATTTTAAAGATAAATAGTAGTATAGAAAGGA
>JAFRZE010000017.1 GCA_017442735.1 Bacillota bacterium
AAGTTCTGTCGCAGTACAGATGAAAGTTGAAGATGTCGTTGTCTGTCAGCGCCGGGCCGTTGCTCCCGCGCTCCCAGCCCATCGGCTTCACCACATCGACCCTCTGTGTCAGCTCGTTATACCGGACGCTGTCGCGGAGAAGAGGATCATAGGACAGGATCATTTCCGCGTTTGATACCGTGTTCCTGACCAGTCCTTTTTCCGTCAGATCCAGAAGCTCCCTCACTTCCTCCACCGACTTCGGCGGGGAGAGCACTGCCATCGTTTCGTGAAGTGCGTTCTCTGTCTCCGGACTTAAACTCCCTGATTCGTTTTTCAAGTTCGATCACCCCCTTTCCTTTCTCGATAATGACCTGGGCCTTGTCTTCCTTTGAACCGAAGAGCAGGAGATCCAGAAGGTATTCGACATAGTCCCTCTGGTGCATGGCCTCGACGAACAGGGGATGAAGATCCTCATTCGGCGCTCTCGGCGCGTATACATCCGCCCACTCGTTCAGCAGATGGAAATAGTCGCAGTAGACGTTGTAGACCCGGTCCAACGTCTGCTGGAATCCGACATCGTCCTGACGCTTTCGCTTGGCTTTCTGACGAATGCCAGGCTTTGCGTCCGGCCTGTTTTCCAGATCCACCAAGAGGCCCATATCTTCGATCAGTTTGCCAGCGGCTTCATAAGCCGGCAGGCCAAACAGCTTTGAGGCGAACCGGATCACGTCGCCTTTTTCCTGACAACCGAAGCAGATGAAGTTCTTATCGACCTTCATGCTCGGGTTCCGGTCATCATGGAACGGACAGCGCATCATGCCGTTCCGGCTGACCTTGTATCCATAATGCTCCGCGACCTCGCGGGTGCTGACCTGTTCTTTGATTTGGGAGTAGATTCCCAAAGTGATCACCTTCTTTCTTTTTGGAAATGAAAAAAGCGCCTGCCTTGAACCGTTAATCATGATCAAAACAGACGCTTCTCAAAGCTCGATATTCTGTTGTTTTCGTTTCGGCGGCAATCCCTGTTCTTCACGCCTTCTGGCGTTCAGCTCGTCCGCCTTTTTCTGGCTTCTCGCAAGCCTGTCACGGATGGATTCTTTGATCGGCTCCTTGATCACGGCTTTCTTTTCCGGAGATTTTAATATCGCAGAGATCCTGTCAGAGATATATTGCGTCATTCCCCTGAACCGGTTCATGAGTCCGGCAAAGATCCGGCCAGCGAAGTTCCTATCCCTATCGGACAGACTGGCGTCGTTCAGGACAATCCGCCGCTGTTCTTCGATCAGGCCGAAGTCCTCATTTCGGATCTCTTCCCGGACCGTCTTTGTAACGGCATCCACAGCCTGCTCATAAGCGGTATCCGCCACTTCTTCCACAAAGGCCTCCGTGTCCTCGATGCGGACCGTAAGTTCTTCCAGATCCGCTTTCTTCGATTCGATCTGCTGGTCTTGAACTGCCATCTGCTGTTTCTGCTTCATCAGGATGTAGTCCTGCTTTTCCAGATACTTACGTCCGCCGTATTCCGGTTCGTGATCCAGGTGGAGTCCATGCTTCGCGCAGATATCAAAAAGCATGGCACGGCAGGCGGCGTCAAAAGTCATTTTCCTGTTGTTCAACTTGCTGGCCTTTTGATCCGGATTTGGAAGATCGAAGCCGAGGGCTTCCAGTGCTTTTTCCTGTTGCGGCGCGACCTCGCCGTATCGGTTTTCACAATCGAAAACGTGTCGCTCATGGATGTGAGGCGTCGCCTCGTCCAGATGCAGTGACCAGTCCAAGATGTGGATGTGGGATCCGAAGCGGCGGTCAAATTCTTCAAAAAATTCTGCCGCGATCTCAGCCAAAACTTCCGGCGGCACGGATGCTTCCATCGTTCCGATCTGGATCAGCGATTCTTCCGGACAGGTCTTTTTGTCCTTCCAGAGATCCTG
>JAFRZE010000018.1 GCA_017442735.1 Bacillota bacterium
CTTTCGTGCGGACGCGAAGTCCAAGGAGGCATCCGTCCAAACCAATGCCACTACATTCTAACAGCTTAAGCAACAAGATGGCTATACCCCCAGCTGGTTGTCGGGGTGTATGACCACTACATCTTTATATTAGGAGGGAGGTTATAGCTTATACTTCTGTGAAGATCGGGGTGGAATAATACCGGTCACCGCTGTCCGGAAGGAGCGCTACGATGACTTTGCCTTTGTTTTCAGGTCTCTTGGCCAGGGTGATCGCGCCGAAGAGCGCTGCGCCGGAGGAGATGCCTACAGAGATACCCTCCTTCTTTGCCAGTAACCGGGCAGTGGCAAAGGCATCCGCGCCGGGAGCTTTGAAGACTTCATCATAGACCTTGGTGTTCAGTACATCCGGAACGAATCCGGCGCCGATGCCCTGGATCTTGTGAGCCCCGCTTCTGCCTTCGGAAAGGACCGGCGAGTCTTCGGGTTCCAGAGCGACGATTTTGATAGCGGGATTCTTTTCCTTCAGGTATTCACCGGTACCGGTCACGGTACCGCCAGTGCCGACACCCGCGATGAAAATATCGACCTTGCCGTCTGTATCGTTCCAGATCTCGGGCCCTGTCGTTTTTTTATGGATGGCCGGGTTGGCCGGATTCACGAACTGACCGGGAATAAAGCTGTTCGGGATCTCTTTTGCCAGCTCGTCGGCTTTTGCGATGGCGCCTTTCATACCTTTGGATCCTTCTGTGAGCACGAGCTCCGCGCCATAAGCTTTCAGAATGTTGCGGCGTTCGACGCTCATGGTCTCGGGCATCGTCAGGATGATCCGGTAACCCTTGGCGGCCGCGATGGAAGCAAGGCCGATACCGGTATTGCCGCTGGTCGGCTCGATGATGACCGAGCCTTCCTTCAGGAGGCCTTTTTCTTCCGCATCTTCGATCATCGCCTTGGCGATACGATCTTTGACGGATCCGGCAGGGTTGAAGTATTCCAGCTTGACCAGGATGGTCGCTTCCAGTCCCAGTTCTTTCTCGATATTTACGACTTCTACTAGCGGAGTGTTGCCGATGAGTCCAAGTGTTCCTTTATAAATGTTAGCCATGATGATTCTCCTTTTGGTCATTGTTTGATGTGTTTTTTTAGATAGCAGCGAATCCGTTTTCGAGATCCGCGATAATGTCGTCGATATGTTCCGTTCCGATGGAGAGACGGATCGTGTTTTTGCGAATGCCCTGATCCAACAGTTCTTCCTCGGAAAGCTGTGAGTGGGTGGTGGAAGCCGGATGGATCACCAGGCTCTTGACGTCCGCGACATTTGCGAGGAGCGAGAAGATCTTCAGGTGATCGATGAAAGCCCAGGCTTCTTTCTGCCCACCTTTGATCTCAAAGGTAAAAATCGAAGCGCCGCCGTTCGGGAAGTATCTTTCATAGAGCGCATGGTCCGGATGATCGGGAAGCGACGGATGGTTGACTTTTTCCACCTTGGGATGGTTCTTCAGGAATTCTACGACCTTCTTCGTGTTTTTCGCGTGACGCTCGAGGCGGAGCGACAGGGTCTCCACGCCCTGGAGCAGCAGAAAAGCGTTGAAGGGCGAAATACAGGCGCCGGTATCGCGAAGGAGGATGGCCCGTATGTAGGTCACGAAAGCAGCCGGTCCTACCACATCATAGAAGGAAACGCCGTGGTAGCTGGGGTTAGGAGCGGCGATGTTCGGATACTTGCCGCTGGCCTTCCAGTTGAATTTACCGGACTCGACAATGATGCCGCCGAGAGTCGTACCGTGTCCGCCGAGGAACTTGGTGGCCGAGTGGACCACGATGTCCGCGCCATGCTCGATAGGACGGATCAGGAAGGGGGTACCGAAGGTGTTGTCCACAACGACCGGGAGACCGTATTTATGTGCGATCTCGGAGATCGCGTCGATATCGGGGATGTCGCTGTTGGGATTGCCAAGCGTTTCCAGATAGATCGCCCGGGTGTTGTCTTTGATCGCGCCTTCGACTTCAGCGAGGTCGTGCGCGTCAACGAAAGTGGTTTCGATCCCGTACTGGGGAAGGGTGTGAGCCAACAGGTTGAAGCTGCCGCCGTAGATCGTCTTCTGTGCGACGATGTGACCGCCATTCGCGGCCAGAGCCTCGATCGTGTAGGAGATCGCCGCGGCGCCGGAAGACACGGCGAGGGCCGCGCTGCCGCCTTCGAGAGCGGCGAGCCTTTTTTCCAGCACTTCCTGGGTGGAGTTCGTCAGACGACCGTAGATGTTGCCGGGATCGGCAAGTCCAAAACGATCGGCCGCGTGCTGGCTGTTATGGAAAACATACGAAGTGGTCTGATAGATTGGAACGGCGCGGGCATCGGTCGCCGGATCGGCCTGTTCCTGTCCTACGTGCAGCTGCAATGTTTCAAATTTGTATTCACTCATGATTAGATTCCTTTTCTTCATTTTATTTTTGTTGTCCGATCCGGGCGGCTCCGGGCAACAAAAAACCCGGGAACGCGGATTGCTTATGCAATGGCTCCCGGGCATATGGCTTGAGAATGATGGAGGCGCTATGTCGGACACCCTAACGCCCCAGCCATTTTGCATGCCCGGGAGTTAAGCATTCGACACCACATCTGAGAGTAATAACTCATGATTTCGTCTCCTTTTTAAAGATGAAGATTATGTTTCCTTGTTTTGAGGATGTACCAACTATAACATCATTCACCTACTATGTCAATGGGTAATATTGATCAGTTTTCCTCTTCTATTTTCCTGTTCTCTTATGATAATCTTCCAAAGCGGACTGGATCGCTTCCTCCGCCAGGACGCTGCAGTGCATCTTGTAGGCCGGCAGGCCGTCCAGCGCTTCCGCGACGGCTTTGTTGGTCAGCTGCATGGCCTCTGATACCGGTTTTCCCTTGATGAGTTCGGTCGCCATGGAACTGGAAGCGATCGCGCTGCCGCAGCCGAAGGTCTCGAATTTCACATCCTGGATGATATCATCCTCGATCTTAAGGTACATTTTCATGATATCGCCGCATTTGGCGTTGCCGACTTCTCCGATCCCGTTCGCGTCCTCGATGACGCCGACATTGCGTGGGTTACGGAAATGATCCATTACTTTTTCACTATATAATGCCATGAGAAGCCTCCTCAAAGAATGAATTTGGATTTGCCTGCGCAAAGATCACGCCAGACAGGGGAGAAGCTGCGCAGATAACGGACGACGTCCTTGACGGACTGAATGATATAATCGACCTGTTCCTCGGTGATATCCTCGCCGATGGAAAGCCGAAGGGAACCGTGCGCCACATCGTGTACCCGGCCGATAGCCAGAAGGACATGCGAGGGATCCAGCGACCCGGATGTACAGGCACTGCCGGAAGAAGCCTGAATGCCTTTGTCATCAAGAAGAAGCAGCAGCGACTCGCCCTCGATCCCCTCGAAGCAGAAGTTCACATTGCCGGGCAGACGCTGGCAGGCGTCGCCGTTCAGCGCGGAATGCGGGATCTCATAGAGACCGCAGATGATTTTGTCGCGCATTTCAATCAGATGCCGGGTGTTTTCCTCCATTTTCGCGTGGATCTCTTTCAGCGCGGTTGCCATCGCCGCGATACCGGCAACGTTTTCTGTCCCGGCACGCTTGCCGCCTTCCTGCGCGCCGCCCTCGATCAGGTTGGTGACCCGGATGCCTTTTCTTACGTACAGGAAGCCTACGCCTTTCGGACCGTGGAACTTATGCGCGGAAGAGGAGAGCATGTCGATATTGTCTGCTTTCACATCCACCGGGATATGACCGATCGCCTGGACCGCGTCGGTGTGGAAGAGGACGCCTTTCTTCCGGCAGATGGCTCCGATCTCGCGGATCGGCTGGATCGTACCGATCTCGTTATTCGCGTACATGATGGTCACCAGACAGGTATCTTCCCGGATCGCCGCTTCCACCTCTTCCGGTACGATGAGCCCGTCCGAATGAACATCCAGCAGGGTGACCTCAAAACCTTCTTTCTTTAATGCTTCCAGGGCATGCAGGACCGCGTGGTGCTCAAATGCCGAAGAGATGATATGCATCTTTCCGTTCTTCTTTCCCAGCGCGGCCGCCGTACGGATCGCCTGGTTATCCGCCTCGCTTCCGCCGGAAGTGAAGATGATCTCTTTGGGTTCAGCGCCAATGACGTTCGCGACATCCGCCCGCGCCTGTTCCAGCACCTCTTTTGCTTTCTGCCCGTGTTCATACAGGCTGGAGGGATTGCCCCAGGCCTCTTCGAGCAGGGTGGTCATGGTATGGATCGCTGCCGGACTCATCTTTGTTGTGGCAGCGTTATCAGCATAAATCACAGACAAAATCTCCTTTCAGTGGATCTTGAAACAGCCCCGTATGCGGAGCATGCGGTACCGGCTGCATGATCTATTATAAATCTATTCGCCTACTATGTCAATAGGTAAATATTTCGTTCAGAGGCCATCTTCCTCTTGATTTACCCATTTGCCTACTATATAATAGGAAATACCTGCAGAGCTACAGAAAGGCGGTAGAAAAATGATCTCAACAAGAGGAAGATACGCGATCCGTGTGATGATCGATATGGCGGAAAACAATACTGGCAGCTACATCCCGCTCAAGGATATCGCTGCCAGACAGGAAATATCAAAGAAATATCTGGAAATCATCGTGAAAGATATGGTAGCCGGCGGCCTGCTCGTCGGCGCGAGCGGCAAGGGCGGCGGATATAAGCTGTGCCGTGCACCGGAAGAATACAGCGTGGGCGAGATCATCGAACTCATGGAGGGACCGCTCGCTCCGGTCGCCTGTCTCGCAGAAGGCGCGATGCCCTGTCCGCGCGCGAAGGCCTGTGAGACCCTTCCGCTCTGGGCCGAATATGACAAACTCACCCATGACTTCTTCTACAGCAAGAAGCTCAGCGACCTGATCCATCAGTAGAAAAAGGGCTTATTCTCATGTTTTTCCTTATCCGCCCCAACCTGTTGGGGCGGATAGTGTATTTTTAAGCCTCCACGCCCAGTACATTTTTGCATTTTTGGGCGGCGCATCAACTTGACGAGCTATCTCTTCCAAATCCTGGGCGAATGGAATCGGTTTGCTTCTATCTCGCCCAGGTATTTCGTTGAATGGCAGCCTCATCTGGGCGAGATGTTTTCTTTAAAGACTATCTTTACCAATCCTCGGATAAGATAGCTCGTCCGGTTGATATCTTATCCAGAAATCGTAGGGAATTTTGGGTGGCAGGACGATCAAAAATAGCTATACGCCCCAAAAGGCACATTGAATCGCTTCAACACAGAGAATTTCAGCCCCTTCTACATTGATCAGGCTGTTTACCGCATGATCTTCAGATAGACGCTGCGGCCGGGCCCGACGGGGATATCGAAAGCGTATTCCGGCGGGGAGGTTCTGGTCCTCGCGCCATCTCCGCGTTTCTGCGGGCCGGGAAGAAGGACCCCTTGCGTATATTCTCTGCCGCTTTCCAGATCCTGAAGGCCCTTGCACTCACCGCGAACGACGACGCGAAGGGTAGACAGCATCGGTCGGAAAGAGTGCAGGCACAGGGTCTGATTATCATAGGTGATCAGGCTGGCCTTCGGTGCGGAGCCAAGGTAAACTTCCTGACCCAGGGAAAGGATCGCGTTCAGGGTCTGGATGACCTCGGCCGGCAGCTTGTAAAGATCCGCGAAGTTCTCCGGAACGTTCAGGATGAAGAAACGGCCTTTGCCGTAATAATCCTCTGTCAGGATGGGGAAGTTGTCCTCCCCCGCGAGCAGCAGGATATCGGCCCAGGTAGCGTTGGTCTTATAGTCCAGCGCCTCGAACATCACCTTTTCGGCGCCTTTCGCGTAGCGGATGCCGGAATAGTCATAATCGACCCGATCGATCATGTATTCATTTCCCAGGACATGCCGGTGCGTCAGGCGGGTACTGGTCATCTCCTTAATCCCTTTGTCATAGGTCTCGTGGACAAATCCGACCGTTACGATCGCGTTGCCGCCTTCGCGGACAAAGGCTTCCAGCTTTTCCATGGCGTCCGGCATACAGGCGGTACGGCTGGTAAATAGTATGGTCGGCGCGTTTTCGGGGAATTCGGGTTTCATCTCCAGTGCGGCGCCGCACATGCCCAGATAGCTGACAAGCTGATCCTCGCCGGTGGCGTCGTAGGGCTCCCAAACAGCGGTGCCGACAGGCCCGCTGTTTTGCGCGGTTTCGACAGGCCCGCTGTTTTGCGCGGTGCCGACAGGCCCGCCTGTCTGATCCAGAAAAGCGTCCACCTTTCGGAGGACAGGATCCATGGACGCCAGGGCCGGATGATGCAGTAGTCCCGGGAAGTTGAAAAGCGTGAGCTCCTTTGCGCCGCCGAGGAAGCTGAACTCCGCCTGTTCCAGCCAGACACTGATATTGTCGGAAGAGCCGCCCAGGTCGATCCAGCCGCCGCCGTTACGGCCGGGGACCGTGTTTTCCATCAGGCGCATCAGAGAATAGGATTCATAGCGCTGCAGGTGCTGCGCGGCATAGAACGGCTCGCGGGTCTCGGTGCCGGTATAGACCATATCGAAAATATCTCTCTGCATCATCGGGACGTAGCCGCACTCATGATAACTTTCATACCAGTTGGGATACTTGATGATGAAATTCATCTTCGGATTGATCCGTTTGGCTTCCGCGACCATGATCTCGGAGAACTCTTTCATCTGAGCCTGACGGAAATCCTTCCAGCTCTTCTTGCCCTTTGCCCGGATACACATTTCACAGCGGCAGGAGGTGAAGAAGAAATCATCGAGGATGATCTCGTCGAAAACGCTGGCCGCGTCACGTACGATATCCAGATAGGTCTCCCGGTGACGGGGATCGGTAAAGCAGAAGGTATCGAAGATGTTCGGTTTCTGGATATCATCTACCAGCACCGTCGAAGTGATGCCGCCGGAGACCGTCAGACCGTATTCCTCCAGGATGGCTTTGATCTCGCGAAGACGTGCTACCGGCACATCCACGGTAGAACGATGGTTTTCCACATAGATTTTTTTCAGCGGGACATATTTCAGATACCATTCCACGCTGTCACGGATCTCTTCGTCGGTGACCTTTGCGGTGTAGTAGGCGAACATATAGCTGGCAAGGCTGAAATGACGGTATGGCTGCATATGGTTCTCCTCCTGAAAGGTTAAGTGACTATATTATATCAGAGGATCTGGCAGAGTTCTATTGCTTTTGGCATATTGGCAGGAAAGGAAAAGAATGATACAATAAAAAGCACAAATGGGAGGTACTCCATGCATTATGTATTTTTCTTTCCGGATGAAATGAGGGCGAGCGCACTGGGAGCGTATGGAAATCCGGCCGCTGTTACGCCGAATTTTGACCGTCTGGCGGCGGAGGGGACGCTTTTCGAGAACAACTACACACAGCATCCCGTCTGTGTGCCGTCCCGCTGCTCTCTGATGACCGGCTGGTATCCACATGTATCGGGCTTCCGGACCCTGCGGCATGTCATGCATCCGTATCATCCGAACTTCCTTCGCTATATCCATGACGCGGGTTTTGAGACCCATGTCTACGGGAAAAACCACATGTTCGATGAGGAAACCTACTTCGGATGCGTCGATAAATATCTTTACGTAGATTTCGGTCACGGCGATGTCAAAGTGCATCAGGGGAATGTCCCCATGGCCGAAAGGATCATAAAGAAAGAAGATCCGGACAGAGCCAAGAGCGCGGCGGCCTTGTTTGGGGTGAAGGACTATACCATGCTGCTGGATCCCATGGACGATTCAGAGCTGGAAGAGATCAATGACACCTGCTGTGTGGAGGCGGCGATCGAAGCGATCCGCGGATGGAAAGAGGGAGATAAACCACTTTTCATCTTCCTGCCGACGTTCTACCCGCACGCGCCATATACCATCACGAAGCAGTTCATCGATCTGTATGATCCGGAAAAACTGCCGGACATCCTGCCTCCGGATCTGGAGAAGAAACCGCGGTTTCAGGCGCTGATCCGTCACTACCGCGAACTGGGGGACGCGGATCCTATCGTATACAAAAAGGTCTACGCGGTGTATCTGGCTATGTGCTCCTATTCGGACATGCTCCTTGGCCGGGTGCTAAACGCGCTGGACGAGACCGGGCTCGCGGCCGATACGACGGTGATCGCTTCTTCCGATCACGGCGACTGGGCCGGCGACTGGGGCCTGATCGAGAAATGGCCTTCCGGCATGGACGATGATCTGACCAAAGTCCCGCTGATCATCCGCAGGCCGGGCGGGGCCGTGGGACACCGGGTGAAAGAGCTTACCCAGACCTTCGATATCTTCCCGACGATTTGTGATTGGGAAAACATCGAGATCCGACATGACCAGTTCGGCCTCTCCCTCACGAAAGAGGTAGCCGGTGAAGCCGGTGATCCGGACCGGGTCGTCTTCTGTGAAGGCGGCTACGACGAAAGGGAGCCGCACTGTTTTGAGGGAACGCCGAAGTTCCGGTATTTCATGGTGCCCGGATCCATCTATTATCCCAAGATGATCCAGCAGCAGGAAGCGCCAAAGTCGGTCTGCCGGACCGTCATGATGCGCACCCCGAAATATAAGCTGAATATCCGCACCGACGGCGACAATGAACTTTATGATATGGAAAACGATCCCCGGGAGCTTGATAACCTCTATTCGGATCCGTCGATGGCCGAAACAGTCCGGGCGCTGAAGGATCAGATGCTCGTCTGGCTGATCGGGACCTCCGATACAGTCCCCCGGGAAGGCCACGTATAATAAAAAGGAGAAGATCATGAAAAAGATAAAAATCGTATTAACTGTACTGCTGAGCGCGTTGCTCATCATCAGCATGACGGGCTGTTCGCTGATGAACGAGATCGATGACCGGCTGCATGAGCCGCCGAAGACCGAAGAGTCGCAGGAAGACGAAGCGTCTCAGGAAAAGACGGCCGAGGAATCCAAACAAGAGTCCTCTGAGACGCAGACAAGTTCGGCCGCGGAATCTTCGAAGCAGGAAGAATCAAGTAAAGCAGAAGAATCCTCCAAGGAAGAATCAAGTAAGGCGGAGGAGTCCTCGAAGGAAGAGTCTTCTGAGCCGGAAGAATCCTCCGAACCGGAAGAGTCGGAAGAAGAATCCAAAGCCGAAACGCCGGCGGCGCCTTTGGGACAGTATAGCGGAGAGTTCTCCTCCGACACGGAAACTGCGCTGAACGTGGTCGTCAAGTGGGCTGCCACGCAGAACCAGGATACCTTCTACACGATCTCCGTCCAGTTCTATCTGGAATGCTACTCCCTGGAAGCCGGCCCGAGACATGACAACGTCATGACAGTCAAGACTTCCAAGCAGGAGAAAGAGTACTATTTCGACACGGGAGATATCAGCAAGGAAGAGGACGAATTCAGCGAGATCTATATGGGCAAGACTTCCTTCTCCGTGCCCGAGTCGGAGTTCAAGAGCGGCGTCGAGATCACCGTCGAATGGCCGTTCCGGGGAACCTATTCCGACAAGGAGATCGAGATCGTCAAAGCTGTCGGCGTGGTCAAACCGAATTAAAGATCCGTCAGAAAAGAAAAGGCGTCACCTGAAATATGGTGACGCCTGATTTTTTAGAAACAGTTTTCAGATCACAGTCTGGTATCCCACTTGCCGCAGAAGGGATCGACCGGGTTGACGCCCTTGAAGGGGCTTCTTCCCAGCATCTTGTCGATGACCGCGTTCACGGTAGCTTCTTTGAACTTATAAGCGTTGATGAAGGTGGGGATACGGGGAACGTCGACCAGATGATAGGGGTTGGCGAAGGAGATAAAGGCTGTCGGGATAGCCTTGATATAGTTCGGGCAGTTGAAGCCCATGGGCTGTGACCAGGTGATGCGCACGACGGTCTGGTTCGAGTAGGTGGCCAGGTTCACGACATACAGAAGCAGGTCATAACTGGCTTTCATATCTTCGGCTCTTCTCTGCGCGCCTTCTCTTCCCTCGGGCACCTTGAAGACTTCGACCTCAAAGCCTTCCGCTTCAAGTTTTTCCTTCATATAACCACCAAGTTCCGCGTCGGTAGAACCGAAGTCACGGCCTGCCGCGATGGGGTAGAGGTAGATCCGTTTGATCTTCGAACGGTCAATGGGAAGGATATTCTCGTTGTTCTTGACCAGGGTGACGGAGCGATCGGCCACTTCCTTCTCGATGTCGCGGAATTCCTTGCATCCGACGATCTTCGCCGCTTCCTCGATGGGCGGGATCAGCGTTCCGGCCGCCTTCTTATCCGGCAGCTTCAGAGCGGCTTTCATACCCAGAGTACGCATGACGGCTTCGTCCAGACGTTCGGGAGTGATGGTGCCGTTTTCTACGCCGGCACACATGAATTCGTAATCCTCGTCTACATTCTGTGTGAAGAGGAAGATGTCGCAGCCCGCGGCGATACAGCCGGGAACAGCGTCTTTTCTGTCCATGGCGGAGCAGAATCCGTTCATGGTGGAAGCGTCGGTAACGAGGACACCGTTGAAGCCCAGCTTGCCCCTGAGCAGGCCGTTCAGCAGTTCGGGCGCCAGGGTAGCCGGCATGATATCCTTATCCGCAATGCCCGGGATCAGCTTTCTGGAATAAGCCGGCTGCATGATATGGCCGACCATGAGAGAAAGTGCGCCGGCGTCGATGGAAGCCTTGTAGGCCGCGCCATAGGTAGCGTCCCATTCCTCGCAGGAAAGGTCATTGATGGAAATGACCAGATGCTGGTCTCTCTCGTCCACGCCGTCGCCGGGGAAGTGCTTGATGGAGACCGCCATGCCTTCCTTCTGCGCCGCGATGGTATAGGCACGGCCGCAGTCCGCCACGAGCTTGTCCTTGGACGA
Organism: Bacillota bacterium; assembly: GCA_017442735.1. Taxonomy (GTDB): domain Bacteria; phylum Bacillota; class Clostridia; order Lachnospirales; family Bianqueaceae; genus RUG760. Next base: position 10,806 of record JAFRZE010000018.1, read on the forward strand.
GTAGAGCCTCGTCGCCATGATGGGGTTGCGCCAGTTCTTATCGATGTCGATGACCGGGGCGAATGCCCAGTTCGCGCCGACCGCCAGACCTTCCTTCGCGCAGACATAGCCCTGCTTCGCCGCGAATTCAGGATCGTCCGTCGCGCCGATCATCAGGTTGGGACCGACGTTCGTGCCTTCGCACTGCGGATATTTGTAGGGCGTTCCGTCCTCATAGGTCTTCAGTGCTTTTTTGATGATCCCGTCACCGCCGGCTTCGAAGTTCGCGGCGATCAGCAGCGGGATCTTCGCGTGTTCCTGGATAAACTTGTTCGATTTCCAGACTTTCTCGAAATCGTTTCCGCGGCCCATGATAGCGCCGAGCTTGTAATGGTCAAGCACGCGGGCCAGTTCCGCTTCTTCCCACCCGTAATTGGCAAAACAGAACAGGTGGCCGATCTTTTCTTCCTTTGTCATGTTCTCCAGGGTGTCTTTGACCCAGGCCACATGCTCGTCGTCCAGGAAGAACGGATTCTGTCTCAGTAGATCATAGTTCGGCATGGCATTCTCCTTTTATAAGATTTCTTTTTTGATACGGTTTAACACATGTTTTTTGTCCGCGCTCCAGAGCGGCGCGATCAGCAGTTTCTTGTCGCCGTCGCCCGTGAGCCGGTGGATCACCACGCTGTCCGGGATCAACCGGACGCAGTCCTTCAGGATATCGAGATATTCATCCTCGCTAAGGACCCGGACCTTTCCGGCTTCGTATTCCTTCGCCAGACCGGTGCCTTTCAGGATATGCAGAAGCTGCAGCTTGATGCCGGTCGCGCCGGATCTTGCGACGTACCGGACGGTTTCCAGCATGTCTTCCTTTGTTTCGCCGGGCAGGCCGAGGATGACATGCGTGATGACCTCGATGCCTCTTTGCCTCAGCTCCCGGACAGCCCGGTCGTATACGGGTAGTTCATATCCTCTTCGAATATAGCGGGCGGTCGCTTCAAGGACCGTCTGGAGCCCCAGTTCGATCCAGACAGGCTTGATCCGGTTCAGGCGGGAAAGAAGATCCAGGACCTCTTCCGGCAAGCAGTCCGGTCTCGTAGCGACAGAGAGCGCCGCGACGTCCGGATGATGGATCGCTTCTGTAAAAAGCGCTTCCAGCTTCTCCAAAGGCGCATAAGTGCCGGTATAGGCCTGGAAGTAGGCAATGTACTTGCCATCTTTGATCTTCGCGGCGACTTTCTGCTTGCCCCTTTCGATCTGCTCCGTGACAGAGAGATCCCGAGAAGAAGCAAACTCTCCGCTGCCGCCGGCGGAGCAAAAGATACAGCCGCGGTCATCCAGCGTCCCGTCCCGGACCGGACAGGTGAAACCGCCGTCCAGGGCGATCTTGTAGACTTTGCAGCCGAAAGTTTCCTTCAGATAGTCGTTTAAAAGCTTCACTTCGAATCTTTCCGGACCAGCCAGATGGGAAGCGCGGCGAGAAGCGCGACGATGGCCGCCGCCAGGAACATGGCGTAAGGCGGCACGAAGTTCTCCCCGTTCATGCCCATCGCGTCAAGGCCGATCATCAGCGAAATGATGGGTCCGATGATCATGGGGATGAGCACCATAAAGCACATCCGGATACCCTGGAAACGACCTTCCGTGCCTTCCGGCAGATAATCCTGGAAGGAAGAGGTGAAGGCGCCGGTCAGGGACAGGATGCCGCCCATCATCAGGACGCCGCCGAGGTAAAGGACGACCGTCTTGACCGCTCCGTCCGTGAACTGGAGCGCCCAGAAGGAAAGGATCCCGAGGATCATGATGATAAGCAGCGGGTAATAGAAATGTTTCCGTCCGAACTTGTCGAACAGGATGCCCATGACCGCGGTAAAGACAGCGGCTCCCACGATGATCACCGCCATGGGGATCACGAAGCTGTCGCCCAGGCCGAGGGTCACGATCAGGAAGTTGATGAGATAGGAGAAGAAGGTCTGCTGCGCGATACCAATAATACAGGCTGCCGCCAGACAGACGTAGATCATCTTGTTCTGCCGGATGACGTCACCACGGAATCCGTAGAAGGTCTCATTCAGGTAGTTCTGCCCTTCCGCCTTCTGGATGTCCGGCGCGTCTTTCAGGGTGATGAGCGCCAGGATACCGGCGACGATCGGGATGATGCCCAGGATAATGAAGAACAGCGCGTTGCTTTCGTTCGCGGAATTATAGAAGCCACCCAGACCCACGAAGACAATGACTACGGCGATGACCGGCAGGATCGCCAGGATCGAGTTCAGTTTGCCTCGGTTCGTGTGATCGGTCACATCGGCGACCCAGGCGTTAAAGGCCGCGTCGTTCGACGTGGAGCCGGCGAAGGTCATGAGACAGTCGAATACGATCAGCAGTACGGCGATAAGCGCTACTTTGGACGCCTCCGCCTTCATGGGCAGCATGGCGAAAAGCATGATCGTGAAGCCCCAGACGATATAGCCCCAGGCGATAAACGGCTTGCGTTTGCCTGTCTTATCGATGAGCCCGCCCGCGAAGATCGTGGTCACGGTGGCCGCGATCGCGGAGAGGATGACCATCAGGGTGGTTACGGTGTAGGACATGTCGGCTCTGCCGGAGTTGGCAAAGATGTCCTGCGCGAAGGTAGCAAAATACATGTTTTCCACGATCCAGGCGATCTGTCCGATCAGTCCGAAAAAGACCGCGGAAAACCATACACGTCCGCCAAGCGGCGTAGATGTTTTTTCTTTCATTTCCGTTTCTCCTTCGAGAAAAGATACTTGATGGTATTATAGCACTTTTCAGGGGAAGTATGGTATACTAAGAGAAAAAGAAAAACTGTTCAGTGAAGAAAGGAAGTTAAATGGAACTGGGATTTTTCAGTCCGGAGATCTCCGGACGGGATGTATCGGAGGTTTTTGCCAGAGCCAGGGCCTATGGCTTTACGGAAGTTCAGTATGATTTTCTGACTTCACACAGGGAAGAAATGCCTGCGGCATTTTGGGCGGATGAACTTCAGAACATCGCGGCCGCGGCAAAAGAGCAGGGGATCCGGATCACAGCGGTCAACGGTACCTTTAACATGGTCGACAGCGATACGGACCGGCTTGCGGAATATACCAGGCGTTTTCGCCTGATCTGCGAGGCGGCGGCCTATCTGGACGCGTCTGTCGTAACGCTCTGTACCGGGTCGAAGAGTCCCGTGGGAATGTGGCGCTATTCTCCGGATACGGCCAGGGAAGAGGTCTTCGATGAGCTTCTTCGCATCACCGAAAAGATCATGCCCTATGCCGCGGAATATGCTCTGATATTCGGCGTGGAAACAGAGGCAAGCAATGTGATCTTTACGGCAGAGCGCTGCCGCCGGTATCTGGATACGATCGGTGATCCGCATCTCAAAGTCATCATGGACTGCGCGAATCTGTTCCCGGCCGGGACCGCGAAAAGAGAAAATGTGGATCAGACGATCCGGGGTGCCTTCGAGCTTCTGGGAAAGGACGTCGTACTCGCACACGGAAAAGACGTCGCTGAGAGCAGACCCGCTGAAAGCGGGGGCGCTGTTGAGGCTGGGGGCAAGGTTTCCTTCGCTTCGCCCGGCAAGGGAATCGTCAACTACGAACTATTCTTTGAACTGCTGAAAAAGATCCACTATCAGGGAGGGCTGATCCTGCACGGGATCCACGATCTGGCGGATTTTGAGCCTTGTGTGGAAATCATTCGGGAAAAACTGATCAAAGCGGGTATCTAAGGGTTGTCTGCGGACATCGAAACAAGGGAGGAACGGATGGAACATAAACGAACCTATACACTGAAAGATGGCCGTGAGATCCCGCGTCTCGGACAGGGGACCTGGTATATGGGAGAAGACAGATCGCGCCGCAGCGCCGAGATCGAAGCTTTGCAGCTCGGGATCGAACTGGGCATGACACTCATAGATACCGCGGAAATGTATGGAGAAGGAAGAGCGGAAAAACTCATCGGAGAAGCGATCAGGGACGTCCCCAGAGAAAAGCTGTTTATCGTATCCAAGGTATATCCCCACAACGCGGGAAGACGGAACCTGGAACGCAGCCTTGACGCCTCGCTTTCCCGCATGGGGATCGACTATCTGGATCTGTATCTGCTTCACTGGCGGGGAGGGATCCCGTTCAGGGAAACAGCGGAAGAGATGGAACGGATGGTCCGCGCGGGAAAGATCAAAGGCTGGGGCGTATCCAACCTGGATCTTGATGATATGAAAGAACTGATGGATACCGGTCTCGGAGAACACTGTCTGACTGACCAGGTGCTCTATCATCTGGGTTCCCGCGGCGTGGAATATGACTTGCAGCCATGGCTGGAGCAAAGCGGCATCTCCCTGATGGCCTATTGTCCGCTGGCGGAAGCGGGCCTGCTTCGACAGGGCATCATGTCGAACGAAGCTGTTGTCCGGATCGCGCAAAGTCATGACATGACCCCCGCACAGGTGATGCTGGGATTCCTATTGAGAAAGGAAAATGTCATTGTGATCCCCAAAGCGGGCTCTGCCAAACATGTGAGAGAAAACGCGCGGGCGATGGAATGTGTCCTGACCGAGGAAGAGCTCCGCGCGCTGGACACCTTCTTCCCGGCGCCGGATTATCCCACACCGCTGGATGTGGTCTAATATGGTTTAGAAAGGAACTTTCCAACGATCGGACAGCGCTTGAGTCCGTCGGTAGCAAGGTTTGATCAAAAAAGAAACCAATCTTGCTAGTGCCGTAGCAAGGTACCTGATAAGAAAGACATGACCTTGCTATAGAGCGCCGGAGGCGTAGCAAGGTACCCGGCAGAATAGCCGAAGTCTTGCTATTGTGGTAGCAAGGTCCGTTTGTTTTTTAGGACTTTCTTGCTACCGGACAGTCTATCGGTAGCAAGGTTTACTCAAAAAAAGCACCAATCTTGCTAGTGCTGTAGCAAGGTGCCAAGTAAAAAAGGCATGACCTTGCTATAGAGTGCTGGAGGCTTAGCAAGGTACCCGACAAAATAATCGAAATTTTGCTACTATAAAAAAGAAACACCGATCTGCTGCTATTCGTGCAACAGATCGGTGTTTTTTAAGCAATTATATCAGGCAGAAGCTTTCTGGTTTTTCCGTTTTTCCGAAAGATACTGGACCAGCGTCAGCAGCAGTCCGAGGGCAAACAGCACAACGGCAAAGACAATGAACATGGTTTTGTATCCCAACGGGACGACCAGCACGCCGCCCAGCATCGGGCCGAAAGCGTTGCCCACGTTCTGACCGATCTGGATCGTGCTGACAGCGACGCCGGCTCTTTCTCTGCCAAGGCGGTTAAGGGCATGCGCCTGAATGGACGGGACCGCACAACCCTGACCGACCGCCATGAAAATGCTCGCGACGAGGATCAGGGTAAGCGTCATGCTGATGCCGATGAGCCACATGCCGATGGCGGCAAAGGCAAGTGCCGGGATCAGGAGCATATATACGCCTTTGCGGTCGAAAAGCCGGCCGGTAAACGGCCTGAGCACGACCATGGCGAGAGAGTAGACGGTAAAGAACAGGGCGATCCCGGTGATCTGCCGCTCGTCGCCAATGATCGCCAGATAGGTGGCGAGCCAGGAGCTTCCCCAGCTGAAAAGAACGGTGACCAGCATAAAGGCGAGCATTTCCGGCGCAAACAGGTTTTCGAGACGGATCTTCTTTCTTTCCTGTGCGGTGGGAAGAGGTTCGTTTCCTTTTGGGAAGAGCGTGATCATTACCAGGCTGGCGACCGCGCACAGACCGGCAAGCAGGAAGCTGGAACCAAAGCCGAACTTTTCTGCCAGCGCCAGACCGATGCCCGGGCCGATCGCCTGCGCGAGAACGTTGGCCAGAGAAGCATATCCGAGGCCTTCCCCGAGACGCGCTTTAGGGATAAAACCGGTGGAAAACGCCATGGCCGTGACACTGTTGATCGAGAAAAAGATACCTGTCAGTAAACGCAGCGCCATCAGGAAAGGCACGGTCTTGACAAACATATGCAGGATCAGACTGACGGAATAAAGGATAAAGGAAATCTGAAGGATTCTCCGGCGCGGGAAAAGGTCGGAAAGCAGTCCGGCAAACGGACAGACGAACAAAGCCGCGAGCGACATCAGGCCGGCTGTGGTGGAGGCGGTGCCGAGGTCCGCGCCTAAAGACAGTGTGAATTTCGCGACCAGAGGGTAGGACATCTGAGCGGCACATCCGTTGAAGAGATTCAGCAGAATGACCATCAAAAACGGGATGGTCCACAGCCTGGTCTGGTTCGGATCTTGTGTTTTTTCCATGGTTTGCATCCTTTCTACAGTTTCATGTCGCCGTCTTTGATCCACCCGATCTTGCGGCAGATGGCGGCAAAGACAAGTGAGAAAACAGCGGGAAGTACCAGACAAATGAGCAGAAGGCCGATCCAGTCAAGAGCGGCCGGAGAAAGCGCCTCGGCCCCGCGGGATACCGCTTCCGCGGAGGGAGACAGCCAACCGGTGATGACGCCGATAGGACCGCAGAGACCGCAGGTGCCCATACCCGAATTGATCGGCGCACCATTCATCTGCAGTTTGAAGACGCAGGTGGCGATGGGACCGGTAATGGCGGATGCCAGGGTAGCCGGGATCCAGATCTTCGGGTTCTTGACGATGTTCGGCATCTGGAGCATGGAAGTTCCGAGGCCCTGTGAAACGAGTCCGCCGTAACGGTTCTCTTTGAAGGAAATGACGGCGAAGCCGATCATCTGGGCACAGCATCCGGCCACGGCAGCACCGCCGGCCAGGCCGGTCAGCTGCAGTACAGCACAGATGGCCGCGGAAGAAATGGGAAGGGTCAGCGCGATACCGACCAGCACGGAGACAGCGATACCCATCCAGAACGGCTGGAGTTTCGTGGCATTATCGATCAAAAGACCAAACGCGTTCGCGGCTGTGCCGATGGGCGGCGCGATCAGTTTTGCCAGCGCGACACCGATCAGGATGGTCACGGCCGGCGTCACCAGGATATCGACTTTCGTCTCTTTGGAAACAGCTTTACCGAATTCCGCGGCAATGATCGCGATCAGCAGGACGGCGAGCGGACCGCCGGCACCGCCTTCAGAGTTCGCTGCCCAGCCGACGGCTGCCAGAGAGAAAAGAACCAGCGGATCAGCCTGCAGGGCCTTTCCTATGGCGACAGCCATGGCAGGACCGCTCATGGCCATGGCATAGGTCCCGATGTCGGTCAGGAACTGGATCCCCAGCTGCTGCCCGAGCGTCTTGATAATGGTTCCGATGAGCAGGGAACAGAACAGTCCCTGCGCCATGGCGCCCAGCGCGTCGATGCCGTACCGTTTCACAGAAAATTCTATGTTTTTACGTTTTAAAAAGTCTGTCAGTGCACTCATAGCCGCCTCCTTTTCTACCGCAAAGGTACGCGGTTTTTTTGGTAAAAGATTATATCATACAGACGAAGACCCTGCAAGAGAAAGAAATCGGAAGCCTATCCGCGACAAATTGACCCATTGACAAGTGTTTTCGTTGCGCATATAATACAAAACAGAAAGAGCGATACAAAATGTCGCGGATAGAAAAGGAGCCTGTACCATGAGATATAAAAGCCCCGAATTGATGGAAAAGATCGTTCGGTTTGTCGATGAATATTATATGGTTCATCAGAAATCGCCCTCGATGGCCGTGATCGCGGATGAGATCGGACTCCACCGGAGCAATGTCCAGCGTTATCTGGCTGAGATGACGGAAAAAGGCATGCTGATCCAAAAGGGCAGAACGATCATCACACCGGGCATCGAGAAAAACAGCAAACCCGTGCTGGCGGCGCATGTCGGTTCGATCCGCTGCGGCACGCCGGAATTTGAAGAGCAGGATATCGACGCCTATTATACTTTGCCGGAGGCGATCTTCGGAAAAGGAGAATATTACATCCTGACCGCGAAAGGTGATTCGATGATCGAGGCCGGGATCGAGGAGGGTGATCTGGTCGTTGTCCGAAAGATCCAGGAAGCGGAGATAGGAGATATCATCGTGGCCCTGCTGAACGGCGAGAATACGCTGAAACGATATACAAAGGATAAAAGCGGCCAGGTCTTCCTTCATCCGGAGAACAGCAGTATGGAAGATATCCCGGTCAGTGAGGAAGATGAGTTCTATCTGCAGGGCGTGGCCACGCATATTATCAAGAAGATCGCTTCCTCGATCGATAAGTTGAGGTAAACGCTATGATCTGCCTGCGTCATTTTATAGCGGAGGATATTCCGGCTCTGCAAAAGGTCTATCCGGACATGACAGAGCAAGAAGTTCGGGATATGCTGCAGCAGTGGCACGAGATGAAGTATAACGGCCGGTATTTCGAGATGTTCGCGGTCCTCAGTGGAAGTGAGGTCGTCGGCGAGATCAGCCTGTATGAGCATTCGAAGAGCGCGGTCAGCATAGGCCCGACGATCTACGAACCGTACCGGCAGAACGGATATGGCAAAGAGGCCGTGAAGCTGGCGATCTGCCGGGCCAGGGAAAAGGGCTTTCGGATCATCATTCAGCAGGTCCGGACGGATAATGCCGCCAGCATCGCCCTGCATAACAGCCTTGGCTTCGAGATAGACGGACACGGATACATATATAAGAATAGAAAAGAGCAGCCGTGTTATCTTTTTCTGATGGCGATATAAACAATGCGATCTATTTATGGAAGGAATAAGATTAAAATGTCAGAACTGCATAAAGACTGGATCTATATCTCCGGACCGATCACCGGAGTTAAGAATTATCTTACAAATTTCACAGAAGCGGAGGTCAGGCTGATCAAAGAAGGCTGGCAGGTGATCAATCCGGCGAAGATGGGAAGCGTGCTCCCCGGCGACGCTTCCTGGGCCGATTTCATGAAAGTCGATTTTGCGCTTCTTTCCCACTGCGCGGCGATCTATATGCTGCCTAATTGGGAAAAGAGCCGTGGGGCCAAGGCGGAAATGGCTTTCGCCAAAGACAACGGGATCCATATATTGTTTCACAGATAACAGAAAATAATTCTTTTTGGAAGGAAGGATTATCCTATGGAAACGAATCGCGTTAAACAGTATGTTACGGTCAACGCGGATTATATGGCCAACGGTACGATCTGCCCCCACAGCGTAACGTTGGATGGGAAGATATACCGCATCGACCGGATCGTTCGTGTAGACAAAGGAAGAACTGTCCGCGGGTGGACAGGAAGAACATGTTACGAAGTCGAGATCCGTGGCCGGAGAGCCAACCTGTATCTCGAGAGTGAACGCTGGTATGTAGAGAAGAAGGTGGGATAATGACAGATTTTACGACGATCACCGCATGTGGTGAAAGCTGTGTGGAATGTGAAAAAAAGAAAGACGGAAGATGTCCCGGCTGTATAGAGGCCGACGGACGTGTTCCGGAATGGGCTGATTCCGGCAGATGTAAAGTTCATGCCTGCACAAGAGACCATCAGGTACAGTTCTGCGGACTGTGCCCGGAATTCCCTTGCAAAAATCTGACCTCAATGATATTCTGGAATCCAGATATCACCTCCCGCATGACAGCACTGCGGGATGAGTACAGAAAGGTATAAGAATGGCAGAACAATTCCTGACACTGATGGCAGATCTGGATGAAGAATCGCAGCAGATCATGACCGGATGGTACAGTAAGTTACAGGAAGCGGGTTTCAGAGGCACCCAGACACCGGACCTTCCTTACCATATCAGTTTAGCGACGTTTCCGTTGGATCAGGAAGACGCCGTCGTTCAAAAGATGAAAAAAATCGCGGCTGAATTCACGGCCTTTCCGGTATTGATCAGCCATATCGGCATCTTCCCCGGCGGGAAGGTACTGTTTGGCGCTCCGGAAAAGGATGAAAAGCTGATCTCGCTTCATGTCGCTTTTGAAAAGGATACGAAGGAACATCCCTGGACGCCGCACGCGACCATCCTGATCGATGAGCCGGAGACGGTCTGCGAGGCGGTGCCTGTATTGGTGAGATCCTTTTACCCATTTGTCGGAAAGCTCACGCGCCTTCACTTGTGCGCTTTCTGGCCAACACGCGAGATCGCGGCAGTTGAGTTGTCAGGTGAAAAATGAGAACGATATATTATAACGGTAAAGTCTATACCGGATCGGACGTTCTTCAGACAGCGTTTACTGTCGAGGAGGGAGTTTTTACAGCTGTCGGATCGGATAAGGAAATCCTTAGTCTGAAAGAAGCGGATACTGCCTGTGTCGATCTTCAAGGCCAGTTCGTCTGTCCCGGATTTAACGACTCCCATATGCATCTGCTGAGTTTTGGGAATTCACTGCGCGGAGCACAGCTGGCGGAACACACGGACAGTCTCGCCGGTATGATGCAGTATTTGAAAGCATTCGCGAATGCACATCCGCCGAGAAAAGGCGGATGGCTGACAGGCCGCGGGTGGAACCAGGATTACTTTACGGATACAGATCGTATGCCGGACAAATGGGATCTGGATGAAGTCTCTAAGGAATATCCGATCCTTATTTCCCGCTGCTGCGGTCATTGCTGCGTGGTCAATTCCCGTTTGCTGGAGATCGCCGGCATCACGAAGGATACCGTATCTCCGGAGGGCGGGAACATTGGCATGGAAAACGGAGAACCGGACGGACGGCTCTATGACAATGCCATCAGTCTGCTGGACGCGTATATTCCGCTGCCGGATAAAGAAGAACTGAAAGACATGATCCGGCTCGCCTGCAAAGAGCTGAACACCTACGGCATCACCAGCGTGCAGAGTGATGATTACAGTGTATTTCGTGCGATCCCGTTTGAAACGGTGAATGACGCCTTCCAAGAACTGGAAGAGACTGGTGAGCTTACTGTCCGCGTATACGAACAGGCCAACTTCACTTCTCTGTCCGAACTGACCCGCTTTGTGGAATCCGGGAATACGACCGGGACCGGAAACCGGTCATTCCGGATCGGACCTTTGAAAATGCTGGGTGACGGATCTCTCGGCAGCCGTACGGCACATCTATCCACCCCTTACGCGGATCTGCCGGAGACCTGTGGATTTTCTCTTTTCAGCCAGGAAGAGATGGATCAGATGGTCTCCTATGCCAACGCCCATGGGATGCAGGTCGCCATCCACGCGATCGGGGACGCCTGCTTGGACCGGGTGCTGAATGCCATTGAAAACGCACTGAAAGAATGTCCGCGGGACGATCACCGTCACGGGATCGTGCACTGTCAGATCTCCCGTGCGGATCAGCTGGAACGCATTCGGGTACTGAATCTGCATGTTTACGCGCAGTCCGTCTTTCTGGACTATGATAACCATATCGTGGAGAGCCGGGTCGGTTCTGAGCTTGCCTCGACCAGCTATGCCTGGAAGACGCTCCTTCAAAGCGGTATATCGGTCTCGAACGGTTCGGACTGTCCGGTGGAACTGCCGGATGTGATGAAAGGGATCGAATGCGCCGTGACCCGGACTTCGATGGATGGTACCGGTCCGTACTTGCCACAGGAGGCTTTTACGGTCCGGGAAGCATTGGACAGCTTCACCATCCGAAGCGCTGAAGCCAGCTTTGAGGAAAAAGAGAAAGGCCTGATCGCACCTGGCTATCTGGCAGACTTTATTCTGCTGGATAAAAACCCGCTGGAAATCAGTCCGAGAGAGGTCCATAAGATCCGGGTAAATGCCTGTTATCTGGGCGGCAGCCGGATCGATCAACTAAAGGAGTAAGGAATCTGTGAAAGAAACATTTGACCTGCAGAAACATATCGAGCACGGCGTCGAAAAGATCGTTGAGGATACCATCCGGGCAACGTTCCGGAATCCGAAGGAAAGCGTCTTTATGGCTTCTTTTGCTCTGGCGAGCAAAAAAGCATCCAAAAGGCGGATGGAGCTGGAAAGGGAAGGCGTGCATGTTCCCGGCTTTCTGATTGCGTCGATCACTTCCAGCTGCAACCTGCACTGCGCAGGCTGCTATTCCCGCTGCAACGAAGCTACTGTCGACGCTCCGCCGGTCAAACAGCTCACCGCGGATGAGTGGGGAAAGATCTTCGAAGAAGCGGATGATCTGGGCATCAGTTTCATCATGCTGGCTGGCGGAGAGCCCATGCTGCGTCGCGACGTCATCGAAAAAGCCGGTGAAAGAAAGAACATCCTCTTTCCCATTTTCACGAACGGGACCTTCATCAACCAGAAGTATTTCGAACTGCTGGACGCGCACCGCAACCTGATCCCTGTGCTCAGTATCGAGGGCGGGAAAGAGATCACGGACGAACGCCGCGGAGAAGGCATCTATGATATTCTGATCCGCAACATGGATCGGTTCAAGGAAAACGGCCTGATCTTCGGCGCTTCGATCACCGTCACGACGGAAAACATCGAAGAAGTCACATCTGAGGCTTTTCTGCAAACGTTGATGGATAAGGGCTGCAAGCTGATCATTTACATCGAATTTGTTCCTGTTACGGACGAAGCGCAGTATCTGGCGCCGGGAGAAAAGGAACGTCTGTTCATGGCAGAGGCCATGGAAAGGCTCCGGGAGATCTATCCGGAAACAGTCCTTTTATCTTTCCCGGGAGATGAACTGGCGCTGGGCGGATGTATGGCGGCCGGACGGGAATTCTTCCATATCAATTCGCACGGCGGGGCTGAACCCTGCCCATTTTCACCCTATTCCGATGTCAACATTCGGGAAACATCCCTCCGTGAGGCGATCGCTTCACCGTTTTTCCAGAAGCTGAAAGATGAAGGACTGCTCAGCGAAGAGCATGTGGGCGGCTGTGTGCTGTTCGCGCAGAGGGAAAATGTTCAGAAACTGCTGAATCAGTAAAATCCTCTTTTGCGTGTTCTATTCCACCTTGCTCTTTGATATAATGCAGGTAACTGGCAAACAGGGAAAGGAGTCTGGAATGAAAAATTTTAAGATCGCTATCGTCGGTGCCGGTGTGTGGGGCGATACCCATGCGGCCATTTACCGGGAACATCCGAATGTGGAACCTGTCGCGATCTGCGATAAGAATATAGAAAAGGCAAAGGCCCTGGCAGAAAAGTATGGTCTTGGCCGTGTATTCGGCAGCGTAGATGAACTTCTGGCCTGGGGTGATTTCGAGGCGGTCTCGATCGTCACGCCCGACTTCCTGCATGCCGATATCGCGGTCGCCTGCGCGAATGCCGGCAAGCATATGCTCATCGAAAAGCCGCTGGCCACCACCCGGGAAGACGTTTTCCGGATCATGGAGGCCATAGAAAAGAACCATGTCCGTGCCATGGTGGATCTGCATAACCGCTTCAGTCCGCCGTTCGCGGAGGCGAAACGTCTGATTGATCTGGGCGAGCTGGGCAATCTTCGCAATGGGTATTTCCGTCTTAACGACATCAAGTGGGTCGCGACGGACATGCTTTCCTGGTCCGCGCAGTCATCGATCCTCTGGTTCCTCGGAAGTCACAGCTTTGATACGCTGCAGTGGCTCTTCCAGGATCGAGCGACCAGGGTCTATACCGTGTCCAACCGCGGTGTGCTGGACAGCCTGGGCGTCGACACCGATGACACGTTCCTCACCACGATCGAGTTTGAGCACGGAGCGATCGCGCAGATGGAAAACGGCTGGATCACGCCCAATGCGAACCCGTGTGTCAATGACATCAAGTGCAACCTGACCGGCGACAAGGGCATGATCGCCATCGACGCCAGCAACCACAACATGATCCAGTTTTATTCCGACAACACGGTGACTGTGCCGGATGTCATCGTACGCAACCAGATCCATGGCCGGGTCAAGGGCTTTGCCTACGAGAGCATCCGCAGCTTCGTCGACCAGATGGCAGCGGGAAGGCCGTTCATCGTCAGCCTGGAGGACGCCGCGAGGACTTCGCTGGCGATCCTGGCCATCATGGAATCCGCCAAAACGCGGATGCCGGTGGAGATCGATTACGGACCATTAAAATAATAAATGGAGGAAATCAACATGACGCAGGAAGAAAGAATTGTTGCCGGGAAGGTCTTTGACCCGGTATCACCGGAACTTGTCGCGATCAAAAGAAAAGCCCACAACATGTGTGTGGACTATGGCATGACCCACGAGGACGAAGCGGAGAAAAGAAGAGCCATGCTGGAAGATGTTCTGGGCGGCATCGGGGAAAATGCCCGTATCCAGGGCCCGGTCTTCTTCAACTACGGCTGCCATACCACGATCGGCAACAATTTCTTCGCGAACTACAACTTTACCGTTCAGGATGACGCGCCGGTAACGATCGGCAACCGCGTCAATATCGGACCGAACGTGACCATTACCACCCCGTTCCATCCACTGGTGGCGGAAGAGCGGATCGGTTTCGAAGTGGATGGGATCTACTATAATCATCCCTGCTACGCAAAACCTGTCGTGATCGAAGACGGCGTATGGATCGGTGCCGGCGCGACGATCTGCGGCGGTGTGACGATCGGTGAGGGAGCCGTGATCGGGGCAGGCAGCGTCGTGACCAGAGATATTCCGGCGAATACGGTCGCTGTGGGCGTACCCTGCAAAGTCATGCGTTCCATCACGAGTCAGGATAAGATGGAGAATCACAGGGAACTGCTGTAACGGGATATCGAAAAGTACAGGAGGAAAAAGCATTGAGCAAAATCATCGCGGCCTGCGGCAATGACTGTTCTGTATGTCCGAGATATGTCGCGCCACCGCATGAGAAGTCTACGGAAGAACTGAATCATACCGCTGAGCTGTGGATGAAGATCGGATACAGGGATCATGTGGTCACGAATGAAGAGATCTCCTGTTCCGGATGTAAACCCGAGAACTGGTGCCGGTACCGGGTGGTCATATGCTGTGAGGAAAAGGGCATTAAAACCTGCGCCGAGTGTCCGGAATTCCCCTGCGACCGGATGAAGGAATGTTTTGAAGTCACCATGTCGTTTGAACCGAAGTGCCGGCAAGTATGTACGGCAGAAGAGTACGAACAGCTTCGGAAGGCTTTCTTTGAAAAGGAAGCAAACCTGATGGAGATCAAAAATGGAGATAAACGTGGATAAGAAGGGCTTTGCCCAGATCTGTATCGTGGTCGCGGATATCGAAGCCGCGGCGGAGAAGTGGGCAGCGGTTCTCGGCATCGAAAAACCAAAGATTGAACTGCGCCATCTGGAAGGCAATGAAGATTATCATTACAGAGGCAGACCCGTCTCCTGTGATCTGAAGGTAGCGGATATCGACATGGGAGGATTTGTGATCGAGCTGCATCAGCCGGCCGGCGGAGAGAGTTCTTTCCAGGAGTTCCTGGACAAGCACGGCAACGGCGTACATCATCTGGGCTTTGAGGTCGGCGACAAACGGGACGGGATCATCCGTGCGCTGTCCGACGAAGGCTTTGATACGGATCGAACGCTCGGAATCTATCCCGGCAGCAGCTGGACCATCGTCGATACGGAAGACACGCTCGGCGTCAACCTGAATATCAAACCGGTCCGGTGAGCGAATGTCCGCTTCGCGGACAAGGAGGAAAGCGTGAAAAACATTTTGATCTACGGAGATTCCAACTCCTGGGGGTATGACTACACCCGTTACGTTCCGGAAGCGGATACCTTTCAGCGGATGACAGAGGATGAACACTGGCCGGGTCTCGTGAAGAAGATCCTCGGTCCGGATTACAATATCATCGTCAATGCGCTGAACGGACGCACGGTGGTATGGGATGATCCCTATACGCCGGACCGGAACGGTCTGAAAGGACTGCGTCCCGCGCTGGATATGAACGCGCCGCTGGATCTCGTCATCCTGAAACTGGGATGCAACGAACTGAAGGAATTCTTCAACCTGAGCGCGGCAATGATCGCGTACGGGATGGAAAAGCTGGTCAAGGAGTGCAAGGTTTCCTACTACGCGTATCCCGTACCGAAAGTGCTTTTGATCGCGCCGGCGCAGACGCATCCGGATATCGGCTCTCTGCGGGCGGCTTCCCGGTTCGGTCCGCATGCCTACAGCAAAAGCCTGGAACTTGGCAAGTACTATCGGCAGGTCGCCGAACGGAACGGCTGTGGGTTCATCGACTGCGGCGAGATGGGATTTGAGATCAACAATGTGGACGGACTGCACTATTCAAAAGCGGATCACGCCAAGCTGGCGCCGGTGGTGGCCGCCAAAATCAAAGAGATACTGGAAGGATAAGAAACCATGTTGAGACTGAGACCTTACAAGAGCTGTGACGCGCGCAAGATCGCGGAATGGATCCGTGATAAAGATGCTTTTCTGAAGTGGGGAGGACAGCTGTTCGGCGACTTTCCCATATCAGCGGATGTGATCGATGAAAAGTACCGGATGAACAACGGTGACTGCGCGGAAGAGGATAACTTTTATCCCTGGACGGCTTTTGATGAGGAAAATCGCGTCGTCGGCCATTTCATCATGCGGTATATCCACGGAGACAACCGGATCCTTCGCTTCGGGTGGGTCATCATTGATGATTCGATCCGGGGAAAAGGCTACGGCACGAAGATGCTCTCGCTGGGACTGAAGTACGCCTTTGAAGTCCTGGGCGTGGATAAGGTGACGATCGGCGTTTACGACAACAATGAATTAGGGCATCGCTGCTATCAGAAGGTCGGCTTTTCCGATGTGGAGATCGTCCCTCATAAACCGTGGAATGTCATCGAAATGGAGATCACGAAAGAAGCGTATCTGGCTCGGTGTGGGAAAAACCAATGAAACAAAAGCATACAGAGCAGTGGGTCTGGCTGCCGGAGGATCGATATCCGGACAGCCAGACAACTATTTACAGCGCGCTGATCGAAAAAGCCAGGGGAAACTATGTAGTTGCTGAGTTTTCCAGGGAGTATGTATTCACGCGGAAAGTCGTTTCGGCCCGGATCCGCTTCAGCGCGGACACGGCGGTCCAGCTCTTTTTGAATGGCAGTATCATCGCGACGGGGCCGGCCAGTGTCGGCGGAGACTTCATCGGCAATGAGACCGCCCGGGACAATTTCTATTCGTCAGAACTCGAAGTGTCACCGGATACGGATCATCTGACGTTCTTCGCCAGGGTACGCATGAGTCCGGTCCAGATCTGTGAATACTCCAAGGGACACGGCGGATTCATGCTTTCGGCCATTCTCACGATGGAAGACGGAACAGAGCAGAGTGTTTTCACGGATGAGAGCTGGCAGGTCAGAAAGAATGGAGCCTACGTGGCGCCTCGTACATTTGACGGCCGGATCGCGCCCGACGCCTGCGTCCCGGCGCAGGTGATCGAAAACCGGTGGAAAACCGAGACCGCGCCGATCCCTGTTCGCAGCGAGAAACAGATCCTGCCATCCGGTGGGACGTTCGAGCTGGAACCGGAGGAAAAGAGATCTGTGGTCCTGGATCTGGACAGGATCTATGCCGGCTTTGTTATGATCGATTCGGAAAATGTGGGAGAACTTCATGTGCGGGTGACCTGCCGGGAGCAGGATGAAAAGGGAACGAGTGAAGAAGTCATACGGAAGGAAAGCGGAACTTATCGGGGCTTTTATCTGCATAGCGCGGGCAGCCTTCTGATAGAAGCGGAAAATCGATCCGAAAGACCGGCGAGGATCCGGATCTCATTCATCGAAACCCATTATCCGGTGACGGAAGAGGCGCATACCTTTGTGAGTGATGAAGAACTGACGAAAGTGCTGGAAACATGTCAGCATACGTTGAAGATCTGCCGGCAGACCCATCACCTGGACAGCCCCCGGCACTGTGAACCGCTGGCCTGCACGGGCGATTATTACATCGAGAGTCTGATGACGCCTTTTTCCTTCGGAGACATGCGCCTGGCCAGGTTCGACATCATCCGTACCGCCGAACTTCTGGAGAGGGAAAACGGCCGGATGTTCCATACCACCTACAGCCTGATCTGGGTCCGGATGCTCTATGACGTCTATATGATCACCGGCGATCAGACGCTGCTGGTCCGCTGCCGGAAGGCACTGGAACTGCTGCTTCGCCGGTTCGACACATATATGGGAAAAAACGGGCTCATCGAGGATCCTCCGGACTATATGTTCGTGGACTGGATCTATATCGACGGGATCTCCATGCACCATCCGCCCAAGGCGCTGGGGCAGAGCTGTCTCAACATGTTCTTCTTCGCCGCCCTGAAAGCAGCGGAAAAGGTTTTCGAGGCGATCTCTGAAAAAGAAAAGGCAGAGGAGCTTTCGAAGAAGAGCGCGGACCTTCGCCGGGCGATCAATGAACAGTTGTTTGACAAGGAAAAAGGAATCTACTTTGAAGGCCTGAATACGCCGACAAGGGAGGACCGGATAGGAAAGTGGATGCCCCCGAATATCGAAAAGCGGTATTATCTCAAGCATTCGAATATCCTGGCTTGCTGGTCGGGCGTCTGTGATGATGAGACAGGGCGGAAAATCGTGGATCAGATCATGCAGGGTGAGATCGGAGGAGAGGTCCAGCCCTATTTCCTGCATTATCTGCTGGAAGCGGTGTGCCGTCTGGGCCTCAGAGAAAAGTATACGCTTTCCATCCTGGAAAAATGGAAAGCGCCGGTGAGGGAGTGTTCCAAAGGCCTGGCGGAAGGCTTCGTCAAGCCGGAACCGACCTATCATTTTGACCACAGCCATGCCTGGGGCGGGACGCCGCTTTATTCTCTGCCCAAGGCGCTGCTGGGCCTGACGATCATGAAGCCGGGCATGAAAGAGATCCTTCTGGAACCGTCTCTCCTGGGCCTGAGCAAGGCGCGGGTGGAACTGCTGACGCCATCCGGGAAAATGATCTGCGAGATGAAAGAAGGCGAAGAACCGCGCACCTGGTGTCCGGAAGACGTCCGGCTGATCGGACGATACTTGTTAGAAAACTGATGATTGCAAAAAGCGGGGAGCTGCGTTATAATGGTTGCAATGTGCAACTATTTGTCCCCGTGAAAAAGAAAGGAAAAGTCAATGAGTTATCTTGGAGAAAACATTCCCAAGCTGGGATTTGGGCTGATGCGCCTTCCCATGCTGGGTGAGGAAGTGGATGTGGAACAGGTCAAGGAAATGGTCGACCTCTTTCTGGAAGCCGGATTCACATACTTTGATACAGCCTACGGATACATAGGCGGCAAGTCGGAGAAAGCGATCAAGACCGCGCTGGTGGATCGTTATCCCCGTGAGAGCTTCCAGCTCGCGACCAAGCTGCCGGCCTGGGCCGGTCCCAAGACTGCCGAGGAAGCGCAGCAGATGTTCTATACTTCCCTGGAACGCACCGGCGCGGGATACTTTGATTTTTATCTTCTGCATAACCTGGGCGATACCCGTACCGAAAGCTTCGAAAGGTTCGGGATCTGGGAATTTGCCAAAGCCAGAAAAGAGGAAGGACTGATCAAGCATCTCGGTTTCTCTTTCCACGACAGCGCGGAAAAACTGGACCAGATCCTGACCGAGCATCCGGACATGGAATTCGTCCAGCTGCAGATCAACTACGCAGACTGGGAAGATCCCAAGGTCCAGTCCCGCAAATGCTATGAAGTAGCCAGAAAGCACGGAAAACCGATCATTATCATGGAGCCTGTCAAAGGCGGTTCTCTTGTCAACCTGCCGGAGCCGGTCGCCAAAGTCTTCAAGGAAGCCAATCCGGAGGCGAACCTTCCTTCCTGGGCCCTTCGCTTTGCCGCTTCTGTGGACGGGCTGATCGTAGCGCTCAGCGGTATGAGCAACGTAGAGCAGATGAAAGACAACCTGAAGACCATGAAAGACTTCAAACCGCTGACGGAGGAAGAGTACAAGGTCATCGACAAGGCGAGGGAGACCCTGCACAGCGTTCCGCACATCCCCTGTACCTCCTGCCAGTACTGCGTCAAGGGATGTCCGATGCAGATCAATATCCCGGGCGTCTTTGAGGCGATGAACAAGATCTACCTCTTCAATCATGAAGCGGCGGCCAAACAGACCTTCGGATGGAATACCAGCCGCGGAGGAAAACCCAGCGACTGTATCCAGTGCGGACAGTGCGAAGCGGCCTGCCCGCAGCACATCGATATCATCGAGCAGCTGAAGACGGCCGTAGAGATGTTTGAGAATTAAGTGAATAAAAACGCATACCTGAAAGTGTGCAAACACAAAAATACCGATCGGACTCGTTTTTCGGACAGATCGGTATTTCTTTTTTACAGCAGATCCAGAACATTCGCAGCGGCGTCACGGTCAACGACCAGTACGCCGTTTTTGATCAACTTGAGGACGGTGGCAGGAAGCATCTCGGTAGGCGCGGTTTTGATGAGCTTTTCCGTGATTTCCGCTTTGTGCGCGCCGCCTACCTGAAGGATCACGAGATCCGCGTCGAAGATGTGATGTACCCCAAGCGTGATGCCACGGCTCAACTTCGCTTCATGAGAAAAATATTTCTGTCCGACCGACATGGTCACGGGATCCAGATCGACCACCTTCGCGTAATCGGAAAAGTCACCGCCGGGTTCGTTGAGTGCCAGATGTCCGTTCATCCCCATACCCAGCAGCATAATGTCTATCCCGCCGTGGTCAAAGATAAACTGATCCACATTCCTGCATACCTGGCTCAGATCAGACGCGTGGATATCAAAGCGCTTGACCTGCCGATCCGGAATACCGAGAGGTCCGTAGAAATACTTTCGCATGAAAGCATCACAGTTTTCGCTTTCATCTTCCAGATCCAGCCATTCATCCAGTGCCACGAAGCTAGCCTCTGAAAAATCGACTTCGCCGCGTGCTTTGCGTTCAGCGAGGATCTCATAGGTCCGGATGGCGGTATTGCCGGCCGCAAGACAGATCAGCGCGTCGGGCTTTGCCTGTAAAGCTTCAATGATCAGTTCGGCGCTTTTCTGGCTCATTGCCTCGAAGGTGTCTTCCAGATAGACCTTTTTCGGAAGACGAAACGGCATGATCGCCCCTCGTTCGATCGCGGTTTTTTCCATACAGTGTGCCATGTCGCCTGTAAGACGATTGTGCTCAATACAGGCAACGCAGTCACCGTGCAGCGGGCAGACGATATAGGGACAATTGCAGCGCATGGGCACCTCCTCTATTTTTTCCGGATCATGTGAAAACGCGGCGCGTCCGATTCGATGTTTTGCTGGATCATATTCATATCAGCGCTTTCCGGACCAAGATCATCGAGTGCGAGCAGGACCGCCCCGACGACGGGTTCCAGGGTGCTTTCGATGATCCGTGCGTGAGGAACGGCCGACAGGATGGTTTTTCGGACGGTTTCCAGCAAAAGCGGCGCCTTGCATTTGAAAACGCTCCCGGAGATGATCACTTCAATGGATTCGTTCTGAAGGCCAAGACGGCGGATCCCTGCGACAGCATAGGCGGCCATGTCCTCTCCAAACCGGGCCAGAATGTCGGCGGCGACGGGATCTCCGTTCAGCACTTCTTCGGAGACGATGATCGGTATTTCGTGTTTCTCCTCTTTGGTCAGGCGGTTTTCGACTTTCTTCCGGAGAAGGTCATCGACGTCCTGACAATTTGTCAGCGCGAGACACCGGCCGGTCAGGGATGTCGGATCGCCCATTCCGCATTCCGCGTCAAAGACAGCCTGCAGCGCGCGGACGGTCAGCGCGCCGCCGCCCTGATCTTCATCGGGGATATAGTAACCGAAGGTATATTCTCTGCCGGAGGCGTTGCGGACGCCGCAGTTCAGTCCGGTACCGGCACAGAGGATACAGCCCATGGGACTGGTCGTCCCCGCGCGGAGCGCGATGATGCAGTCATTGACGACATGGATATTTTCGCTGTTAATGCTAAGCGTCTTTTCCAGCGCGCCGGTCAGAAGGCCGGCTTCATCCGGCCAGTCCACGCCCGTCATACCGCCAGCGAGCGCGGAGATATCGCTTAGCGTAAGATTGGCCATAGAGAGGGCAGCAAAGACAGATTCCTCTACACCCTGCATCGCGGAAGCCATCCCTGTGACGGAATGACACGCACCGATCCCTGTACCGATCCCGAGAAGATGGCCGGTTTCATCCGCGACCAGCGCGTGGGTCTTCGTCGCGCCCTGATCGATCCCAAGTACGTATCTCATAACAGATTCCTTATCTTCTTATAGATCGAATTGCGGAAGATATTCTTTATTCGCTTCCAGCAGTTCGGGAACGAGTTTTTCCACCAGGTCATATTCACGTACCAGCGGGTGAGCCAGCAGCGCCCACTTCATCTTGGTGATGCTGCCTTCCAGCGCTGCCTCGACGGCCAGCTGCTCATAGTTTTTGACTTCGGAAATGAGGCCCCAGCACATGGGTGGTATCTTGTCCAGCGACTTGTGGATGGGCTGCATCCCGCGCTGATTGACCATACAGTTGATCTCCACGACCGCGCTGTCCGGAAGGAAAGGAATCGCGCCGTTATTCGGCACGTTCACGACCATTTCCGTATCAACGTTATTGTAGACAGCGTTGACGAAGGTCATGGCTACTTCGCTGTAACCGCCGCCTCCGCGTTTTTCCAGGGCGACCGGTTTGTCCGCGTTGTTCGGATCCGCGTACGCGCTGTAGACTTCCTTTTCCAGCTCCTGCACGTACTCGCCGCGGGTCTGCGGTTCCGCTTTCAGTTTTTCGACCACCTTGTGAGTGTGATAGTAGTACTGAAGATAAGGACTGACCAGGACGCCCAGCAATTTGCAAAGCTCGGGATCGACTGACTGCTGTCTGGCCAGCGCCATAAACTGTTCTTCCGTGATCGGCCGGCCGTCGATCGTGATGTTGCTGATGAAGTTCATATGGTTGAGGCCGATATAATCGTACTGCACCCGTTTGTAGTCTTCATCGTCGTAGCTCATCCCGAAGGCGCTTTTCGCCCACATCTTCGGGAAGATGCCGCCGGAACAGAAGCCGGCGATGTTTGCCTTGGTACAGCGGGTAATGGCTTCGGTGACCAGTCCTGTAGGATTCGTATAATTGATGAGCCAGCCGTCCGGAGAATCCTTTTCCATGTGCCGGGCGACGTTCAGCATCACCGGAATGGTACGGAACGCTTTCATCATTCCGCCCGCGCCGGTCGTTTCCTGGCCGACCAGGCCATATTTCAGCGGGATCTTCTCATCCTTGACACGCTGCTTGTTGCCGCCGACGCGCACCTGGGTATCCACGAAAGCCGCCCCGTAAAGCGCGTCGTCAAGATCGAGCGTCTTTCTGATCTTCAGTCCCTGCATCCCGCGCTTATCCGCGAAGCGGCGGCAGAAACCGGTCATGATGTCCAGCCGTTTTTCATCGATATCATAAAGAACCAGCTCTTTTACGGGGAGCGTTTCTCTCAGGCGGATCATTTCTTCGATAAGTTCGGGTGTATAGGAGCTTCCGGCTCCGACGATCGTGAATTTCATGAGTGCCTCCTTAGGTCTGACTTTTGCTTCATACTATCATAGGTTCCGGTGGCTGTCAAAGAATTTCAAGGGCTGCGTCCCAGATGGGAGATAATGATCCCGAAACTGGAACTAATATCTCTTTGCTGTCTGGAATAGGAGATAATTGATAGCATAGTGTAATAAATATCTCCTTGGCATCTCGTGGTTGGCTGATTTATGGTGATAATGATTTGCATTTTGATATGATTATCTCCACAAATCAGCCCTCCAGCTCAAGGATTTATGCGATAAAAGAGATATTTACTACAGATACAAGTTGATTATCACCACTTTTCGATCCATCTATTATGAATAGTGAAAAGCGCCTTGCATTAGGACAGTGGATCAAGTATGATGGAACTAACATTTACACAAGAATTCAGAGCATAGGAGAAAGCCATGTACATCTACTATCCCAGCTGCAATTTTCAGCGGTTTTTCCCGGAGACGGCGAAAAAGATCCGCGCTTATCTGAAGACCCAGGAAGATGTAAAGATTGCCGGATGCTGTCACGTAACGAACAGCCTCCCGCAGGAAGGCGACGTGATCGTCACCGTATGCATGAGCTGCATGCATATCCTGGAAGAAGTCCGCGCGGATATCCCACAGATCAACCTGTTCGAACTTTTGCTCACCCGGAAAGATTTTCCGTGGCCGGATCTTCAGAAAGAGAAGATCACTGTCCAGGACTGTTTTCGCGCGCGGGGCTATCACAGCCTGCAGGACGCGGTGCGAGAATGCCTGATCCGTGCGAACGCTGTTCCGGTTGAGATGGAGCATAACCGGGATGAGGAGATCTATGACGGAGCCTTCCTGTTCCACGATCCTTATCCCCAGAATATGAAGGAGGCGCCCAAATACTACAAAGAGTATCTGCCCGCCCATGTGACCATCGTACCAAAAGAAGAATGGCCCGAAAAGTTCCGGCAGCATGCGGCGCTCTATACGACAGACCGTGTCGTCTGTTACTGCAATACCTGTACGACCAGTGCGAGAGAAGGCGGCGCGAACGCTTTCCATCTGGCAGAACTGTTGTTTTCGTGATATCGGACTGCCGATTAGCAAGAAAGTCCTGGAAAAACGAAGGGTCTTGCTACTGCTTTATACTGCTTTAGCAAGGTGGACGATTTTTTTGGAAAGACCTTGCTATCGTCGGATTGATGATTAGCAAGAAAGTTTTGAAAAAACGAAAGACCTTGCTACCGTCTTAGCAAGGTGGACGAATTTTTAGGAAAGACCTTGCTATCGTCGGACTGATGATTAGCAAGAAAGTCCTGAAAAAACAAAGGACCTTGCTATCGTGGATGAGTGCTGGAATGAGTTCTATCTGTTCGCTGGTGAAGGCAAGACGGTGGAAGGGCCGGAGACGACCGGTACCTATGTCTGATTTGAGCCGAACGACTGGAGACGCTGGGAAGAGAAACTGATCCTCGGTCCTTTCATCCATCACTGCGCGGGAGTATACGGTCACTATTTTGAAGAACTGAGAGAGATCGCGAAGTACCTTCAGGGATTGGAGACCCGACCGGTCATGCATTTTGAGTATCCGGGAAAAGAAGGGCATTACGCGCTGTAGGATTTCTGTATTCTGCCTTGCGATTTTTCCGCAAACAAGGTACAATATAAACAACTACTGTGGCACGGGAAAAGGAGTTTGCTATGTATAAAAAAGAATATGAACGCTGGCTCGCTTACAACCTGGAAGATCCGGATCTGAAACCGGAACTTCTGAGGATCCAGGACGATGAAGAAGCGATCAAAGACCGCTTCGCCGTTTCACTGGAATTCGGTACCGCAGGTCTTCGCGGGACTTTAGGTGCCGGTACCAACCGCATGAATATCTTTGTTGTTCGTCAGGCCACGCAGGGTCTTGCCAACTGGGTGAAAACGCAGGGAGGCAACCAGACTGTGGCAATTTCCTATGACAGCCGTCTGAAATCCGATATCTTCGCGAAAGAGGCCGCCGGTGTCCTGGCCGGCAACGGGATCAAAGTCCGCATCTACGACGCGCTGATGCCGGTCCCGGCGCTGAGCTTCGCCACCCGGTACTACGAGTGCAACGCGGGCATCATGGTGACGGCTTCCCACAATCCCTCCAAGTATAACGGCTACAAAGCCTACGGTCCCGACGGATGCCAGATGACGGACGAAGCCGCGGCGATCGTCTATGCCGAGATCCAGAAGACCGATATCCTGACCGGCGCGAAACGCATCTCCTTCGCGCAGGGCGTGGAAGACGGCCTGATCCGCTTCGTCAGTGACGACTGCAAGAAAGCTTTCTATGAGGCGATCGAAGCAAGACAGGTAAGACCCGGTCTGTGCAAGACGGCCGGTCTGAAACTGGTGTACTCTCCGCTGAACGGCACCGGTCTGATCCCTGTTACCCATATCCTGAACGACATGGGAATCACGGATATCACGATCGTTCCCGAACAGGAATATCCGAGCGGCTACTTCACCACCTGCCCGTATCCGAACCCCGAGATCTTCGAGGCGCTGAAATACGGCCTGGCTCTCGCGGAAAAGGAAGGCGCTGACCTGATGCTGGCGACCGACCCGGATGCCGACCGTGTGGGTATCGCCATGAAATGTCCGGACGGTTCCTATGAACTGGTCTCCGGCAACGAGATGGGCGTTTTACTGCTGGATTACATCTGCGCCGGCCGTATCGAGAAAGGCACCATGCCGAAGGATCCTGTCGCTGTCATGTCGATCGTTTCCACCCCGCTGGCGGACGCGGTCGCAGCGCATTACGGCGTCGAGCTCCGTCATGTGCTGACCGGTTTCAAATGGATCGGCGATCAGATCGCGAAGCTGGAAGCGGACGGCGAAGTCGACCGTTTCATCTTCGGATTCGAAGAGAGCTACGGCTACCTGGCCGGCCCGTATGTACGTGACAAGGATGCTGTCATCGGCGCCATGCTGATCTGTGAGATGGCTGCCTACTATCGTTCCATCGGCTCCTCCATCAAGCAGAGACTGGAAGAGATCTACGCGGAATACGGCCGTTACCTGAACAAGGTCGACAGCTTCGAGTTCCCGGGTCTGTCCGGTATGGACAAGATGAAGGGCATCATGGAGAATCTGCGTGTGAATCCTCCGGCAGATTTCGCCGGCATCAAAGTCACTTCCACGATCGACTACAGCAAGCCGGAAGAGACCGGTCTGCCGAAAGCCAACGTCCTGATCTACGGCCTGGAAGACGGTTCGACCGTCGTGGTCCGACCCTCCGGAACAGAGCCCAAGGTCAAGACCTACTTCACCACCAAGGGCAAGGATCTCGCGGAAGCTCAGGCCAAGAAAGATCTGCTGGCCGATGCCTGCAAACCGATCCTGGCATAATTTTCAGCTTTAAAATTTCATGATTCCAAAAGGAGCCGCAGCAATCACCGCTGCGGCTCCTTTTTAAGAGATGTTTTTTACTATAAATCAACCGGACGCCAACTCTAATATCTGATTAAACGATCAGGCTGCCTTGTGTAATGAAGCGGCCGTTTTTCTTGCTGAAGAGAATGATATCGTCCCCGCGGAATCCAAACCGGATCTTCTGTCCCAGGTCGTACATGACGCCTCCGAAGACAACACCGGTCAGCAGGAAGTCTCCCACCTGTACTTTAACGGTCGTTTCCATACCGGTAGGCATGGCGGAGTAGATCTCGCCTTCGATCGGACCGTCATCGCGAAGGTCAAGGAATTCGGGACGGACACCGATGACGAAATCATCTTCGGTGGCTTCAATCTCATCGCCGAAGTCCTCGGTTTCGTTGACAAGTGCAATATGATGACGGAAGAGGGTGTCCTTGTTGCCCTTTTCGACATAGCCCTTCTGTTTGGCCTTTTCGGCTTCTGCTTCTTTGTGAGCCGCGTCCGCCTTGGCCTGTTCCTGATACCACTCTGTCAGTTTCAAAGCTTCATTGGGTTTGAAGTTTGCGGCAATGTCTCCAAGGATGGAGATGTCAATGCTCCCGTCAGGTTTCTGCTTGCCTTTGCCTTCGATGAAGTTGATGGCGGGATTTCCGACGAAATCAGCTACGAAGGTATTGTTCGGACGACCGTAGACGGTCAGCGGTGCGTCGTACTGCTGCAGGAGACCATTTTCGATCAGGCAGATACGGGTCGCCAGCGTCATGGCTTCCATCTGATCGTGGGTAACATATACGAAAGTGGAACCTGTTTCCAGGTGCAGACGCTGCAGCTCGGAACGCATCTCGAGACGAAGCTTGGCGTCGAGGTTGGACAGAGGCTCGTCCATGAACAGGACGCTGGGTTCAGGCGCAAGTGTTCTGGCAATGGCAACACGCTGCTGCTGACCGCCGGACAGCTCAGCCGGATAGCGATCCATGAACATACCGATCTTTACGATCCGGGCAACCCGGCGTACGCTCAGATCGATTTCTTCCTTGGAGAGCTTTCTGACTTCCTTTACCTGCTTGCCGTCTTTGACAAAGGCATAATCCTTATCGAAGGTGCAGCCGGCGGCTTTACATTTCTCCACGGTGGCAGACAGTTTGGCTTCCAGTTCCTTCTTTTTGGCAGCGGCGACGGATGCGGGATCAGCGGCATCCTGCAGCTTGTAGCTCATCAGTTCTCTTGCTGTGAAGATCGATACCTCGTAGCGGTCGATCAGCTTGATCTGGGCTTTCTTTTCGTCCAGCTTGCCTTTTTTATCGACGCACTCTTCGATCGTCTTGACGATATCGTCCGGTTTTTCCAGTGCGCTGATCAAGGCAGCGGTTTTACGGGCTTCCAGATCATATTTCGGAAGAGATTCCTTGATATTGGAAAGACCAAAGGAAATGTTCTGGTACACGGTCATATTCGGCCAGAGCGCATAGTTCTGGAAAAGAAATCCGACTTTTCGTTTGTTGGGCGGGATATTGATGCCGGCAGCCGAATCGTATACAACGGTATCACCGATGGTGATGCGGCCGGAGGTCGGGGTCTCCAGTCCGGCGATCATACGGAGCGTAGTGGTTTTGCCGCAGCCGGAAGGGCCGAGCAGTGTCACGAACGCGTTATCCTCGATCACGAGGTTCAGATCGTCCACGGCATAAAACTTATCCCAGCGTTTGGTCACATGGGTCAAAACAATTTTCGGCATGGTTTATCCTCCTATTCCCTCGTCGAGGCTTGCACCGGTCAGCTTGTTCACGAGAGTATTGAAAATCAGGATGGTTACGATCAGAAGCAAGTTGATACCGCTCGAGAAAGCATACAGACCCATCTCGTCAAAGTAGTCCAGTGTCGTTGAGAGGATGAATCCCTGCACACACAGAAGCATGAACAGGCTCAGCTCTCGAAGACATGTCATGAACGGCAGCAGATAGCCGCTGATGATGGAAGATTTCTGGATGGGTATGATGATGCGGAGCATTCGTTTGATCCAGGGGATATCCTGGATGATCGCGGCTTCCTCGATCTCTCCGGACAGCTGCAGCATCGAGTTGAGCGATGAGCGGCTGGCAAAGGGAATATATTTGATTGTACCTGCAATGATCAGAATCCAGTAGGTATTGAACAGGTTGATCTTCTCACTGGACAGCAGCACGAACAGGGCAGCGCCGACGGCGATGGAAGGCATCAGGTACGGAAGGAAGGCGACGGAGTTGACATAATTAGCCCATTTGCTTCGCCGCTGTTTGGCTACCGAGTAACCGACGAGCGTACCTATGGTGCCGGCGACCAGCGAACAGACGATACTGACCAGAAGCGTACCGCCAAAGGCTTTCCAGATCGTTTCGTTATAGAGGATACCTTTCTGGCCGTACATGCCGTTTTCAGTGATATTTTCCGCGGTGACCCACCATTTCGTCGTCAGGTTGCTGATATTGCCTGTATAAAGGAATGAATAGTCGCCGGGGTTCGGCAGGAAAGTCTCAAAGGCGAAGGATACGATCGGGAAGATACTTGTGAAGAAGGTGAGGATCACAAGGATGAGCGCGATGACATAACGGCCGCTGCTGCCGAGATTGATCTTGGAGATCTGACCGGATTTACCGGTGACTGTTGTATAGCTCTTGCGGCTCGTCAGGCTGAATTGGTTCAGCAGCATGATCGCGACGCCGAAGAGCATCATGACAATGGCCAGGATACTGGCCTCACCGGTGTATTTCGAGTTCATCGACACATATTTGGTCGAGAGTGTCGCCAGTCCCATATAATGCGGAACCGGATAGGAGCCCATGGCGGAACCGAAGACCAGAAGGATCGTAGAAAGGATCGCCGGTTTGACCATCGGAAGGGTGACGCGGAACATGATCTTCCACTTGGGTGTATCCAGAATGGTCGCCGCTTCTTCCAGGTTCGCGTCCATGTTGCGGAAGATGCCGCCGATCAGGATATAGGCGAAAGGAGCGTAGTGAAGTCCCAGAACCATCAGGCTGGGGAAGAGGCCTTTACACCACCATACCGGCATGTAGATGTGGAAAAGAGAAGCCAGCAAACCGTCCTTGACGCCCGTTACCTTAACGGACCAGAACAGGTTCTGCCAGACGACAGCCAACGTCCACTGCGGCATAATGTAGGGGAAAATGAAGATAGAGCTCAGGTATTTTTTCCAGCCGAGATTCGTTCTGGTTACCAGAAACGCGACGAGGCCGCCGTACAGAATGGAAACAAGGCAGGTGCCGACCGCCAGAAGAACGGTATTCCAGAGAGGCGACCACAGATTCGTTTTGGAAAGGGAGCTGGTAAACAGATCCAGATAGTTGACGAGCGTCCAGCCGGAAGCTTTTCCGGCCAGATGGGCGTCAATCGTACCCGGATGGATCTGGAATGTATCCTGGATGATAGCAACGATCGGCGCGATCGTCGTTACGGAAAGGACGATACCCAGAAGCAGCAGGATCACATTATACGGCTTGGAAAAGAAGGTTTTCAGCTTATTAAGGAAAATAGCCCGATTATTGGACTTGATTGTTTCCGCACTCATAAAACCTCTCCTTTCAAGGAGTTAACTAAGATACGCCCCTGGAGCACCGCTCCAGGGGCGCCGGTTATGACAGCAATAAGCAAAAGACGATTATTCGGGTTTATATCTGTCCTGGATCTCGATCCAGCTGCCTACGGTAAAGGCAACAGAAGCACAGTATTCGGGATCTTCCAGAACGAGCTTGCCCTGGGTGGTCCACCATTCATAGCCGCGGTCGTTCTTGTTCGGGAACTCATCGCCGCCGCCGGTGGAGTGATGATAGGTTTCTTCAATACCAGCCGCAACAGTCGGGTTGGAAGAATAACCGCCCATATCCTTGCCCCATGCGGAGAAACCGTCTACGGTGCAGGTGATGAAAGCGATGAACGCGCAGGCTGTCCACGGAAGAGGAGAGTTGTCCGGAACAAACATGTAATGGCAGTAGCCGTAGCCGCCGATGCCTTCATAACCGTCGTCATAGGCAGCGACATTGACATTGTTGACGGAAACTTCATCCGATTCTTCGACGGAACGAAGTTTGGAATAAACCAGCAGACCGAACTCATCGGTGGAGGATTTCTGAACCAGGGCGCTGCAGATAGGACCGTCATCGGTCACAGCGTTGTAGGATCCGATCCAGAGTTTGATCCAGGCCAGCGCGTAAGCGCCGTCTTCATTAAGGCCAAGATCGGAGGCTTCCTGTTTCATCGCGTCGATCGTGGGCTGGAACTCGGCCTTTTCAGCATCAGAAAGCTTGTTGAAGGATTCTTTGACCCAGGCTGAGTATTCGGGCTTGGTCAGCATATAAAGGAAGTTCTTGCCAACGATTTCAGAATCGATGTCCATGAACTGGCCGTGACGGCCTTCCGCGACATAATCCCAGAAGTTGTCGGGTTTGAAATCGCCGGTGTTGTTGTACATGAAGACTTTGTTCAGAGTCTGCAGCGGCAGGTAGCCGGTGTAGGTGTTCACGTCCACGCCGTTTGCTTCGGCCCACTCTTTGGGGATGAAGGTGTCGAGGATGCCGGTCTGAACCATTTTGCTTTCGATCTGGTTGCCATCCTGGATCAGGGTGACGGCGAAGGTGCCTTCACTCTTCTTGGAGTCAGAGGTCAGCTGATCGAAAATCTTGTTGTTCTTTGGCTGCTGCCACTCGAATTCCAGTGTATAGCTGGAATCGATGGACTGTAAATACTCGATGAAGAGCGGAAGAGCGGATTTACCACGGCTGGAGTTACCGACACCGTAGAAGGTCTTGCCTTTCGACTCTTCGATGGCCTTTTTGGCCAGTTCTTCCATGGTCATGCCCTGAGCTTCCTTGATGACGCTCTGAACTGCGGAAAGATCCTTCTTTTCAGAGCTTCCGCCGCCAGAAGAACAGCCCGCAAGCATGGTCACGCCCATTGCCATTGCAAGTACCAGTGCAAGAATGCGTTTCACTTTAATGATTCCTCCTTTTTTATCGGCTGAGCCGACAAGTCTGTTTAAAAACAGAGATATTATACTTCAATCCTTGTGAAATGTCTACTAAAAAGAAGCATAAAAAGTAAAAAAACTGTATAAAAACTACAGATGACGATAGCGGTCATAATCTATAACATCCGATTGACAGACGTCTGCCGAAACGATATCATACACATATCAGGCTGGTAAAGGAGATAGACGCATGGATCTGAAGAAAACGGCTTTAGGTATTGAACTTGGATCGACCCGCATCAAGGCGGTGCTGATCGATGAAAAGAATATCCCGATCGCTTCGGGCGATTTTGAATGGGAAAATCAACTGAAGGACGGCATCTGGACCTACCCGATGGAGAAAGTGCATGAAGGGATTCGGGCCTGCTTTGCCAGATTGAAAGAAGATGTCAGAGAGAAACTCGGAGAAGAGCTGAAGACTGTCGGGGCGATCGGCATTTCCGGCATGATGCACGGCTATCTTCCCTTTGATAAAGATGGAAATCAGCTGGCCGAGTTCCGGACTTGGCGCAACACGATCACCGGACCGGCGGCGGAAAAGCTTTCCGGTCTTTTCAGATTCAATATTCCTCAGCGCTGGAGCATCGCGCATCTGTATCAGGCGATCCTGAACGGCGAAGAACATGTGAAAGATATCGATTATCTGACCACCCTGGCGGGCTATATCCACTGGCAGCTGACCGGGGAAAAGGTCATGGGCGTGGGCGAGGCCTCCGGGATGTTCCCGATCGACAGTGAGAAGATCGATTATGATCAGCGGATGATCGGGCAGTTTAAGGAACTGACCGGGATCGACCTTCGAAGGATCCTTCCGAAGGTGCTTGCCGCGGGCGAGGACGCCGGGACTCTTACGGAAGCCGGCGCGAGATTCCTCGACCCGACCGGCAGTTTTGGGATACCGGATGGCTGGGAAGCCGGGACGGCAGACGGCCAGACAACAGGAATCCCTGTCGCGCCTTGCGAGGGCGACGCCGGTACCGGCATGACCGCCACGAATTCCGTACGTGTCCGGACCGGCAATGTCAGCGCCGGGACCTCGGATTTCGCGATGATCGTCACCGAAGGTCCGCTGGGCGTGCACCGGGAGATCGACATGGTCACAACGCCCGACGGCAGCCCGGTCGCCATGGTGCACTGCAATAACTGTACCAGCGATATCAATGCCTGGGTGAACCTATTTGGCGAGTTCTGCGAACTGATGGGGATCGAGGCAGGAAAAGGCGAGCTCTTCACCAAACTTTTCAAGATCGCGCTGGAAGGGGATGCGGACTGCGGCGGACTTCTTTCCTATAACTACTTTTCCGGAGAAGGCGTGACCGACCTGGATGAAGGCCGGCCGATCTTCGCCCGTACGCCGAACGCGAAGTTCTCGCTGGCGAATTTCATGCGGATGCATCTTCTCTCCGCCCTCGCGACGTTAAAGATCGGTATGGATATCCTGACAGGCACAGAGAAAGTCGGGATCGATAAACTCTACGGACACGGTGGATTTTTCAAGACGCCGGAAGTAGGACAGCGGATGCTCTCCGCGGCGGTGGCCTCACCGGTCTCCGTGATGGAGACCGCGGGAGAAGGCGGCCCTTACGGGATGGCGATCCTGGCAGGTTATAGGATCTGGAAGGAAGAGGGCGAGAGTCTGCCGGACTATCTGGACCGGAGAGTCTTTAAAGATGCGAAGTCGGTCGAGCTTATGGCTTCGAAAGAAGATATCGAGGGATTCGACCGATTCCTTGATCAGTATAAAAAAGCGCTTCCCATGGAAGTGTGTGCGCTGAAAGTGATGAAATAAGGAAATGATCCGAAAGATCTACAGACAGATGCTGATCACGCAGATCCTGTCGGCGATGACCGTCATGATCTGCATGATGATCGATTCCATGATGATTGGCCGGTTTTTGGGCGTCGACTCCGTCACAGCCTATGGACTGGCCAGTCCTGTTCTATTGGTATTTGCGGCGTTCGGCAGCATGCTTTCCGCCGGGATCCAGGTCATGTGCGGCAAGACGATGGGCAGCGGCGATATGGAAGGGACCAATGCCTGTTACTCCGTTTCGATGGTGACGGCAGTCACTGTAGCGCTGATCGGCGTCGCGCTGGTCCTGATCCTGCAGACCCCGCTCTGCACCTTGCTCGGCGCGGGCAAACCGACCGCGGACAACGCGGTGTTCTTCCTTACGAGAGACTATCTGAAAGGTTTCATCCTCGGCGCCCCGGCCTTTATTCTGGCGCAGATCATGGTACCGTTCATGCAGATCTCCGGCAAGCGCGGCCGTCTGGTGGCCGCCGTCCTGATGATGACAGTATCGGATATCGTTTTTGATATCCTGAACGTATTTGTTTTCCACGGCGGGACCTTCGGCATGGGGCTGGCTTCCACCCTGAGCTATTATCTCGCGCTTTTGATCGGCATCACGTATTTCCTCAAGAAGGACTGCATGTTCAAGCTCCGGCTGAAAAGCGTCAGCGCCAGGCTGTGCCGGGAGCTGCTTAGCTACGGGATCCCTACCGTGATCAACCAGATCAGTCTTGTGCTGCTGGTCTTCGTGCTGAACAAGCTCCTGCTGGACGTGGGGAAAAACCTGGCTGTCGCGGCCTACTCCGTTGTTTCGACGATCGGCAATCTCTGCTACAGCGTGAGTTCCGGGGTCGGCTCGGTCGCTCTGCTTCTGGCGTCGGTCTTCTACGCGGATGAGGACCGAAGCTCCCTGCGGGTCCTGACCAAAACCATGACCTTTTACGGGATCGTGCTGGATGTGGGGGTCATAATCCTCGTGCAGATCCTGGCCCCGATGCTGGCGCAGCTCTTCCTTCCGAACGATCCCGCCGCCCGGGAACTGACGGCGCTGGGCGTCCGGCTGTTCAGCCTTTCCCTCGTGCCAAGTGCACTGAACACCGCGTTCAAGAACTACTGCCAGGGTGTAGGCAGGATCCGGCTGACCGAAGCCATCTCCGTCCTACAGAATTTCGTTTCGATCGTGGCGTTTGCGTTTATCTTCAGCCGCATCTTAGGGACGCCGGGCGTATTCTTAGGCTTCTTCGGCGGAGAAAGCCTGACGCTCTTATTGATCGCCGTTTATGTATGGGTAAAAAAGAAAAAAGTCACCTTCTCGGCGGACGATTTCTCGTTCCTGGAAGATGACTTCGGTATTGCAGAAGAAAGACTTTTTGAAAAGAGTATCCATAACCTGGCGGAAATGGCGGAGGCCTCCGAAGCCGCGGCCAAGTTCTGCCGAAAGCGCGGGGAGGATGAGCGGAGCAGTATGCTGATCTCTCTTTGTCTGGAGGAGATCACAAGCAACATCATCGAATACGGCTTTCCCAGGGATCGGGAGAGGCACAGTATCCATATCCGGATCCTTCTGAAGGAAAACGAAAAGGTGATCCGCATCCGTGACAACTGTCTGAGATTTGATCCGGTCGAATACCTGAAACTGCATCGGCAGGAAGAGGATCCGGCCGCGCATATCGGGATCCGGATGGTGATGAAGATGGTGAAGAACGCGAACTATCTTCACTCTCTTGGTCTGAACGACCTGACACTGGTTTTATAGAAGGCTGCAGTGATGACAGTTTGGCATGATCTTCGGGTCATGCTTTTTCTTTTTGCCTTATAACAACTTGACAAATATATTACTATATAGTAATATTCCATATAGAAAGGAGTGTGGTTATGAGGATATCACGCAGCGGAGATTACATCGCGCAGATCCGATTGATCGGCGGACGGGTATTTGAGAAACTGCTGGCCGCGTCAGAAGCGGAGACATTCAACGGCCCGCAGGGCAAGATCCTGGACGCGCTTTGGCAGGAAGACGGACTGTCCGCCAATGAGATCGGAAAGAAAACAGGTCTGGCGAACAGTACGCTGACAAGTATGCTGGACCGGATGGAAAATGCCGGCCTTGTGAAACGTCTTCGCTCCGAGAAGGACCGCCGGGTCATCCGGATATTCCTGGGAGCGAAAGCGAACGAATGCAAGGAGCAGTACCGGAAGGTGTCGGAAGAAATGACAGAGATCTATTTCCAGGGATTTGAGGAAAAGGAGATCGAGGAATTCGAACAGTACCTTCTGCGGGTGCTGGAGAATGTACGGAAGGCTGAAAATTAAAGGAGACAAGCTATGGGAAAAACAAGTATCAAACCTACGAATGATTATTGTCCGCAGACACTGTTCCTGTACGGGACATATGACGAAAACGGAAAACCGGATTTTGCTCTTTTCTGCTGGTTCAGTTATATCTGGGACGGCGAGCTGGGTGTCATGTGCTGTATCGGCGGCGAAAAACAGACAAAGGACAACATTCATCGGAACAAAATCTTTTCCGCCAACCTGGTAACGGAAAAAATGCTTCCGTTTGCAGATTATCTGGGAAATACCAGCGGCTTTGATCCGGAAAAGATCAAGCTGGATATCGGAAAAGGCGCGGTCCTTCCGGTGCCTGTTGTGAATGATTCGCCGGTCATCTATGAACTGGAAGTCAAGCAGTTCATTCCGCTGGAAGACGGGGAAGTGATGCTGTGCCGGATCCATAATGTCCTCCAGGACGACCTGCTGATTTCCAAGGATATGAGCATAGAGCAGAAGCTGCTTCAGATCACACCGGCCATGGCCACATGCAGACGGTATTTCGGCTATCTCGGCGCCGACTTAGGCGCCTGGGGCGAACCCATGAAGAAAGTGGAATAATAGGATTTACTCTCGGAATCTTAGATGAACAAGAAAAGAGGGGCTGTAGCAAAATTATGGCCTCATTTGAAGAAGCTTTTGGGCTTATTCTCACGTTTTTTCTAATCCGCCCCAACTCATTGGGGCGGATAGTGCATTTTCGAGTCACGCCGCCCAGTACATTTTTGCATTTTTGGGCGGCGCATCAATTTGACGAGCTATCTTATCTAAATCCTGGGCGAGAAGAAACATCTGACTGGTATCTTCCCCAGAAAAAGCGATCCTCTGAA
>JAFRZE010000019.1 GCA_017442735.1 Bacillota bacterium
ATGAGGCATCGGGGTCTCGAACCCCGAACACCCAGATTAAGAGTCTGGTGCTCTACCAATTGAGCTAATGCCCCAACAGCTTGTCAATTCTACCACCGAGGCGATAGAATGTCAAGGTATATCATAGGAAATTTCCCCTGTTTCAGGAAATCGCCTCACTGGGTAGGAAGGACTCGAACCTTCGGATGCAAGGATCAAAACCTTGTGCCTTACCGCTTGGCGACTACCCAAAACGGTCGAGGGTGGGTACTGGGACTCGAACCCAGGATATCCAGAGCCACAATCTGGCGCCCTAACCAACTGGACCATACCCACCATAAACGTGCCTGCAGGGACTCGAACCCCGGACACGCGGCTTAGAAGGCCGCTGCTCTATCCTGCTGAGCTACAGGCACTTGCTGGCTAAATCGGGGTGACAGGATTCGAACCTGCGGCCCCCTGCTCCCAAAGCAGGTGCTCTAGCCAAGCTGAGCTACACCCCGGAGGGCTTTTCAGAATCTTGTCTATTATACTCGAATGGGCCAATTCTGTCAAACACTTTTTTAAGAAATCCGAACGAGCACAGCAGGCGAAGCATCTTCTTTCAGCATGGCGATCTCAAGACAGTCATCAAGACTGCGGCAGCGGACCTCGAGAAGTTCTCCCTCGAAGCATTGTTGGCGGTAGGCGATATCCACATCGGATATCGCCATTTCTTTTTGCTTTTCAGTGGAAAAGAAACTCATCAGGGCACGTAGATAGGCGACATTATTCATATGTCCGCCCAGATCGATATCCGTGGAGGTGACGCGGTAGGAACCAAGCACAGCCGCGTCGGAAAAATCCGGCGAGATCCGAGGCGCGGGTTCCGGAAGTGGCAGGTCTCGGCCGGCGAGAGCTTCGGTGATCGCGTCCTGATCGGGGAAGAAGTCGGAGATCCTGACCAGCTGACCGGTCTGGAGATTCATCGCGACGAAGTCCGTTTTCCCTTCCACGAGCACTTCGTCTTCTTTCGTCAGGCGATAGTATCTGGCGGCTTTCGGCCCGCGGCCGGGGCCCATGAACGTTTCTGCCTGTACCACCTCGGTCATGGCAGGGCGGCGAAAGAAATGCGCGCGGGTACGCGCGGTGACCCAGAACACATGGTCGCTTTTCATAAGAGCTGTGCCGATCCCGATCGATTCCGCGTGTTCGGTGGCAAGATCAAGAAACAGGCCAAACGCGTTCGCTGTTCCCAGGTGGGAAGTCTGATCGCAGTGGGACATGTTGATATATAGTTCTTTATGTAAGGAAGTCTGCATATGGTTTTTCTTTCTATTTGAAATAATTCAGTGGATCAGCCAGACGAAGCTCGTCTATAAGGTCAAATCCCCAGCGCGCGGCGAAAGCTTCGCCTTCCTGAAGCAGAGAAGGCGAAGCGACATCGGCTGCGGTATGCGCGTCACAGCCAAGGATGACCTCATTTCCGACCTCCTTTACGATATCCCAGAAACGGGGATTCGGATAATTACGGTTGGTGTGAAGGCCGAGGAGATTGATTTCCAGCGGGACTGAGTTGGCTTTGGCGCATTCGGCAAGCTTCCGCATATGTTTGTCGTAGAGTTTTTTCGATCCGATGAAGTTCACGAGATCCGGGTGGGCGATACAGCTGAAACACCCGGTCAGGATCCCTTCCGTGACATTTTCCACATAACGGCCCAAATACCTGTCGCTTACGGAAGGCATCCCGCTGTATTCATGAGAATCATATTCGTTGCCGACAAAATGCTGGCCAAGGATCAGATACTGGAGGCCGGCTTTTTCACCGGAGGGCAGCGTCTGCTCCTTTTCGGCCATGAGTTCCAGGGTCTGGCGGAACTGTTTGGGATAGTATTCCATCTCAAAGCCGATCCGGATATCGATCCTGTCCCGGTACTCTTCCCGTAGAAGGCCCAGGGTTAGATAGTAATCACTGATGTCATCATGCGACATGCGGAATTTGGAGTAATATTTCCCGGGGAAAACATAGGGAGAATGATCAGAAAAACCAAGGAGGACAAGGCCGTTCTTCAGTGCTTCCTCGATGTATTCCCGTTCTGTACCGCTGGCGTGATGGCAGCGGAAAGTGTGGGTGTGGTAGTTGCGTGTCATAGGGATGATCCTTCCTGTCTGGCCTTTGCCCAGTCGGTAAAGAAAGTTTTGCCGCCGTGCTCGGTCAGGTACTGAAGTTCTTTGGACGCCTCCGCGGTATCATGGGAGCGAAGAGCGTCCATCGCCAGAATCTGGGAGATCTCCAGCCGGCGGATATTGTACTGCGCTTTCTGAAAAGCCTGACGGAGAAGATCACGGTTCGCGGCCTGCTGGTTCAGTACGGTCAGGTACTGCCGGTAGAGGGAAAGAGAGTCCTGCATGTTGTCGGACAAAGCTTTATTGGAGGTGCGTGTCTTGTCAACGACTGTCTGGAGTCGTTCGAGCTGATGTTTGGCGCCGGCTTTGTCACCGGCGGCCAGATAATAAGCGGCAAGTTTGGAGGATTGCAGTCCCATGAGACTGATGTCTTCCGGATGATCCTTGCGGAGAGTCTCGATGGCTTTGGCGAATTGTCCGTCTGCCCAGTATCCGTCCGCCAGATAGCTGTATGCCGTGACGCGGTTTCCCTTGACTTTCTCGGGAACGCCTTCATAGTGGGAGAGGAATTTCTTCGGGTCGAGCTCCATATGGAGATAGCCCAGGTAGCGGGTGTTTTCCATCGTGGAAAGGATATTGGCGGCCAGTCTCGAGGCAAGGTAGCCGATCCCCGCCATGAGAACAGAGCCGACGATAGGAATATAGAGTTCCCGGCCTTGTCCCCGGTACCAGATTATGACGATGATCGCCCCCGTCAGAAGCAGAACGATCGCTGCCGCAATACGGCTTCTTTTAAATGCGTATGTCAAAACGGTCCTCCTTGCGTAGTCCAGCTTCTTATTTCTCACAGCTGTTTTAGACGCCTGTTCCATTATACTGCGAAACAATAGATTCTTTCAAGAAGGGAAAGGAACAAGGCTGTCTTTTTACCCATAGAACAATATTTGACTCAAATCGTCGCAGAACATTGTGATACAGAACAAAGACATGAGGTTTACTTTTCGGAAATTGTTGTATTATAATACAAATAATCAGGCAAAAACATGATGTTTTTTCGGTATATTGATGAAGACATAAATCTGTAAGAGGAGGAAGTATGGTTCGCATCACAGCGCTCATGGATGATCAGGCAAGTGAAAACAAGGCTCTGGTCTCGGAACACGGTCTTTCCTTTTATGTAGAGTACGAAGACAAGCGGTTTTTATTCGACTGCGGCGCGTCGGACATGCCGATCT
The DNA here is from genome assembly GCA_017442735.1 of Bacillota bacterium. GTDB lineage: Bacteria > Bacillota > Clostridia > Lachnospirales > Bianqueaceae > RUG760. Next base: position 3,321 of record JAFRZE010000019.1, read on the forward strand.
ACAATGCGCACAAGCTGGGCATTGAACTGGGTGGACTGGATGGCGTTATCCTTTCACACAGCCATTATGACCACTCAGCCGGATATCGGGATCTGATCGAAATGGGTCTCGGCAGTCAAGTCCTTTATACGGGTCATAACTTCTTTGAGAAAAAGTACGGGATGGATGGTATCCGCTTTACGGATCTTTCAGCTGGCTTTGACGAGGCATTCCTTCAGGAGTATGAGATCGAGCACCAGACGGTCATCGGAAGTCTCGAGATCTGTCCCGGCGTCCGGTTGATCACGGATTTCCCGAGAAAGTACGCGTTTGAGACGATCCCCGAGCGCTTTGTTCGAAAAACACCGCAGACATTCGTGCGGGATCAGTTCCCGGACGAGATCTGTATGTCGCTCGAAACGTCCAAAGGGATCGTTGTACTGGTGGGATGCTCCCATCCAGGCATCCTGAATATCATTTCTCATGTGCAGAAAACGCTCGGCAAGCCGATCGTCGCGGTTTTCGGTGGTACTCATCTGATGGAGGCGGGTGAGGAAAGGATCAGACAGACGATGCAGGTCCTGCAGTCTCTGGGCGTAGGAACGATCGGCTTCAGTCATTGTTCCGGCAAGAGCGCGGAGCAGCTGATCCATGAAGACCCGAAGATGAGCGGCTGTCATCTCGCGGCCGGCGATACAGTCTTTTTCGACTAAGGGAGACGAAAAAATGTTGCTGGAAGAAGTAGCCGGCGAGCTGGTGGAACTGACATCCTCTCTCGTAGGCGGCCGGACGATCAACATCATGAATACGGATGGGATCATTATTGCGTCCAGCGACCGTTCCCGTGTGGGCTCATACCATCACGGAGCGAAAGAAGCGGTCCAGAAGGGCAGCGCGGTCAACATATACAGGAACCAGCTCGATTACTATCACGGAGCAAAAGAAGGCTGCAATATGCCTTTCCGCATGAACGGAGCGATCGTCGGGGTAGTCGGCATCTACGGGAATCCCGATGAGATCCAGGAACTGGCGCATCTGCTTGAGGAATATGTTTCCAAGTATTATCAGCTGCAGTCGCTGCTTCGCCCGATCGGGTCGGAAGAAGCGATCCGCGGGATGATTCTCGCGAATCTGTTTTCCCCGTCAGAAGAGAATCTTAGGGCAGCGTCTTCTCTGATGGACCGGCTGGAGATCCGCCTGATGTTCCCGGTGCTTCCGGTGGTGATCGATTCGCCGGAACCGCTGACGCTCGAACAACAGGAAAAAGATCTGCTTCACGAGCTGGAGGCGAAAGGTCTGGCGGATCGAAGCAGGGACCTGTGGGGGATCCTGAATAAGCGGATGGTGCTTCTGATGAGCTTTTCCGAAGACAGATCCGTCGATGCGCTGAAGAAATTGACGGAGAAAGGATACCGGGTGTCGCTGGGCCGGCAGGCGGCGACGCTCTGGGAGATCAAGGCCGGATACCAGCAGGCGGCCCTGCTGGATCAGTGCGGCGAGGAAGCCTGGCAGGATATGGCGGATCTTCCGACGAGATGCCGGTATCTGCTGTATCAGTCGGCTGGTGAAAGTACTGATCTCCTGGATTTTCTGGCGCAGAGATTTACGAAGGCTTTTTCACCGGAAGAGCAGCAGATGCTGCTTTTGAGCGCGAAAGTATATTATGAGGAAGAACGCAGTATTTCCCGGGCGTCTGAACGGCTGTTCGTTCACAAGAACACGTTGCAGTACCGGATCAAGCGTCTGATGCGGGCGCTTCAGATCGAAGAGTTTCCGGCTTTCTGGCAGGAATATATCCTGCGTCTTCTGATCCAGCGGTTTTCCATGAATTCCAAGCGCTGAGCCGTGGCTCGGTGCTTTGAATAAATTAAAGGAGGGGTTGATATGACTTTCTTGCTTTTTGCTACGATCATTCTTGCCGTCGTGCTGATGGTCCTGGCAATCTCTAAACTGAAGATGCATCCGTTCATCGTGATGATCGTGATCGCTCTTCTGGTCGGTCTGTTCTGGGGCATCGTGGATCCGGAATCCGGACTGACGCCGACACAAGTTGTGAATCAGGTCAAGAACGGCTTCGGCAGCATCATGACCAGTATCGGTATCGTTATCCTTTGCGGTACGATCATCGGTACGATCCTTGAGAAGACCGGCGCCGCGCTGACGATGGCCAACGCGATCCTGAAGGTCGTTGGTCAGAAGAACAGTGTCGTGGCCATGGGTGCCATGGGCTACGTGACCGGCATCCCGGTATTCTGCGATTCCGGTTTCGTCGTACTTTCTCCCATCAGCCGCGCACTGGCTGAGCAGTCCAACATTTCTCTGGCTGTGATGGGCACCGCTCTTTCCGGCGGTCTTTACGCGACCCACTGCCTGGTTCCCCCGACACCCGGTCCTATCGCTATGGCGGGTACGCTGGGCGCTGACCTGGGTCTGACGATCCTGGTCGGTCTGATCGTTTCCATCCCGGCAACAGCAGTTGCGATCCTGTATGCGAAGAAAGTCGCGTCGAAGATCAATATTCCCGCGAACTCCGAGTATACGCTGGAAGAACTGCAGGCGAAATACGGAAAGCTTCCCGGAACGCTTCAGAGCTTTGCTCCGATCCTGCTTCCCATCATCCTGATCGGTCTTGCTTCCGTCACGGATTTCCCGTCCAAGCCGTTCGGTGAAGGCGCGGTCTACCAGATCATTATGTTCATTGGTAACCCGGTCGTCGCTCTCTTGCTTGGTGTGTTCCTTTCCATGACGCTGATCCCGAAAGAGGAGAAAAAGAATACCCTCAAATGGGTCACCCAGGGCGTTACTGATTCCGCCGGTATCCTGGCGATCACCTGTGCCGGTTCTTCCTTCGGCGCGATCCTGAAGTGCATGCCTATTGCCGATTCTGTCGGTGGTCTGGTCAGCACCGGTATTGGTGTTCTGATCCCGTTCGTTATCGCGATGATCCTGAAGCTCGCGATGGGTGCTTCCACGGTTGCGATGATCACCACCGCTTCCATGATGGCGCCTCTGATGGGGTCCATGGGTTACACCTCCGCACTGGCGAAGGTCATGGTGGTTCTGGCGATCGGCGCCGGCTCCATGGTAGCTTCTCACGCGAACGACTCCTACTTCTGGGTCGTTTCTCAGTTCTCCGATATGAAGACGGACGAAGCCTACAAGTGCCAGACCGGTATGACGGCTGTCATGGGTATCACGGTTATCGTGATCCTGTTCATCATCTCGCTGTTCATCTGATTTTTGTGAATTAATGCTTTACAGACTCCTCTAAGGCAGAGTATACTCTATCTTAGAGGAGTCCGTTTTTATTATCAAGATGGGGGAAGATGCATATGAATTTAAAACAAGATGCCGTTCGGCTGATACAGTCATCTCTGATGGCAGCGCTCCCGGATACCGCTGTGAAGGCGGCACTGGCGGAAGCCAAATTCGGTAGTGGAAAATTAGTGTTGGTCTCAGCGGGCAAAGCCGGCTGGCAGATGGCGAACGCGGCGGTAGCGGCGCTGGATGAAATGGGTAAGAAGATAGACCGCGGTGTGGTCGTTACCAAGTACGATCATTCTCAGGGACAGATCCCGGGCGTGACGATCTACGAAGCCGGCCATCCCGTTCCGGATGAAAACTCTTACCGCGCGACACAGGCAGCGATCGACGCGGTCGAAGGTCTGAGCGCGGATGATACAGTCCTGTTCCTTCTCTCCGGCGGCGGTTCGGCACTGTTTGAAAAACCGCTGATCCCGGCGGAGGATCTGCAGAAACTGACCCAGGAACTCCTGGCCTGCGGCGCGGATATCGTCGAGATGAATACCGTCCGGAAACGTTTTTCCGCGGTCAAGGGCGGAAGATTCGCGGAGACCTGCGCGCCGGCGAAAGTTTTCGTTATCGTACTTTCCGACGTCCTGGGCGACCGTCTGGATATGATCGCTTCCGGTCCGGCCTATCCGGACGCGAGTACGGCGGCTCAGGCAAGAGCGATCGTAGAAAAATATCATTTGACCATGACCGCGCAGATGAAGGCGCTTCTGCAGCTGGAGACACCGAAAGATCTGGCGAATGTGGAAACCCATATCACCGGTTCTGTCCGGCAGCTCTGTGAGACAGCCGCGATCACGGCCAAAGAGCTTGGCTATGTACCGCTGGTGCTGACGGATCAGCTCAACTGTGTGGCGCGTGAAGCCGGAACGTTCCTTGGAAATATCGCGAAATACTACGCGGATACCGATCGTCCGATGGCCGTGATCTGCGGCGGTGAGACAGTAGTCCATCTGACCGGCCATGGCAAGGGCGGCCGCAATCAGGAACTGGCGCTGGCGGCAGCGGAGCAGATCCAGGGCCTGAACGCGCTGGTATTCTCCGTAGGTTCTGACGGAACTGACGGTCCGACTGACGCGGCCGGCGGTATGGTCGACGGAACGACCTGCCAGGCACTGAAGGAACTGGGTATTTCCATTCCGGCCGTGCTGCAGGAGAATGACGCTTATAATGCCTTGAAGCAGGTCAATGGTCTGATCATGACCGGCCCGACCGGTACCAACGTCAATGATCTGGCTGTGCTGCTGATCGGAGGCGAAGCCTGATGTCCCGGATGGGCATGGGGCGCAGCGGATATCTGACGGAAGAAGAACAGAAAAACAAGCCCAAGGTAACAGGCGCGCTTCTGAAGAGGGTGTTTTCCTATCTGACACCCTACTGGAAACAGCTCCTGCTTACCCTGGGCTGTATTCTTATCACGTCGATCCTTCGGATCTATCCGTCTGTACTGACGGGCCGCATCATTGATGAGGGCCTCATCGGCAGGGATCTTCGGGCGCTCGTCACGCTGATCGTGCTGTCGCTGCTTGTGACGATCGGCGCCGAACTCATCGGTATTCTCGAAAGTTATTTGAATTCGTGGATCGCGCAGCATATCACCTTCGATATGCGAAACGCGATGTACAGACATCTTTCCCGGATGAGCCAGCGGTTCTTTACGACGAGCTCGCAGGGCGAGATCATTACCCGGATGACCTCGGACATCGGCGGGGTGCAGTCGGTCATCACCGGGACGTTTACCAGCATCCTGTCGAACAGTATCACCCTGGTGGTGGCAGTCGTGGCCATGTTCCGGAAGAACCCGTATCTGGCGCTTCTGGGGATGGTGATCGTGCCGCTGTTTACGATCCCGACCCGGAAAGCCGGAAAAACGCGCTGGAATCTGACTCGTCAGTCTCAGGCGATGAATGACGAGATCAACGGGATCCTGAACGAGACCCTTTCTGTCAGCGGGCAGCTGCTGGTCAAGCTGTTCGGAAGAGAAGAGGCGGAATATCAGAAATATGAAAAGGTCAACCGGCAGATGGTTGACCTGAATGTGAAAGAGTCTATGGCCGGCCGTTGGTTCCGGCTGATTTTGAGTGTACTGACGAGTATCGGACCGATGCTGCTCTATCTGGTCGGCGGTATCCTGATGATGAAATATGATCAGGACCTGACAGTCGGTGATATCACAGTTTTGGTCGCGCTGCTCTCGCGCATGTACGGACCGGTCAATTCACTGCTGAATATCCAGGTGGAATGGATCCGGTCGATGGCGCTGTTTACTCGTATTTTCGAATATTATGACATGCCGGTGGAAGTGGAAAACGATCCCCACGCGGTGAAACCGACCAGGCGCGCACTGGGTGAAGTGGAATTCAGGCATGTGAGTTTTTCTTATGAAGAGAACCGGCCGATTCTAAAGAATATCCATTTTTCATTGAAGAGCGGAGACTGTGTGGCCATCGTAGGGCCTTCCGGATCTGGAAAGAGCACCATCGTCAATCTGATCCCGAGGCTGTATGACGTGAAGTCCGGCGCCGTAGTCTTCGACGGGGTCGATGTGCGGAAGCTGGATCTTCATTATCTGCGGGAGAATATCGGTATCGTTACCCAGGAGACCTACCTTTTCAACGGATCGATCCGGGACAATCTGCTGTATGCCAAACCGGAAGCGACGGAAGAGGAACTGTGGGACGCGCTTCGTAAAGCGAATATCGCGGACTTTGTGGAGGCACAGGAGTCTGGACTGGATACGATGGTAGGCAACCGCGGCCTGAAGCTGTCCGGCGGAGAAAAGCAGCGGATCAGTATCGCGCGGGTCCTTTTGAAAAATCCCGCCCTGCTGATTTTCGATGAGGCTACCTCCGCGCTGGACTCCATCTCGGAAAGCAAGATCCAGGAAGCCATCGTGCCGCTCACAAAATCCCGGACAAGTATCTTGATTGCGCACCGACTTTCGACTATACTTTCGGCAGACGAGATCCTGGTCGTTCAGGACGGGAAGATCGTCGAACGAGGCCGTCACCAGGATCTGGTGAAGGCCGGCGGTGTTTATACCGAGCTGTATGAAACTCAATTCAAGATTCAAGGAGAAGATGAGTCATGAAACTGTGTACTCAGACACACGCGATGGTCGATTCATTCGGACCGGAAGAGGGCGTGAGAAAACTGGCACAGGCCGGTTATGATGCGTTGGATTTTTCGTTCTTTGAGATGGTGAACGGACAGGGACCGTGGCTGAAACGAGACTGGAAAGCCCGGGCCAAAAAGGTCCGGGCTGTAGCAGATGAGCTGGGGATCGAGATCCGTCAGGCACATGCGCCGTTTCCGTCATCGAAAGGTTCAGAACCGTTTGATACCGAGATCCGCAAACGGATCATCCGCTCGATGGAAGTCGCTTCGATCATGGGTGTGAAGCATATCATCGTTCATCCGGTGCAGCATATGACTTATAAGAATAATGAGAAAAAGCTGTTCGACATGAACGTGGAGTTCTATCGTTCTCTGATCCCCGAATGTGAACGGCTTAACATCAAGGTCTGTGTAGAAAATATGTGGCAGAGGGATGACAAGCGGAAATATATCGTAGACAGTGTCTGCGCGACGATCGAAGAGTTCAATGCCATGCTGGATACCATCGACAGTCCCTGGATCGTAGGCTGTCTGGACGTCGGCCATACGGCACTGGTCGGTACGGAGCCGCAGGATTTCATCCGGGCGATGGGGCCGAAACGTCTGCAGGCGCTGCACGTTCACGATGTCGACTACCTGAATGACTGTCATACCATGCCTTTCATGGAGCGTCTCGACTGGAACGAGATCTGCAAGGCGCTCGGCGAAATCGGCTATGAGGGCGACTTTACCTTCGAGGCGGACACTTTCCTCTTTAATCTCCCGAAAGAACTGCAGCTGGACGGCGCCAGACTGATGGTGAAGGTCGGACGATATCTGATCAGTCAGATCGAGAGTTACCGAAAGGATTAGTTATTCCAGTCAGCGCACATGAAGCTCAGCGCATTGGCGCAGGTATCGGTCGAAATGTCAGTATACTCGCCGCCGTACTCACCGTCGAGCGTCCAGGCAATGGATTCCTCTGAGAGGAAACGGGCCTTCTTCACTTTACGGTACACAAGTCCGGGCGAGGAGAAGTCCTGGGTCAGGACCGCATTCAGTGTCGCGAGATTCTGGAGCGCGTCGTTGGTATACCGGATCAGGATCAGGTCCGACAATCCATCCTGCAGGCTGATCTCGTCATGCTTGATCGCAAAACCACCGACAGAAGTCGTGTTGGCAACCATGCCCAGAAGGAAATCGCCTTCGATCTTTTCGCCGTCCGCGTCCACGATCATATGATGCGGTTTATAGCTTGGGAAGCGCTTGGCGCCTTCGATCACGTAAGCCAGATGTCCCCAGATATTTTTGACTTCCTGCGGGGTATCATAAGTGACGTCGGTAAAGGATCCGAAGGCCGCTACATAAGAAAAGTATCTGGTTCCGAATAATCCGATATCGAACGGTACGGGAGAACCACTTACGATGGCTTCGGCAGCGGCGATCGGCTCCTTGGGGATGGTATGGCTGACCGCGAAGTCATTCGTGCTTCCGGCGGGGATATAGCCGATCGGCATATGGACCGATTCCGGCATTTCCATCACAGCGTTGATGCATTCATGCAGGGTGCCGTCTCCACCGCTGATGACCAGCAGATCATATGGAAAGCGGAAAGAAGCCGGATCTTTATCCGGCGGACAGGTGCCATAGGCTTTGATGATCTGATAGACATCCTGTGCCTGCTGCGTGGGATAAAGCGTAGTCAGGTAGCCAGCTTTCGTAAAGGTGTCGACGACTGCGTGCAGATTGTTTTTGAACTGACCTTTTCCGGCTCCCGGATAGTAGACCAGAAGCAGGTTTTTTGTAAGATTCATTTCCTAATACCTCATAATGTAGTGTTGGATGTATCTTCAGGAACTGCCTCCACGGCAGGCACTTCAAAAGGCTGTGCAGGCTGGATCTCCCGGGCCGGTACGAGTTTAGCCTTGCGGAGACCGCGGACGACCGGCTTGTAGATCAGGATCAGGATGACCGCGTTCAAAAGACCCTTGATCAGGTTGAAGGGGAAGAAAACAGTCGGCAGCATGGCTGCGACGGCCTCTCGGGGATAGCCCATATAGATGGGCGTCAGCAGATAATTCCACAGCATCATCACGATGATCATCGTGACGACGCCCACACCAAGTCCGATAACCGCGCCTTTCTGGGTGCGGTTTTTTTGATAGATGAGCGCGGCGGTGCAGGCGAAGCTGCAGGTCGAGACCAGGTTCATGACCGCGCCGATCCAGCCGGTGTCACTGACGGTGAACATCTCCACGATGGAAACCGCCAGCGAGATCAGGAAGGCCTCCACAGGACCGAAGATGAATCCTCCGAGCGCGATGATCACATCTTTGGGTTCATATTTGAGAAATGAGATCATCGGGATGCGGACGAAGACCATCAGCAGATAGCTTAAGGCGGCCAGCATGGCCATCGTGACCATTTTTTTCGTACGTACGTCTTTCATAGCATACTTCCTTTCACATGAAATAACACCCGGAAAGACATTGTCTTCCAGGTGCATCATGCATGGGATGTATGCACGCCTTCTCTCATCCAGACTTTACTGTCGGTTCCGGAATCACACCGGATCGGCCGACCGGCCGCCATGGCCGGAAGGTTCGCAGACTCTACTGCCGGTGGGGAATTTCACCCCGCCCCGAAGACTTTGTTTTCCTGATTCAGTTGTAGGCACTGCTAAAACAGCACCAACGGATATTATACCACGGGTTTACAAATTGTTCAAACCTCTTTTAAAAAAGCATTACAAAATCGCCATACTTTTTTCATTTTTCCGATTTATGATGGTAGCATGAAAAAAAGAAAACGTACCGGCCGGGGACTTCAGCCGGTACGAGCTATAGAGGAGGCACATCATGAACGAGAATAGTTGGGAGAATGAAGAAATCCAAAATCAGAATCAGAATCAGCCGACGGGCTTCATACCTGAACAGCCGCAGCAGCCTACCGGCTTTACGGCGGAACAACCGCAGCCGGTTCAGCAGAACCTGGAGGAGATGAGAGAGAATGTGTCGAGCGGCGGGCAGTCCTACAGCTATGGCACCGGTCAGTATTATTATCAGCAGCCGGTTTATCAGTATCGTGAACATGAAACGTTCCGTGAGCATCCGAACTATTCCTATCAGAAACCGGAAAAGAAACAGGGTATCGGAACGAAAGGCATCGTGGCTATTATCCTTTGCTGCGCGCTGGTCTTCAGCGCGATCGGCTTTGGCAGTGCCTGGTGGATCAGCAAACATCTGACCGTTCAGACCCAGACACAGTCGCAATATGAGATTCCTGAAGAGTTCGCGCAGCGTCCGCAGTTCCCGGGTGGGAATGATCAGCAGCTTCCACAGGAAGGTACGGTTCCCGGCGGGGATACACAGACAGAATCCGGCAGCACCATCGCGAGTACAGCGGATGCCGCACGTCAGTCTGATCTGAATTTACTGACCGCTTCCGCGGAAGACGGCGCGCTCACTACCCCGGAGATCGTCCAGAAGGCGCAGGACAGCGTTGTGGAGATCGTGACCGAGCTGGTCGTTACCGGCAACTATATGCAGCAGTATACGACATCCGGCGCCGGATCCGGTGTGATCATTACAGAGGACGGCTATATCCTGACCAATAATCATGTCATTGAAGACGCGACTTCCATCACCGTCACACTTCACAACGGCGAGTCCTACCCGGCAACGTTGCTGGGACTGGACGAACAGCTGGATATCGCGCTGCTGAAGATCGACGCGAAAGGGCTGACGCCCGCGACCATCGCTACTTCTTCTGACCTTCTGGTCGGACAGACGGTAGTCGCGATCGGAAATCCGCTGGGACAGCTTGGCGGAACCGTTACCCAGGGCATCATCAGCGCGCTGGATCGTTCCATCACGATCGACGGACAGACGATGACACTGCTGCAGATCGACGCGGCCATCAACCCCGGCAACTCCGGCGGCGGCCTGTTCAACGCGCAGGGCAACCTGATCGGCATCGTGAACGCGAAATCCACCGGCAGCGATATCGATGGAATCGGATTCGCGATCCCCATCGACAATGTCATGAAAGTCGTGGATGATCTGAAGACGTATGGCTATGTAAAAGGCCGTGTCGCGATCGGTATCTCGATGATCGATATCAACAGCGAGCAAATGGCTTGGATGTACAGGGTAAATGAACTCGGCGTATATGTATACCGTGTCACAGAGAATTCTCCCGCACAGCAGGGCGGACTTTCCAGCGGTGACCGGATCGTTTCCATCAACGGGACGGAAGTTTCTTCTTCTACTGAGTTCAAGGCTGCGATCCAGAACGCCTCGGTCGGCGATACACTGACGATCGTCGTGATGCGGAACGGCAAGGAAGTGACCCTTTCCGTCGTTGCCGGCGAATACGTCCCGGAAGGCGTTCCTACCACGACCGGATCGGAAGACCTGATCCCGGCAGCCTAAAAGATCCGCGGCATGATGCGGATTTTAACAGACATTATCTAAATTTCGATAGATCCCCTTCTGAAAAATGAGAAAGACCCCTTTCCGTGATCAACCACAGGAAGGGGTTTTTCTTAGTTTCTGGCACTGTAATGCTTCATGGCATAATCAAACTGTTTGATAAAGCGGCTCCTTGCCTTTTTGCTGACAGAGAGGAACGGCAGCATCATGTCGAAGGCGTGTTCGGAGAAGTCGTATTCATCCAGATGGCAGGGAACGCCGGACGCTTTCAGCCGACGGAAATATTCTACTGTCTCCGCGTAGAACGGCTCGCCCTTCGCGACGAAACTGTAGGCGGGCGGAAGATTCCGGAGAGATTTGGCTCTGGCCGGGACAGCATAGGCCGGGATCTCAAGGGAAGGGATCACGGTCTCCCATTCGGACTTTTTGATTTTTTCCGGATAAAGCAGCTTCAGGTACATTTTCCAGGCAGCCCGGTTGCGGCGTGAATTCCAGAAGATCCCCGCGTTGTCGCGGTTCGTCTCGGTATAGCGATCATCGATCATAGGATAAAGCGGCATCTGGTAAGCGATGGAAACTTCCTTCCGGTCCCGGGCATAGAGACAGAGCGCCGCGGTTAAGCCCCCGCCGGCGCTTTCCCCGCCTACCATCAGCTGGGAACGGCGGATATCCAGAGCGCGGGAGTTTTCTTTCATATATAAAAGCGTATCATAGGCGTCGTGAAGCGCGGCCGGGTAGGGTGCTTTGCCGGAGAGCCGGTAGTTCGGAACGAACAGGGTCACGTTATATTCGCGCGCCAGCTCCAGACCGGCGGACATCATGACCAATTTGGCTGATCCGGTCGCGTAGCCGCCGCCATGCAGCCATAGCACACCGATGGAACGGTCTTCCGGCTTTTCATGCACGGCCCCTGGTTTCTCATGATTATCATGACGGATCACGAGGACTTCCAGCGTTCTGCCGTCCCGCACGGGGATCTCGATCGTTTCCGTAGTATATAGCCGCATTATCCAGTCTCCTTGCTGCTCTGCCGCTTCCTTGAGCCTGCAGTATTTCACGAGAGGTATTGTATCATATCCGTGGTACATCGTCAATTTAACGATTGACATACAAATAGATAAAGAGTATACTATTATCGTTTTAATTGGTTAATGACACAACTGTTAAGATAAGGAGGTATTTATGGCAAAAGGCAAGAAAGATTCAGAACTGGAACTTTTGCAGATGAATCTGATCGGCAAGATTTTTCTGGTATCCAAGGAACATCGAATAGCGATCAACCGCTATGTGGAACAGAATGCCCTGCAGAAAAGCCAGCACAGGCTTCTGCTCACTCTGAGCCACCTGATCGGAGAACGTCAAAATGTTTCACAAAGGGATCTGGCGGAGAGCCTGAACGTGACGCCCGCGGCTGTGGCCGTGACCCTCAAAAAGCTGGAAAAAAACGGCATCGTCACGAAAACAGCTTCGGAAGCGGACAACCGTTACAACGAACTTACCATCACGGAAAAAGGTGAACAGATCGTCAAGGACAGTAAAAAGGCATTCCATAATACGGATATGCTGATGTTCCGGGATTTTTCCAGAGAAGAACTGGAACAGCTCGGTGAGTATCTTGACCGGATCGCAGACAACCTGCTTTCGGTTACGGAGGAAAAAGAATGAAACGCTGGTTCAAGTATGTAAAGCCTTACGCGAAATATTTCATTTTAGGACCGCTCCTGATGATCATCGAGGTCCTCGGCGAGGTGGTCATGCCGAAACTTTTCGCGAACATCATCAATAACGGCGTCGCCAACCAGAACCCCGGTTATGTCGTGACCATGGGCCTTCTGATGATCGGCATGTCCGTCCTGATGATCGTCGGCGGCGTGGGCGGCTGCTATTTCGGGGCTAAAGCCTCGATCAACTTCGGCGCCGATGTGCGCAAAGACGTCTATACGAAGGTCCAGACCTTCGGCTTTTCGAATATCGACAAGTTTTCTACCGGTTCGCTGGTCACAAGACTCACGAACGACGTTACCCAGATCCAGAACTTCACGAACATGCTGCTTCGTATGTGCCTGCGTACGCCGGGTATGCTGATCGGCGCGCTCTATATGGCGATCCGCCTGAACGCACGACTGGCGCTGGTACTCGCGGTCATCATGCCGGTCATGGTCATCGTCATGGGATTCGTGCTGAAGATCTCCTTCCCCAAATTCTCGAAGATGCAGGCCATGGTCGACGGCCTGAACACAAAGGTGCAGGAGAACATCACGAACATTCGCGTCGTGAAATCCTTCGTCCGTGAAGACTACGAAGAAGAACGCTTCCGCACAGCGAACGGCAACCTGAAGAAAGCCGGTATGGACGCGATCGGGATCATCATCCTGATGATGCCTGTCATGACGCTGTTCATGAACCTGGCTTCCCTTTCCGTGATCTGGTTCGGCGGTAAGATGGTCCTCGTCGGCACGATGCCGCTGGGCAACCTGACCGCTTTTATCACTTATATCATGCAGATCCTGTCCTCGCTGATGATGCTGTCCATGATCTTCATGCAGCTTTCCCGCGCGTCCGCTTCCAGCAAGCGTCTGGGCGAGGTCCTGGATGAAAAGGTCTCGCTCACGGACGAGAACGCCGCGCACAAGGACAAGTTGGTCGAGGAAGGCCGCATCGAATTCCGCAACGTCGGATTCCGCTACTATGAGACCTCCGAGAAAGAGGTTCTCATCGATATCAACCTGACGATCGAACCCGGTCAGACAGTGGGCATCATCGGTTCCACCGGCTGCGGCAAGACGACTCTCGTCAGTATGATCCCGCGATTGTACGATGTGGACCGCGGCGAAGTGCTGATCGACGGCATCAACGTCAAAGACTACAGCCTGTATAACCTGCGTGAAGGCGTAGGCATGGTGCTTCAGAAGAACGTCCTGTTCTCCGGTACCATCGAAAAGAACCTCCGCTGGGGCAACAAGAACGCTACCGAGGAAGAGATCACGCAGGCAGCGAAGAACGCGCAGGCGGATGATTTCATTCGCAGTTTCTCCGATGGGTATCAGCGGATGCTGGACCAGGGCGGAACGAATGTTTCCGGCGGACAGAAGCAGCGGCTTTGTATTGCCCGGGCACTTCTGAAGAAACCCAGGATCCTGATCCTGGATGACTCGACTTCCGCGGTCGATACCGCGACGGAAGCCAGGATCCGGCAGACATTCAAGGGTGAACTGAAAGATTCCACCAAGATCATTATCGCGCAGCGGATCTCATCCGTCAAAGACGCGGATATGATCGTGGTCATGGATGACGGCAGGATCACCGGCGTGGGAACCCACGACGAATTACTGAAGTCCAACGAGGAGTACCAGGAGATCTATTACTCCCAGATGGATAAAGAGGAGGTGACTGCATAATGCCGCCAGGACCACGTGGAATGGATAACCGGAAACCGAAAAATACAAAAGCGGTCATCGCCCGTTTGTTCGGTTATGTCGGGAAATTTAAAGGACGTATGATCCTTGCGCTGGTGTGTGTCGTCATCCACACCGTTGCGAACCTGGCCGGTTCATATATGCTCCGGCCGATCATCAACAATTATATCATTGAAGGCGCGGGTCTGGAGAAACTGGCCGGCCTCGGAATGGGCCTGATGGTGCTGGCCGGCATTTACCTGGTCAACGTAATCAGTACGTATCTGCAGAGCCGCCTGATGGTGACCGTTTCCCAGAGCTCTCTGGAAGCGATCCGTAACGACCTGTTCGTCAAGACCCAGAAGCTGCCCGTCCGTTACTTCGACGCCAACGCGACCGGCGACCTGATGAGCCGCTTCACGAACGACGTAGACAACATCGGCATGATGCTGGTCAACTCACTCGTGAGCCTTGTCCAGGGTTCCCTGCAGCTTCTCGGAACGCTCGCCATGATGATCTATACGAACATCTGGCTGACTCTGATCACGGTCGTATTCGTCCCGCTCTTCATCAAGTCCGCGGGCGCGATCGGCAACAAGAGCCGTAAGTACTACCGTGAGCAGCAGAAGGCGCTCGGCGCCCTGAACGGTTATGTGGAAGAATCCGTGAACGGCCAGAAGGTCGTGAAGGTCTTCAACCATGAAGCCGAATGTATCGAAGAGTTCAGCGCTTTGAACGCGGACCTTCGAAACAAGCAGGTCGGAGCGCAGTTTTTCGGCGGTATCATGGGCCCGATCATGGGCAACATGTCCAAGATCTGCTACGCGCTGACCGCGATGGTGGGCGGCGTCCTTTGCGCTCTCGGGCGTTTCGACGTCGGCGGCCTGACCGTTTTCGTCAACTATTCCAACCAGTTCTCGTTCCCGATCATGAACCTGGCGAACCAGGTCACCACGATCTTCTCCGCGCTGGCCGGTGCCGAGCGTGTGTTTGAGATGATGGACCAGGAACCCGAACATCTGAAAGACAACGCGACAGAGGTCATGGACGATATCCAGGGACATGTCGAACTTCGCCACGTGAACTTCGGTTATGTCGAAGGCAAGACCGTCCTGAAGGACATCAATGTCGAAGCCAAACCGGGCCAGAAGATCGCATTCGTCGGCTCGACCGGCGCCGGCAAGACGACCATCACGAACCTGCTGAATCGTTTCTATGATATTCAGGAGGGCGAGATCCTGATCGATGGCGTGGAGATCAAGAAGTACAACGGAGAAGACCTCCGCCGCCATATTGCGATGGTTTTACAGGATACGCATCTGTTTACCGGTACAGTCAAGGAAAACATCCGCTTTGGCCGTCTGGACGCGACCGACGAAGAGGTCGAACAGGCTGCCCGGACCGCAAGCGCGCACAGCTTTATCATGCGTCTCGATCACGGCTATGACACACAGCTTGAAGGGGACGGCGCGAACCTTTCCCAGGGCCAGCGGCAGCTTCTGAATATCGCCCGCGCGGCGATCTCCAAGGCGCCGATCCTGGTACTGGATGAAGCGACGAGTTCGGTCGATACTCGTACCGAGCGTCACATTGAACACGGTATGGAACGGCTGATGAAGAACCGTACGACCTTCGTCATCGCACACCGGCTCTCCACCGTCCGCAACGCGGATCTGATCTGCGTACTGGAGCACGGCGAGATCATCGAGCGCGGTACCCACGAGGAGTTGCTGGCGATGGAAGGACGGTATTACGAACTTTATACCGGAAAGAAAGAATTGGATTGATCCAGAAGGAGTCATATGGAAATCAAAGACAGAAACCAGATCGAAGAGCAGTTTAAATGGAATATCACGACGCTTTTTGAAAATGATGAAGCCTGGGAAAAAGCGCTGATGGCGATCCCCGAGATGGCAAAAGGCGTGATCGCCTATCAGGGACGCCTGAAGGAATCTCCCGCGGTCCTCAGAGAGTTTATGGACGCGGATTCTATGCTGAACCGGAAGATCGAAGACGTCTTCTGCTACGCGCATCTTCGTTATTCGGAAGATACCCGTGCCGAAGCCGGACAGATCATGACATCCAAAGCGATGGGTGTTCTGACGCAGGTCATGGCGGCCATGAGCTTCGCGCAGCCGGAGATCCTTTCCCTTTCGGAAGAGGAATTCCAGCGTTTCATGGACAGCGAAGAACTGGCTCCGTACCGGCATACGCTGGACGACCTGCTCCGGGCTAAGGCGCATACGCTGACCGAGGCAGAGGAGAAGATCCTGTCCGGAATGAGCGAGCTTCGCCGGGCGCCCGGTGAGATCGCGAACATGCTGCAGGACGCGGACATGAAGTTTGATCCGGTGAAACTGGAATCCGGAGAAGAACTGCAGCTGACCGGCTCCAACTATATCCTGCTGCAGTCCGATTCCCGCAGGGAAGTTCGCGAGAAAGCGTTCCGGAACTACTACAAAGGATTCAAAAATCACATCAATACCTTCGCCGCGACCTATTCGAACAGTGTGAAAGCCGATGTCTTTACCGCGAGGACTCGTCACTATGATAGCGCGCGTGCCATGTCGATGGCACAGGAGAATATCCCCGCGGCAGTCTATGACGGACTGGTGGAGACCGTCCACAAGTTCTTGCCGGCGATGTACCGCTATGTCGAGCTTCGCAAAAAGATCCTGGGTGTGGATGAGCTGCATTACTACGATGTTTACGCGCCTCTGTGCAAGGATCTGGATCTTTCCTACACCTATGAAGAAGCGAAGGAAATGGTCAGGAAAGCTGTCACACCGCTTGGCAAAGACTATGTCGATACCGTACAGCGTGGTTTTGACGAGCGCTGGATCGATGTCTATCCGAATACCGGCAAGAGCGGCGGCGCCTATTCTTCCGGCACCTATGACAGCAATCCGTTCATCATGTGCAACTTCACCGGCACGATCGACTCTGTGAGCACGATCGCCCATGAGATGGGGCACAGCATGCATACGCATCTGGCGAACACTCATCAGCCGGCCCACTACGCGGGCTATACGCTCTTCGTGGCGGAGATCGCCTCCACCGTGAACGAAAACCTGCTGATCGAGCAGCTGCTGGAGAAGGAAAAGGACCCGAAAGTCCGTCTGTATCTGCTGAATCAGTATCTGGAGAACTTCAAGGGCACGGTCTACCGTCAGACCATGTTTGCCGAGTTCGAGCAGAAAGCCCATGAAGTGATCGAAAAGGGCGGAGCCCTTTCCGCGGAGCAGCTGAACCAGCTCTATGAGGAACTGGTGAAACTGTATTTCGGTCCGTCGATGGTACTGGACGAAGAAGTCCGCTACGAGTGGGCCCGGATCCCGCATTTCTACCGCGCGTTCTACGTGTACAAATACGCGACCGGTTATTCGTCCGCGGTGGCGTTGTCCGAGAAGATCCTCTCGGAAGGCGAACCGGCGGTGAAGAAATACCTGGAGTTCCTGTCCATGGCAGGCAGCGACTATCCGCTCGCGACCCTGCAGCACGGCGGCGTGGATCTCTCCACTCCCGAACCCATCGAGCGCGCGCTCACAAAGTTCGAAAAGATCGTGGAAGAAGCCGAAAAGACATTTGAGATGCTGAAATAAAATAGAATCTTTATGTTCGCCCCAAACGGTTGGGAAAGATAGTCAGTTTTTTCTCATACGCCCCAAGCCGTTGGGGAAGATAGTCTTTATTCAAGCAGCGCCGCCCAGAGTTTTTGGGCGGCGCGGTACTTTTATGAACTATCTTTTCTAAATCCTGGGCGGGCAGCAGCTGTGTGATGCTATCTTATCCAAAAAGATCAATGGAAGTGAGCACTTTTTGGGCGAGAAAAGTTTTTGATGGACAATCTTATCTAATCCTTGGATAAGATAGCTCGTCAAATTGATATACACTCCAGGAATCATAGAAATCCTTGGGCGTGGAATGATGATTAATGATAAACACCCCAAAACTCGTCATAGAGTTTCTGATAGTCAGTATAGGGATCTTCGGCAGCAATGATCTGAACGTTTAATGACGTGCTTTTTCCCAAAACCAACTTGGAAAAGTCAGTGGAGAAACGAGTGTCACATTCATTATCTGGAAAAGAAAAGCCGGTAAGCCGGAACATAGCGGTTTCTCTTGAAGTATCAGGTGGCAAGAGCCACAGCGCCCCCGTATAATCAGAGCCCATAGCCGTTTTCTTCCCTGTAAATCGCCAGGTCACAGGACTTCCTTCCAAAGCTTCTGATTTGAAGATGATCTTCCCGCTGAAAGAGCGATCATGAAACCTGAAGTTGTGTTCCCAGGGGTCACCTTCAAAGAAATGATGCCAGACAAATCCTTTGATCTGGACAGTTACAGGAGCTTTGCTCCCGCCTGGCATCGACACTACCCCAGTCAAGGTGCGAGAGATCCTTTGGGGGAACGGAACAAAGAGAATAATAAGGACACATGTCAAGAGCAGCAGTGAGATCCGAAAGATTTTTCGCCGCTTTTTCTTTTTAACCTGAAAAGCATTTCTGGCTTCCTCAAAAGAGTCAATGATAGCCTGTATGCTGTTCTGAGGAGATTCGCTTTGTGAGATAACAGCGGAGGAGTCCTGAGCAGGTTCATCCTTTCGGGCAGACAACAGTTCCTCTATAGTGACGCCTAACGCAGCACAAAGTGGTTCCAGAAACTGAATGTCCGGGAATCCGAGACCTCTTTCCCAACGGGAGACAGCCTTATCTGTCACAATCAACTTTTCAGCCAGCTGCTTTTGTGTCATTCCTTTTTCCAGACGGAGCGCCCGGATAAAAGAACCCAGATCTTTTGGCGTCAGCATGTTCTCCCTCCTTTCTGCTGTTCTACGCTTAATGATAGCCTGATTATAGTCTCAAAACCTTAAAAACACACCCGATGAATCGTAGAGTCCCGGCTTTACTGGCTTTTCTGTCGCAAACCATAAATCAGCAGGACGAGCAGGATCGCGCATAGCGCACCGGAAAGATCCAACCAGACATCCTGGATCATTGGACCACGGCCGGAGAAGATCTGGATGGTTTCATCCAGGAAAGCGACCAGCCAGGAAGTACCGGACGAACAGGCTAATGTCAGACCGACTGTCGGCCACACAGCGCGTGGAACAAAAGCCGGATAACAGGTAACCAGGCCGGGGCGATCGGGCCCTGCGTCGGAAGGTTGCTGGGGAATGTACCGCCAGACACGCAACCAGATCAGACAAAGCTGAAAGCCCAGTAGAAAAAACTCTGTAAAGTGTCCTGCTTTCCGGACAAAATGTTCCAGATCCGTATCGGTGGGAAGCAGTTTTTCCAAAAGCGGGTAGAGAAGCTGTGTCACAAATCCGCTTTCGGAAGAGGAGACCTTTTGCCCAAGCATAGACTGACTCCAAATCAAAGCGACAGTCAGAATCAACAACAGCCATTGTATGGTCCGCCAACGTGATGA
Source organism: Bacillota bacterium (assembly GCA_017442735.1). Taxonomy (GTDB): domain Bacteria; phylum Bacillota; class Clostridia; order Lachnospirales; family Bianqueaceae; genus RUG760. The sequence continues at coordinate 22,966 of JAFRZE010000019.1, forward strand.
TGGAATACGCATGAATAACCTCTTCTCCCTATTTACTCATTTCGCTTCATCTTAGGTGCGCGGCGTGGCGTTTTTAGTCCAAGATCCTGCAGTTTCCTGCCAAGTGTATCATCTTTTGCAATAAGCAGAAGATCCTGATCCATATGGTTCAGAGCATGCAGGGCATTGGCATAGGCTCCCATGCTGACAGAAGAATCTCCTCGTTCGATCTTATATAGTGTAGCCCGGCTGATTCCGGCACGTTCAGCAACCAGTTCCATAGGAAGTTTGCGGCGGAGTCTGGCCATTCTGATCTGTTCACCCATTTGTGACAGGATCCGCTGTGTGGAAGGCATGATCGTCACTTTACGTTTATCTTCACTCATAAAGAACACCTCCTAACGAATAATATTATATTCATTAAGAAGCGTTCTGTCAATAATAGTAAACGTTATCTTCGTTACCGGTCCGTTTTCAGATTCATAGAATTCTTTATTTGATGGAGATCATATAAACGTCGTTTACGCCAAGCTCGGCGGAGACGGTGAGTATTCCGTTCTCATATACGAACGGCCACGGCTCATCTGTGACGGCGCTTTGCTCTTTGAGCGCGGCGACTTCCGCCTTGTTCAACGAGACAGGCGAGCCCATCTCTTCCCAGAGCTTCAGCGGATTGCCGTGATCCTCGTCGACCCGGCGGACGGTGACTGCAGCAGGTGCTTTGTCCAGCTCGATCTCGACTTTGACACTCTCTTTGGGAAGGTCCAGATTCTTCATCTTCTGACGGAAGAGGATGACCTGCAAAGAGTCATTGTCTGTCTGATCCAAAGCCTTAAACGCGGCGTAGCCGATCTCTCCCTTGGTCGCCTCGGAACCAAGGTCCAGGCGCCCGTCCGGGGCATCCGTCAGCATCTTGATGGCGTGGTAGACCGGTTTGGGGATCCCGTTCTGGGTCAGCATGCCAAAGCCGCCGTGGAATTCCTGCGGGAAGGGATGCAGTTCCTCAAAGATATCCGAGAAGCACCAGATGGAAGAACCGGCCACGCTATCCGCTACGTCGAGTGCTGTCTTGACATCGTAAGCCGCAACTTTGCGGGTATCATTGGTGTAGGCAGAGAAGGTAGCGTTTTCGTTCCATTCGGTGTAGTAAACCGGCAGTCCGGCTGCCTGTTTTTTGACGATGGGAGCGTTCGTGATGAACACATCGTTCGGGATGTCTTCTGCCTCAGATTTGTCGGGCATGATCACACGGAATCCGTTGATAAAGGACTTGTCTTCGATCGTCACAAGTTTCTTTGCGACTTCCATCATCATGGCGCGCATCTTTTCCATGAAGTTTTCTTTCGGTCCATCCTCTTCTCCTTCGCCGGCAAGGCCCTGATCTTCCACACCGCCTAAGGGATCGCCGGCATACTGATGGGTGGAAACGAAATCTACCGGGACGTCATGGACGCGGCAGTATTCGACAAATGCCTGGACCCATTTGGAACCGCTGGTAGCCGGACCGCCCACCGGGATCTGCGGATCGATTTCCTTGATCGCGCGGGCAGTCGCTTCATAAAGCTGGAAGTACTCTTCCTGCGAACCGTTCCAGAATGCGCCCGGAAGATCCGGCTCGTTCCAGACCTCGAAATACCAGGTGCGGATCTCCTCGATCCCGTAGCGGTGGATCAGGAAGCGGAGGAAAGCCTGCATATAATCCTTCCAGGCAGCCATATCAGCCGGCGGAACGATCAGCGGCTTGTAGAAGAATGAACCTTCGAGCGGCCGGCCTTCTTCCCGGAGGGCCAGTTTTTTCGGCATGAAGGAAAGCTCGACGAACGGTTTCATCCCGGCTTCGAGCACATTGTCGTAGGCCACGCCGCAGGCATTGAAGTTGTATTCCGTAAAGGCCTCGGAACCGGGCAGCGGCATCATCATGGAAAGATCATTGAAGGTGCGCATGTCATCATCGAAGATGCCGTGGAAGCGGACCCGTTCGATGCCGAGCGTATCATGGATGAATTTCAGCTGCCTGGTATAGTCGGTACGCAGCGCTAAAAGTGCATGGCCGGAACCCACACAGAATTTCCAGTGTTTTTTATGAGGAACAAGGGGCGTATTCTTGGACAAGCGAATGATCATGGCGGTAACCTCTCTTTATCATAGGATGTCATGATTATACCATGAAATGCCAAGGTTGAAAACGTCTGGCTTACGTATAAAAATCTCTTTTCGCGGGGCTTTATCCGTGGTATACTGTCTGTAAATCTTCAACAAGGCAGGTGAGACCATGCGCATCTTCTGGTTATGCCTTTATATTGTATCGTCTGCCGTCCACCTGTATCACAGCTGGAAGGACGATGCGAAAAAACGCCGGATCACAAAGCCGCTCCTGCTGGCTTTCCTGATCCTGTTCTATCTGTTTTCGACGAAAGAAATAAGTATCTATTTGCTGCTCGCACTGATCTTCAGTTGGCTGGGCGACGTCCTGCTGATCCCGAAAGGACACGGATGGTTCACCGCCGGCGGTATCAGCTTTCTCTTCAGTCATGTTTTCTTTATCCTCACGTATGTGGGTCACATCCGATACGGAAACGTCGTCTGGCTGATCGTGATCCCGGCCGCGGTCCTGTACTACGGGACGTCGCTGCTGATCATCCGTGCGCTTCGGCCGACCACGCCCAAAGCCATGATCGTGCCCATGTACCTGTACCTCATCGCGAACAGCACGATGAACGTTTTCGCGCTGATGCAGCTGTTCTCCTATCGGAACGGGCCGGCCGTGGTGGCCTTTGCCGGCGCGGTACTGTTCTTCATTTCCGACTGCACGCTTTTCCTGGTCCGCTACTACAAGGATCCGAACCTGATTTTCAAGCGGCATTTCACAGTCATGCTCACGTATCTGGCGGGCGAGCTCCTGATCGTTCTGGGAGTCCTGGGCCTTGCCGGGTAAACATATTTAGGAGGTATTCTCTATGCGTTATGTATTTGTTCTGAACCCGAAAGCCGGTGCCGGCGACGCGAAAGCGAAGATCCAGGCCGCGATCGATGCCCTGCCTGAGAAGGAGCAGTGCACCCTGTATGAGACCAAGGCCATCGGCGATGCGATCAGCTATGTGAAAGGTTTTCTCGCGGATCATCCGGACGAAGAAGTCCGCTTTATCGCGTGCGGCGGCGACGGAACGATCAACGAGGTCATGAACGGCGCGGCTTTCTGTGAGCGGGCTTCCGTCACCTGCTATCCCTGCGGATCCGGCAATGACTTCGTCAAGGTGTTCGGCGGGCAGGAAGTCTTTCTGGATATCCCGGCGATCCTTGCGGCCGAGGCGAAACCGATCGACCTCTTGAAGGTCGGAGACCGTTACAGCAACAACGTGGTCAACTTCGGCTTTGATACGACGGTCGCGATCCATGTCAATGAAGCACGGGACAAGAAAGGTTCCAGCAGCAAGAGCGCTTATACTGCGGGCATTGTCAAAGCCCTGATCACGAGCATGAAAAATACTTTCACCGTCACCGCAGACGGCAAAGTACTCAATCCGGATGGCAAGGCGCTGCTGTGCACCGTGGCGAACGGCCAGTACGTGGGCGGATCCTTCAAGTGCGCACCGAGAGCCAAGGTCGACGACGGCCTGATCGAGGTCTGCCTGGTCAAACCGATCTCCCGGATCCGCTTTGTGAAGATCCTGGATATTTATACCCAGGGCAATCATCTGGACGAACCCAGCATGCAGGACATCGTCTGCTACGCACAGGCTAAGAAGGTCGAAGTGAGCGCACCGGCGGGCTTTGCCTATTCGCTGGACGGCGAGATCATCTATGAGGACAACTTTACGGTCGAGATTGCCCCGAAAGCCGTGAACTTTGCCTGGCCGGAAAAAGCCTGAGGAAATAAGAAACAGAGGATGAAGGATTGATACGAATCGTATTATGCGAGGATGACCGGCGGACATTGAAAGAGGTCACCGAACTGATCAAAGAGATCCTGGTCAAGGAGAAACTGCCGCCGGCAAGGGTGGAACCTTTTGCCGACAGCAACGCTCTCCTTGAAAAGATTCGACAGGGAGAAAGGGCATCGATCTATCTCCTTGATGTGGAAATGCCGGGGGCGGATGGGTTTGAGATCGCCCGGACGCTGCAGGAAGGTGCTTTGCCATCACAGGAGGATGCTCCTGCAGTGATCTTTCTGACGTCACACGAAGAACGCAGTACGGAAGGATACTTTGTCCGGGCATTTCGTTATGTAGTCAAGAACCGGATGGAAAAAGAACTGCCGGAAGCGATCACTTCAGCCATTCGGGATATTCGCAGAAAAATACCAAGGACGTTGATCCTTCATCATCAGGGCGTGGTTCGGAAAGTCCGTCAGGATGAGATTTTGTATATCCAGCGGGAGAGACGAAAACTCGAGCTTCATCTTTCTAATGGTGAGATCCTGACGGATCCAAGAGGCGTCAGTGAACTGGCTGAAGAACTGGAAGGTCCATTTATTCGGATCTCACCTAGTGAAATCGTGAACGGCGGACAGGTGCGAAGCCTGAAAGAGAGCGAGATCGTCCTCAAGGACGGAACTGTATTAGCCGTTACCAGACGTCGAATGACGCAGGTGAAAGAAGCATTGATCGGATATTGGAAGAGCGGGATTTTATTTTCATAACCAGTTAAACAGAAAAGACGACCGGGCAGACAAGTGAGTTTGTGCCGGCCGTTTTTTTGTGTTCTGACTTTTGATAAAATCAAAGTGACGTAGGTGCTTATCTGAAGGAGGTGCGAAATACATGAAACGTTTTATCAGTATTCTTTTGGTTTTGGCTTTATTGATGGCGGCTGGTTGCAGCACACAAAAAACGGAGAACACCTCTTCCGTGCCGGAGGGTGAAAAAGAAACAACGGTCTCTGATGAAACAGAAGAAACGGGCGAGGTTTCGGTCTATTATATTAAAGGATTTGGTGTTTCAGCACTTCTGGTCGCAGTAAAGAATGGGTTGCCCGAAGATATTTCTCTGGACATTCATGAGTTTGCGGACGAGACTTCTCTAAAGCAGGAAATAGACGCGAACGGCATGCCTGATCTGCTTTTACTTGAAGATTTATTATATCGGGATGTACTCGATCCGTATACACTCATTGCAGACGGACAGGTGGCGCCGCTTTCCGGATATATCGGAGATGAAAAACAGGCTGGAGCATTGAAAGAAGAAGAATATTTCCAGGGCGTTTTTTCCGTGGGAGAAGTCGGGAATGATATTTATTATCTTCCATTATCAATGAAAACGTACTTTGGTATAACTTCCAAAGCGAAATACGAAGCCGGCCCTCTGGGCACCCTTGGAGAATCCTATACACTGGAAGAACTGATCGACTCACTTCTTCTGGAAAAAGATCAGCATGACGATGGCTATATGCTGACTTTCCCCAGGATGATCGTAGCGCCAGATGAGATAAGTCTGTTCATGGAAATAATGCAAGAGACAGGTGTCATCCGATTCGATCCGGTATCCCGAGAAACAGTTGTAGTAAATGAAGAAATCCTGGAAAAGATCAAGGCATACTGCAGCGTTGTTCAGGATGACCTGACGATATCAGGGACGATAAAAAACTCAGACCGCTTTGATACCTATTATGAAAACTTTCTGATGGTCACTCC